>NZ_DAMDLU010000162.1:0-5968 GCF_032084865.1 Microbacterium sp.
CCGTCGGTGCACGCGCTGCCGCCCACGCCGAGCACGATCGAAGTCGCGCCCCGGTCGAGCGCCGCGACGATGAGCTCGCCCGTGCCGCGGCTGGTCGCCCCGAGGGCATCCTTCTCGCCGCCGGGCAGCACGTCCAGGCCGCTGGCGGCGGCCATCTCGATGATCGCCTGCTCTTCGCGGACGGCGAAGGTGGCATCCACCGGGTGACCGGTGGGACCGGTGACCGAGACCGTCACCGGTGTGAAGCCGCTCGCGACGGCCGCGTCGACCGTGCCCTCGCCGCCGTCGGCGACGGGAGCCGCGTCGACGACGGCATCCGGGATGATCTCCCGGATGCCGTCGGCGAGCGCCGTCGCCACCTCCGAGCCCGTCGCCGAGCCCTTGAACTTGTCAGAGGCGATGAGGATGCGCATGTCGTACTCGGAATCGATCAGTCGAGCAGGGCGTAGATCGCCTCGGGGGCGTCGGCCGGCGATGCGGCGAGGTCCTCGAACTCGTTCATGGTGTCGAGGTCCGCACCCATCGCGATGTTCGTGACGCGCTCGAGGATGACCTCGACCACGACGGGAACCTGGAACTCGTCGCGCAGGCGGGCGGCCTCGGCGAAGCCGGCGGCGAGCTCTTCCGGTCGCTCGACGCGGATCGCCTTGCAGCCCAGCCCTTCGGCGACCTTGACGTGGTCGACGCCGTAGCCGGTGGCGACGCTGTCGGGGTCGTACGGCGTGTTGACGTTGTCGAACGCCAGCGAGACCTCGTAGTCCATCTCGAAACCGCGCTGCGACTGACGGATCAGGCCCAGGTAGCTGTTGTTCACCACGACGTGGATGTACGGCAGCTTGTGCTGCGCACCCACCGCGAGCTCTTCGATCATGAACTGGAAGTCGTAGTCGCCCGAGAGCGCCACGACCTGCTCACCGGGCTTTCCGCGCACGACGCCGAGGGCGGCAGGTCCCGTCCAGCCGAGGGGGCCCGCCTGGCCGGCGTTGATCCACTTGCGGGGGCCGTAGACGTGCAGCAGCTGCGCGCCGGCGATCTGCGACAGACCGATCGTGGTGACGAAGGTGGTGTCGCGGTCGAACGCCGTGAGCATCTCCTGGTACACGCGGTGCGGCTTCATGGGCACGTTGTCGAAGTTGGTCTTGCGCTGCAGACGCGCCTTGCGGTCGCGGCACTCCTCGGCCCAGCCGTTGTAGTCGGGCAGCTCGGCCACCCGCTCGCGTGCCGCCTCGAGCAGCACGTCCATGAAGGCGCCGGCGTCGGAGACCACGCCGTAGTCGGGCGCGAACACACGACCGATCTGCGTCGGCTCGATGTCGACGTGCACGAAGGTGCGGCCCTTGCGGTACGTGTCGAGCCCACCGGTGTGGCGGTTGGCCCAGCGGTTGCCGATGCCGAGCACGAAGTCGCTCTCGAGGAAGCTCGCGTTGCCGTAGCGCTGCGAGGTCTGGATGCCGACCAGGCCTGCGGCCAGCGGGTGGTCGTCGGCGATCGCGCCCCAGCCCATCAGGGTGGGCACCACCGGCACGCCGAGGGTCTCTGCCAGCTCGACCAGCTTGTCGGAGGCGCCGGAGTTGATGATGCCGCCGCCGGCGACGATCACCGGGTGCGCCGACGCGGTGAGCATGTCGAGCACCTTCTCGGCCTGCGCGCGGGTGGCCACCGGCTTGGCGACCGGCAGCGGCTCGTAGGTGTCGATGTCGAACTCGATCTCGGTCATCTGCACGTCGAACGGCAGGTCGATCAGCACGGGACCGGGGCGGCCCGAGCGCATGATCTGGAAGGCGCTCTGGAACACGCCGGGAACCTGCGCGCCCTCGAGCACCGTCTTGGCGAACTTGGTCACCGGCTTCGCGATGGACGCGATGTCGACGGCCTGGAAGTCCTCCTTGTCGAGCTTCGCCACCGGCGCCTGGCCGGTGATGCACAGCATCGGGATGCTGTCGGCGATCGCAGCGTACAGGCCGGTGATCATGTCGGTGCCGGCGGGGCCGGACGTGCCGAGGCAGACGCCGATGCGTCCGTCACCGGTGCGGCTGTAGCCGTCGGCCATGTGCGACGCGCCCTCCACGTGGCGGGCGAGCGTGTGCCGGATGCCGCCACCGGCGCGAATCGCGGAGTACAGCGGGTTGATGGCGGCTCCGGGCAGGCCGAACGCCTCGTCGGCGCCCTCCTTGATGAGGATCTGGACGATGGCGTCCACTGCGCGCATGCGGGTCATGATGTTCTGTCCTTCGTTGTTATTCGCGGCCGGAGAGCTCAGCAGTGAGCTTGAAGAGGCCGGAGTGGTCGAGGCCGCCGTCGCCGCGGGCGACGAGCGAGGTGACGAGCTGGGCGACGGCCGAGCCGAGCGGCACGGTGACTCCGGCGCCGCGGGCTGCAGCGGTGACGATGCCCAGGTCCTTGTTGTGCAGGGCCAGGCGGAAGCCGGGGGCGAAGTCGCGGTCGAGCATCTTCTGCCCCTTCTGGTCGAGGACCTTGGACCCGGCGAGACCGCCGCCGAGCACCTTGAGTGCCGCGTCGGTGTCGACGCCGTAGGCCTCGAGGAAGACGATCGCCTCGCTGAGGGCCTGGATGTTGACGGCGACGATCAGCTGGTTGGCCGCCTTCACCGTCTGACCGGCACCGGCGGGGCCGACGTGCACGATGGTCTTGCCGATGGCCTGCAGGATGGGCTCGGCCTTGGCGAAGTCCTCGGGAGAGCCACCGGTCATGATCGAGAGCACTCCGTCGATGGCACCCTGCTCACCACCGGACACCGGTGCGTCCACGGCGCCCAGACCGGCCGCGACGGCCTCCTCGGCCAGCTCCTTGGCGACATCCGGCCGGATCGAGGAGTTGTCGATCCAGAGGGCGCCCTTCTTCGCGTTGGCGAATACGCCCTCGGGGCCCTGCACGACGCCGGCGACGTCCGGGGAGTCGGGAACCATCGTGATGATCACGTCGGCGTCCTTGACGCCCTCGGCGATGCTGGCGGCGCCCTTGCCACCCGCATCGACGAGATTCTGCACAGCCTCAGGGCTGCGGTTGACGCCGGTGACGGTGTAGCCCGCCGTGACGAGGTTCTTCGCCATGGGCAGGCCCATGATTCCGAGACCGATGATGGTGATGTTGGTCATGTCGTCGCTCCTTCGCGGAAGTGGGGTGTCAGTTCTTAATCCAGGCGAACGGGTCGCCCTGGGTGGCCTTGTACTCGAGACCGATCACGCCGTCGTAGCCGCCGGCGCGCGCTGCGTCGATCCATTCGGTCAGCGGCAGCTCACCGGTACCCGGCTCGCCGCGACCGGGGGCGTCGGCGATCTGGATGTGCCCGAACTCGCCGGCGTGCTCGGCGATGACGGCAGCGACGTCGTCGCCGTTGACGGCGAGGTGGTAGAAGTCCGCGAGCAGGCGGACGTTGTCGACTCCATGCTCGTCCTTGACTCGGGCGATGATGGCGAGCGCGTCTGCCGCGGTCTTCAGCGGGTACGCGTCGGCGCCCGAGACGGGCTCGAGCAGCACGATGCCGCCGATGCGAGCGACGGCCCTGCCGGCGATGGCGAGGTTCTCGACGGCGAGGTCGTCCTGCGCCGTCGCGTCGACGCCCTCCTGGCGCAGGCCGTAGAGCGCGTTGAACGCCTTCGTGCCCGTGCGCTCGCCGATGCCGACCACGACCTCGACGTTGTCGCGGAACTCGCCCTCGCGACCGATCCACGAGACCAGCCCGCGGTCGCCGGCGGGCATGTCACCGGCGAAGAAGTTCAGACCCGTCAGCTGCACGCCTGCCTCATCGATGGCGGCGACGAATGCGTCGGCCTCCTGCTGCTCGGGCACGGCGGATGAGAACGGCCACCAGAACTCGACAGCGTCGAAGCCGGCCGCCTTGGCTGCGGCGGGACGCTCGTTCACGGGAAGGTCGGTCAGCAGGATCGACGCGTTGACGGTGTAGCTCATGATCGTCCTTGGTTTCGTATTGCGGAAAAAAAGTTCCTACTAATGAAAGGCTAGAGCGGGGTGCGGGAGGTGTCAACGGAGAGCCGCCGGGATTCCGGCATCCGGAACCCGCTGGAAAGCCGAACGCACCCACCGGATGCCCGGCGGGTGCGTCGGCTCGGCCCGCGATGCGCGGGATCGGCTCACGTGAGCTTGATCTGACGGTTCATGTCCTTGTAGAGCAGGTAGCGGAAGTCGCCGGGGCCGCCGGCGTAGCAGGCCTGCGGGCAGAAAGCGCGAAGCAGCATGTAGTCGCCGGCTTCGACCTCGACCCAGTCGCCGTTGAGGTGGTAGACCGCCTTGCCCTCGAGCACGAACAGGCCGTGCTCCATGACGTGCGTCTCGGCGAAGGGGATCGAGCCGCCCGGCTTGAAGGTGACGATGTTCACCTGCATGTCGTGCGCCATGTCGCTCGAGTCGGCGAAGCGGGTGGTCAGCCATGCGTCGGTGCCCACCATCGGCGTGGGCTCGATGTCCTGGTCGCGCGTGACGAAGGAAGCGGGTGCGTCGACGCCCTCGAGCCACTCGTACGCCTTGCGGATCCAATGGAAGCTGGTGACCTCGTCGCCCTCGTTCTTCAGCGACCAGTCCGCACCGGGCGCGAGGAAGGCGTAGCCGCCCTCTTCGAGCACGTGCGTCTCGCCGTCGAGCGTCAGCGTGAGCTTCCCGGTGGTGACGAAGACGACGCCCTCGACGCCCGCCTCCGGCTCGGGCTTGGCGGCCTCGCCGCCGGGCGAGATCTCCACGATCAGCTGCGAGAACGTCTCCGCCGAGCTCGGGGTGGGCTTGGCGATGATCCATGCGCGGGTGTTGCTGAAGCCCGGCAGGCTGCTGGTGACGATGTCGCGCAGCACGCCCTTGGGGATCACCGTGTAGGCGAGCTTGACGATCGCGCGGTCGGTGAGCAGGTCGGTCTGCGGCGGCAGACCGCCGGTCGGGGTGTAGTAGGACATCAGGCCTCCTTGGTGGCGAGTTTGGGATGTGCGAGCCGCGTCAGCTCGGCGGGCGAGGCGCCCGTCGACGAGCGCACCTCGTCTTCGGTGAGCGCACCGCACTCCAGGCCGCGCACGACGAAACGGGCGAGGGCTCGCGCGGTGGCGGGCTCGTCCATGATCGTCGCGTCGCTGCCGTGCAGGTAGTTGTCGAGGCGGCGGGCGGCGGCCTCGAAGCCCTCTCGATAGAACGCGTAGGTCGCCAGGTACCGAGTGGGCAGTTGGTTGGCGTGCAGGTCCCAGCCCTGGTAGTAGCCGCGCTCGAGTGAGCGCCGCACCAGGCGGGCGTGCAGCTTCCAGGCATCCGTCGCGTTCTCGCCGACCGGGATGACGTTGGTCGACCCGTCGGAGAGTCGCACGCCGGTCTCGGCGACGGCGACCTGCATCACCTGCTTGGCGTAGTCGGCGGCGGGGTGCTCCATCGACTGGTACGCCGCGGCGATCTGCAGCGAGGCGCTGTAGTCGTACGTGCCGTAGTGCAGCGCCGAGACGCGCCCCTCGCCGCGGTGCAGCAGCGTCGCGACGGGGATCGTGCCGTCGGCGGCGACGATCAGCTGCGGCGTCTCCATCTGCACCTCGAAGCGCAGGCGCCCTGATGCCAGGCCCAGGCGCTCCTCGAAGCGCTCGCACAGCGCGACCATCGCCTCGACCTGCGCCACGGTGGTGACCTTCGGCAGGGTGAGCACGAGCCCGTCCGGCAGTTCACCGGCGGCGGCGAGGGTGGTGACGAAGCGGTCGAGGGTGCGGATGCCGCGGCGCCTGGTCGGCGCCTCGAAGCACTTGAACCGGATGCCGATGAACGGCGTCGCGGTGCCCGCGGCGACGGCCTCGGCGACGCGTTCGGCGGCGAGGATCGCGTCGGCGTCCTCCTCGTCGTCGCCGCGCGTGCCGTAGCCGTCCTCGAAGTCGAGGCGAAGGTCTTCGATGGGCTCGCGGCGCAGCTTGGCATCCACCAGCGGGGCGAGCTCGCCGGCGAGGTGACCCAGCCCGACCGACTCGGCGAGCGC
>NZ_DAMDLU010000163.1:0-5877 GCF_032084865.1 Microbacterium sp.
ATCCGAAGCTGCGGCCGTTGCGGCCGCCGCCCGGGGCGCGGTCGAGCGGATGCGGCCGGGGGTGCGCTACCTGCTCGGCCCCGGCGGCACCACCGCCGAGATCGCCCGCCAGCTCGGGCTCGAGAAGTCGCCGCTCGGCGTCGACGTGATCCTCGACGGCAGACGGCTGCTGTCGGCCGCGAGCGAGGCGCAGCTGCTCGACGAGATCTCCCGAGGCCCGGCGCAGGCCGTCGTCACCGTGATCGGCGGGCAGGGCTTTCTGCTCGGCCGCGGCAACCAGCAGCTCTCGGCCGCGGTCGTCAGCGCCCTCGGCGACGATCCGCTCATGGTGGTCGCCCCCGAGCAGAAGCTCATCGACCTGCATGGCCGCGCGCTCATCGTCGAGACCGGCGATCCCGCCGTCGACGAGCGGCTGTCCGGCCACATCCGCGTCATCACGGGAGCCGCTACGACCAGCCTGTACGCTGTCGCCGCCCCCGAGCTCGTCCCCTGACCCGGTCGCCCAACCCGACCTTCAGCCCACCCGGAAGGAAACCCATGCGTCTCGAGAACAAAAAAGCCATCGTCACCGGCGGCGCCGGCGGCATCGGCCGCGCCACCTCGCTCGCCTTCGCCGCCGAGGGCGCCTCGGTCGCCGTCGTCGACCTGAACGCCGACGCCGCCGAGGCGGTGGCGGAGGAGATCCGCTCCGCCGGCGGAACGGCCGTCGCGATCGCCGCCGACGTCTCGAGCGAAGACGACATCATCCGCGTCGTCGAGACGGCGAACGAGTCGCTCGGCGGCATCGACGTCGTGTTCAACAACGCGGGCATCATCCGTCGCACCACCGCCGTCGAGACCACCGTCGAGGAGTGGGACCGCGTGTTCGGCGTGAACGTGCGCGCCATCTTCCTGATGTGCAAGCACGTCGTGCCGATCATGAAGGCGAACGGCGGCGGCTCGATCGTCAACACCGGCTCCGGATGGGGACTCAAGGGCGGCGGCCAGGCGATCTCGTACTGCGCGTCGAAGGGCGCGGTCGTGAACATGACCCGCGCGCTGGCGATCGACCACGGTCCCGACGGTATCCGGGTCAATTCGGTCAACCCGGGCGACGTCGACACCGGGATGCTGCGCGACGAGGCCCGTCAGCTGGGTCAGGACCAGACCGGATTCCTGGCCGAGGCGGCGGAGCGTCCGCTGAACCGGATGGGGCAGCCGAGCGAGATCGCGGCGGCCGTGGTATGGCTCGCCAGCGACGAGGCGTCGTACGTCACCGGATCGGCGCTGGTCGTGGACGGCGGCGGGATCGCGTGATCTGCTGACCACCCGCCGAGCGATTCCTCGGTTGGTAAGGCTTGCCTAACCCGTGTTACGTTAGGTGAGCCTTACCGAACCCGGCGCGATCCGCGCCTGCCACCCACCCGAAGGAACGCCCGTGCGATCTTCCCGCCTCCTCGTCCTCGCCGCCGCGGCATCCCTCGCCCTCGGCCTCGCCGGCTGCGCCTCCGCCGCCGATGACAGCTCCGGCGACTCGACCGCCGGCTCGACCGGATCCTCGGGCGGGCCGTTCCCCGTCACCATCGAGCACGCCTACGGCGAGACCGTGATCGACGCCAAGCCCGAGCGCGTCGCGACCGTCGCGTGGGCGAACCACGAGGTGCCCCTCGCGCTGGGCATCGTCCCGGTGGGCATGAGCAAGGCCACCTGGGGAGACGACGACGGCGATGGCATCCTGCCCTGGGCCGAGCAGAAGCTCGACGAGCTCGGCGGCGAGACCCCCGTGCTGTTCGACGAGACCGACGGCATCGACTACGAGGCCGTCGCCGACACCGCCCCCGACGTGATCCTCGCCGCGTACTCCGGACTCACGCAGGAGGAGTACGACACCCTGTCGAAGATCGCTCCCGTCGTGGCCTACCCCGACGTCGCGTGGGGCACCTCGGTCGAGGACATGATCGAGATGAACGCCGCCGCGCTCGGCCTCGAGAAGGAGGGCGAGGCCCTCGTCGAACAGCTCGACGCCGACGCGGACGCCGCGCTCGAGCAGCACCCGGCCCTGAACGGCGCGAAGGTGCTGTTCGGCTACTTCGACATGAGCGACCTGTCGAAGATCGGCTACTACACCGCCGCCGACACCCGTCCTGGCTACCTGCACGAGCTCGGCCTGCCGCTGCCGCAGATCGTCGCGGACAGCGAAGACAGCGACCAGTTCTACCTCGAGGTGTCGGCCGAGGAGGCGCAGAGGTTCGACGATGTCGACCTGTTCGTCACCTACGGCGACGACTCCACCGTGGCCACCCTGCAGGCCGACCCGCTGCTGTCGAAGATCCCCGCGATCGCCGAGGGGCGCGTCGCGATCCTGCCCGACGCGACGCCGATCGCGGCATCCGCCAATCCGTCGCCGCTGTCGATCCCGTGGGGCCTGGGCGACTACTTCGACATCCTCGCCGCACCGCTGGCCCGGTAGCACTCGCGCATCCGGAGACTTCCGCTTGTGACCTCCACCGCCGCCGCACCAGCACCGGCCGTCGCGCATCTGCGCCGGCCGGTGCTGGCGCGCGCGTCGTGGCTGATGGCCGGCGTCGCGGGGCTGATCGTGCTCAGCATCCTGTCGATCTCGTTCGGCGTGCGCGCGGTGACGATCGACGATCTGCTCGCGGCGCTGGCGGGGCAGAACGAGACGATCGAGCAGGCCGCGATCATCAAGCGGATGCCGCGAACGGCGCTGGCCCTGCTGGTCGGTGCGGCGCTCGCCGTGGCGGGAGCGGCAATGCAGGCCGTCACCCGCAACCCGATCGCCGAACCGGGCATACTCGGCGTCTCCAACGGCGCCTCGCTGGCCGTGGTCATCGGCATCGCCTCGTTCGGCCTGAGCGACCCGTTCGGGCAGATGGCATTCGCGATCTCGGGCGCCGCGGTGGCGGCGGTCTTCGTCTACGCCGTCGGATCCCTGGGCCGCGGCGGTGCCACTCCGCTCAAGCTCGCACTCGCGGGTGCGGCCACCTCGGCCGCCTTCGCCTCGCTGATCAGCGCGATCATGCTGCCGCGGGTCGACCTGCTGCAGAGCTTCCAGTCGTGGCAGGTGGGGGGCGTCGGCGGTGCGGAATGGCCGCGCATCGCGGTCACCGCGCCCGTGCTCGCACTCGGCGCCCTCATCTGCCTGCTGAGCGCACGGGGGATGAACTCCCTCGCACTCGGCGACGACATGGCCAGAGGCCTGGGCGAGAACGTCGCCCGCACGCGGATGCTCGCGGCGCTCGGCGCCGTGATCCTCGCCGGCGCCGCCACCGCGATCGCCGGTCCGATCGGCTTCGTCGGGCTGATCGTGCCGCACGTGTGCCGGATGCTGGTCGGCACTGATCACCGCTGGCTGCTGCCGTTCTCGGCGATGGTCGGAGCGGTGCTGCTGACGGCGAGCGACATCGTCGGCCGGGTGATCGCCCCGTCGGGCCAGGAGATCCAGGTCGGCATCATCACGGCGATCATCGGGGCGCCCTTCTTCATCTGGATCGTGCGCAGGCAGAAGGTGCGTGAACTGTGAGCGCTCGCGAGCGCACGGCAGGCGCACACGCCGCGGCTGAGACCCGCATCCCGACCGGGCACACGCTCGAGCGTCCGGCCGACACCGGCGCGCAGCGCGTCGTCGGCATCATCGCCGGCCGCCGCGCCCGCCACCGCCGCCACGCGGCCGCCACGATCACGCTGGGTGCGCTGGTGTGCCTGCTCTTCGCCGTCGCGCTCATGGTCGGCGATCGGTTCTACGGCCCTGAGCAGATCGTGCGGGTCCTGCTGGGCGAGACGGTGCCCGGAGCCTCGTTCACCGTGGGCGAGCTGCGCTTGCCGCGGGCCGTACTGGCGGTGCTCACCGGGCTCGGCTTCGGGATGGCCGGCGTGACGTTCCAGACCCTGCTGCGCAACCCGCTCGCCTCGCCCGACATCATCGGCATCTCGCACGGCGCCGGCGCCGCAGCAGTGATCGGCATCATCGTGCTCTCGCTCGACGGGCCGGCGGTGTCGCTGCTCGCGCTGGGCGGCGCGCTCGCCACGGCCGCGCTGATCTACGCGCTCTCGATCCGGGGCGGCTTCGCCGGCACCCGGCTGATCCTCATCGGCATCGGGGTCGCGGCGATGCTGCAGAGCGTGACCTCGTACCTGCTCTCGCGGGCGGCGAGCTGGGACATCCAGGCCGCGATGCAGTGGCTCAGCGGCAGCCTCAACAACGCCTCGTGGGAGCGCGTGCTTCCGATGGCCGTCGCGGCGGCGGTCGTGATGCCGCTGATGCTGTCGCAGGGGCGCTCGCTCGGGGCGATGCAGCTCGGCGACGACTCCGCCGCCGGCCTGGGCGTGCGGGTGAACGCGACGCGCATGCTGTTCATCCTCGGGGCGGTCGCTCTGCTCGCCTTCGCCACGGCCGCGGCCGGACCCATCGCCTTCGTGGCGTTCATGGCCGGGCCCATCGCCGCGCGCATCGCCGGACCCGGAGCGACCCTGCTGCTGCCCAGCGCGCTCGTCGGCGCCGCGCTCGTGCTCGGCAGCGACCTGATAGCGCAGTTCGTCCTCGGCGCCCGCTACCCGGTCGGTGTCGTCACGGGGGTGCTCGGCGCGCCTTTCCTCATCTACCTGCTCATCCGCACCAACCGCTCGGGAGGCTCCCTGTGACCGCGGCACACACTCTCGCGGCCGAGTCCGTCACGCTCGCGTACGGCGACCGCACGGTCATCGAGGGGCTCGATCTGTCGATCGCGCCCGGCCGGATCACCTCGATCGTCGGGGCGAACGGATGCGGCAAATCCACGCTGCTTCGTGCGCTGGCGCGCCTGCTCGCGCCGGCTGCGGGCCGGATCGTGCTCGACGGCGCCTCGGTGCACGCTCGCCCGTCCAAGGAGGTCGCGCGCGTTCTCGGGCTGCTGCCGCAGTCACCCGTCGCGCCCGAGGGGATCGCGGTCGCCGATCTCGTGGGCCGGGGGCGGCACCCGCACCAGCGGATGCTCGCGCGCTGGAGCGCCCACGATTACGCCGTGGTCGCCGACGCGCTCGACGCCACCGGCATCAGCGATCTCGCCGATCGCAGCGTGGACGAGCTGTCGGGCGGTCAGCGCCAGCGGGTGTGGATCGCGATGGCGCTCGCGCAGCAGACCGACATCCTGCTGCTCGACGAGCCGACCACGTTCCTCGACGTCGCCCACCAGGTCGAGGTGCTCGATCTGCTCACCGACCTCAGCGTCTCACGCGGCACCACCATCGTGATGGTGCTGCACGACCTCAACCTCGCCGCCCGGTACAGCGACGAGCTGGTCGCCATGAAGGACGGCCGGGTGCACGCGGTCGGGGCGCCGGGTGAGATCCTCACCGCCGAACTCGTTCACGAGGTCTTCGGCCTCGCCAACCAGATCACCGTCGACCCCGTCTCGGGCAAGCCGATGGTCACGCCCATCGGGAGGCATCATGTCCACTGACACCACGACGAAGACTCGGCCCACCTACCTGCTGGCGCTCGCCGAGGTGCGCGCGGTCGAGCGGGTCTCGCCGAACTTCGTGCGGATCACGTTCGGCGGTGACGAGCTCGACGAGCTCGGCACCCTGGGCGACACGCTCGACTCGCGCATCAAGCTGATCTTCCCGCCGCGACCGGATGCCGTGCCGCCGATCGACCGTGACGGCGACGACTGGTGGGGATCGTACCTCGCCGTTCCGGAGGACGAGCGCGGCTCGATGCGCACCTACTCGGTGCGCGAGCTGACCGTGACGGATGCGGGCACCGAGATCGTCGTCGACTTCGTGCTGCACCTGCGACCGGGCCTCACCGGCCCGGCCTCCCGGTGGGCGGCGGGCGCACGGGTGGGGCAGCCGCTGTTCATCGTCGGCCCGCGCCGTGGGGTGTCCGCCCGCGAGCAC
>NZ_DAMDLU010000164.1:0-5873 GCF_032084865.1 Microbacterium sp.
CCCTGCAGGAGGAGCTCGGCCTCGACGTGCTCGTGCACGGTGAGCCCGAGCGCAACGACATGGTGCAGTACTTCGCCGAGCACCTCGACGGATTCGCCGTGACCCAGCACGGCTGGGTGCAGTCCTACGGCTCGCGCGCCACCCGGCCCTCGATCCTCTGGGGAGACGTGTCGCGCCCCGCGCCGATCACCGTCTCGTGGGCCGCGTACGCCCAGTCGCTCAGCGCGAAGCCGGTCAAGGGCATGCTCACCGGTCCCGTGACGATCCTCGCGTGGTCGTTCGTCCGCGACGACCAGCCGCTCGCTGAGACCGCCGACCAGGTCGCCCTCGCCCTGCGCGGCGAGATCACCGATCTCGAGGCGGCGGGCATCGCGATCATCCAGGTCGACGAGCCGGCGCTGCGCGAGCTGCTGCCGCTGAAGGCGGCGGATCAGGCCGACTACCTCGACTGGTCGGTGCGCTCGTTCCGCCTCGCGACCGGCGGTGCCGCTGCGGCGACGCAGATCCACACGCACCTCTGCTACTCGGAGTTCGGCGTGGTGATCGATGCGATCCGCGCCCTCGACGCCGATGTGACCTCGATCGAGGCGGCGCGAAGCCGGATGGAGGTCGTCGCCGACATCGCACGCTTCGGCTTCGATCACGGGGTCGGTCCCGGCGTGTACGACATCCACTCGCCGCGGGTGCCCAGCGTCGAGGAGATCGAGGCGCTGCTGCGTCGCGCCGTCGACGAGCTGCCGCTGCGCCAGCTGTGGGTGAACCCCGACTGCGGTCTGAAGACCCGCGCCTACGAGGAGACCGTCGAGTCGCTGCGCAACATCGTCGAGGCCACCCGTCGCGTCCGTGAGGACGTCGCGGTCACCGTCTGAGGTCTGACCAGCAAGAGAGGCGCCCCTTCCCGACCGGGAAGGGGCGCCTCTCTTCGTCGCGAGCGCGCGATCAGACCGAGCGGAGCACCGCGACGACCTTGCCGAGCACGACCGCCTCGTCGCCGAGGATGGGTTCGAACGCCGAGTTGCGGGGCAGCAGCCAGGTGTGCCCGTCGCGCCGGCGGAAGGTCTTCACCGTCGCCTCGCCGTCGATCATGGCGGCGACGATCTCGCCGTTCTCGGCATTGTTCTGCGTGCGCACGACGACCCAGTCGCCGTCGCAGATCGCCGCGTCGATCATCGACTCGCCGTTGACCTTCAGCATGAACAGATCGCCCTTGCCCACCAGCTGCCTCGGCAGCGGGAAGATCTCCTCCACCTGCTGGTCGGCCGTGATCGGCACTCCCGCGGCGATCTGCCCGACGAGGGGCACCAGCGCAGCGTCCCCCACGGACGGGGCGGTGTCGGCGGGGTTCTCGGCGCCGCTGCCGGGAAGGTCGATCAATACCTCCATCGCGCGGGTCTTGCCCGGGTCGCGGCGCAGGTAGCCGCTCAGCTCGAGCTGCCCGAGCTGGTGAGTGACGCTCGAGAGCGACTTCAGCCCCACCGCGTCGCCGATCTCGCGCATGCTCGGCGGGTAGCCGTGCCGGGCGATCGAGGTCTGGATGACCTCGAGGATCGCCATCTGCTTGGGGCTCAGGCTCTTGCGGCGCCGCGTGCGGGGAGCCTCGGCTGCGGTCTCGGGGGTGTCGCTCATGGCTGCTCCTTCATGCCCTCACACGGTGCGGATCCGCGTCATCGCGGGGATCCGGTTCGAATGTCGGTGGCCCATGGTGGGCTGACTTCATCGAAACCGTATCCGAGTTCGTTCGGAAAACGGAAGATCTGTTCGAGCGTGTCGCAGAAGTGGTGGCACGGTGTTCGAAGAATCCTTGACAGATGTTCGATATCGAAGATAGATTCGGAACGTAGCTTCGCATCCGGCATCCCCGGCCGGATGCCGGATGCGAAAGCTGCACCACTTCCGCCCGATGGGCGGGGGAGAGCGAAGAGGAGCATCACATGAGCACCACCAGCATCCAGGCCCCCGAGACCTCTACGGTCACGGCCGCTGCAGGGCGTTCTGTCTCGACCCGGCTGCGCCTCACCGCACGCGGTCGTCGTCTGCTCGCCGCCCTCGCAGCCGCACCGGTCATCGCAGGCATCGCCGTCTCGCTGCTGGCCGGCGGCTCGGCGGTCGCGTCCGGTGAGAGCGAGCCGGTCGCCTTCGAGACCGTGACGGTGCTGCCCGGTGACACGCTCTGGTCGATCGCCGCCGAGGCTGCACCCACCTCCGATCCGCGCGACGTCATCGACGACATCAAGCGTCTCAACGACCTCCCCACCGGCATGATCCAGGTGGGCACCTCGATCGCGATCCCGACGGCCTACTCCGGGTGAGCGCGCGCCGTCATCCGCGGCGGCGTGCGCGATGCTCGGCCTACGATGGAGCATGTGACATCCCTCGATGAGCTGCCCCTCCGCGCCGACCTGCGCGGGCTCACGCCGTACGGTGCCCCGCAGGCGCCGCTTCCGGTCGCTCTGAACGTCAACGAGAACACGCATCCGGTTCCCGACGAGGTCGCCAGCGACATCCTCGACGACATCGCCCTCGCGCTGCGAGACGTCAACCGCTACCCCGATCGCGAGTTCACGCCGCTGCGAGAGGCGTTCGCCGCGTATCTCGGTCACGGACTGACGGCCGAGCAGATCTGGGCGGGCAACGGCTCGAACGAGGTGCTGCAGCACATCATGCAGGCATTCGCCGGCCCCGGCCGGACGGCGTTCGGGTTCGCGCCCACCTACTCGATGTACCCGCTGATCACGCAGGGCACGGGCGCGCAGTGGATCGCAGGCACCCGGCACGACGACTTCACGCTCGACGCCGATGATGCCGCGAGGCAGGTCGCCGAGGCCGACCCCGACGTCGTCATCCTCTGCACCCCGAACAACCCCACCGGCACGCCGCTGGGACCCGACGTCATCGAGGCCGTCTACGACGCGGCGCGCGGCGTCGTGATCGTCGACGAGGCCTATCAGGAGTTCGCCCCGCACGACGCGCCCTCGGCGCAGAGCCTACTGGCCGGCCGGCCGCGGCTCGCGGTCTCGCGCACGATGAGCAAGGCCTTCGCCTTCGCCGGCGCCCGGGTCGGCTATCTGGCCGCCGACCCGGCGTTCATCGACGCGCTGCGGCTCGTGCGCCTTCCCTACCACCTCAGTGCTCTCACGCAGGCCGCAGCCGTCGCGGCGCTGCGCAACTCGTCGACCATGCTGCAGATGGTCGACGAGATCGTCGAGCAGCGTGAGCGCATCTCGGCCACCCTCGAGGCCCTCGGATACCGGCCGCACGCCTCGTGGTCGAACTTCGTGCTGTTCGGCGGAGTCGACGACCCGCAGGCTCTCTGGCGTGCGCTGTACGACCGCGGAGTGCTCATCCGCGACGTCGGGATCCCGCATCACCTCCGTGTCTCTGCCGGGACCGAAGCCGAGACCACCGCATTCCTGGAAGCCCTCGCGTCGATTGGATCGTCCGCATGACCACCCGCACCGCCCGCCGGACCCGCAGCACCTCCGAGTCGACCGTCGAGGTCGTCGTCGACCTCGACGGCACGGGACGCAGCGACATCGACACGAGCGTTCCGTTCTTCGACCACATGCTGACGGCGTTCGCGAAGCACTCGCTCACCGACCTCACCGTGCGCGCCACGGGCGACACGCACATCGATGCGCACCACACGGTCGAGGACATCTCGATCGTGCTCGGCCAGGCGATCCGCGAGGCACTCGGCGACAAGGCGGGCATCTCGCGCTACGGCGATGCGCTGGTGCCCCTCGACGAGGCTCTCGCGCAGGCCGTGGTCGACATCTCGGGCCGCCCGTTCCTCGTGCACGACGGAGAGCCCGCCGGATTCGAGTTCCACCTCATCGGCGGTCACTTCACCGGATCGCTGGTGCGCCACGTGTTCGAGGCGATCACCCTCAACGCCGGCCTGACCGTGCACGTGCGCCTCCTCGGGGGCCGCGACCCGCACCACATCGCCGAGGCCGAGTTCAAGGCGTTCGCCCGCGCGTTCCGTCAGGCCAAGGCGCTCGACCCGCTCGTCGACGGCGTCCCCTCGACGAAGGGGGCGCTGTGACCGAGCGGCGCGTGGTCGTCTTCGACTACGAGTCCGGCAACGTGCACTCCGCCGTGAAGGCTCTGGCCGCGGCGGGCGCCGAGGTCGAACTCACCCGCGACCGCAGCCGTGCCCTCGACGCGGACGGACTGCTCGTGCCCGGCGTGGGCGCCTTCGCCGCCGTTCGAGAGGCGCTGGTCGCACACGGCGGTGACGAGATCATCGACCGACGCTTGGCCGGCGGACGCCCGGTGCTCGGCATCTGCGTCGGCATGCAGGTGATGTTCGAGCGCGGCGTCGAGCGGGGCCAGCCCGCCGAGGGGCTGGGGGAGTGGCCGGGCACGGTCGCCGAGCTGGATGCCCCGGTGCTGCCGCACATGGGCTGGAACACGGTCGAGCCGGGGGAGGGCAGCGTGCTGTTCCGCGGCATCGAGGACGAGCGCTTCTACTTCCTGCACTCGTACGCAGCCACGGCGTGGGAGCTCGACGTCATCGCGCCGTTCCCGCAGCCGGCCGTGACGTGGGCGACCCACGGTGAGCGCTTCATCGCGGCGGTCGAGAACGGTCCGCTCTCGGCGACGCAGTTCCACCCCGAGAAGTCGGGAGAAGCGGGCATCCGGCTGCTGCGCAACTGGATCGAATCGCTCTGATCGCACCGCGGGCGTGACGAGCGCACCGAGGGACGCTCAGTGCCGTGGTCAGAGTCCGCGCGCGACGGCGGCCCCCGCAGCCAGCCAGGCGGTCTGCGTCGCCGGCGCGAGGGCGCCGAGCCGCAGGTGTCCGTCGACCATCTCGTGGTCGAACGGAATCGCGACCACCTCTCGTGCCAGGTCGCGGTAGCCGGTCACCACCTGGTCGACATCAGCCGGAGTGGCCTTCGGGTCGGCCTGAGTGACGACGACCACCGATTGACGGGCGAGCCGTGCCGATCGCTCGTCGCGGTCCTCGAGCGCTTCGAGCAGCAGAGCACCGGCCTCGGCGTGGTCGTCGCGAGTCGTGGTCGCCACGACGATCTGATCGGCGTGGTCGATCATGCGCAGCCACATCGGGTCGGACTCGTCGTTGCCGGAGTCGATGATGATCAGACGGTAGTACTTCGTCGCCACGGCGTGGATCGCGTCGATGTCCTCCGAGCGCAGACGGTTCTCCTGCGCGAGCCGGATGGGCTTGGAGCGCAGCACGTCGTACTTCTCACGCGCCTGGTGGTGCACGTAGCGGGCGAGGTCGGCCGACTGGGCTCCCGCGCCCAGCAGGCGATCGGTCTCGGGGAGCAGCTCGAACAGCGTGTGGTCGTGCGGGCCGGTGTCGGTGCGCCAGCCCAGGGTGCCACGGGTCTGGTTGTTGTCCCAGGCGAGCACTCCCGCGCCGCCGAACCGCGCGAAGACGGCCGAGAGCAGAACAGTCGAGGGGGTCTTGCCCGCACCACCCTTGCCGTTCACCACGGCGATCGTGCGCGGACCGGGCCAGTGGTGGCTGACGAGCAGCTCGTCGTCGCGCACTGCGCGCTCCGCTGCGCCGGGGGCGAGCGAGAACCCGAATCGATTCAGCATGCCGCGGGCGCCCGTCTTGGCCGGCTCTTCGTGGGGCTCGTGCTGCAGGAACGACGGCCGCTCGCGCTGTTCACGTCGCGATGCGGGCGCCGGAGATGCCGGGGTCGCGACGGACGGGGATGCCGACGCCGGAGCGGGTACTCGGGCCGGGGCTGCAGGCACGGATGCGGCAGCGGGGGCGGATGCCGGTGCCGCCGGGGCGTATGCCGGTGCCGGAACCACCGGAGTCGCGGGACCCGCCGGGGCGGATGCCGGTGCCGGAACTACCGGAGTCGCGGGACCCGCCGGGGCGGATGCCG
>NZ_DAMDLU010000165.1:0-5775 GCF_032084865.1 Microbacterium sp.
GACGGCGCCGGTGGCCGCACGCCACCAGGTGAAGCGCCCGCTGTGCGCGATCAGGCCGATCACGATCGCGCCCACCACCCAGCCCGCCAGGTACCCGGCGGTCGGTCCGATGAAGGCGCCGAGCCCGCCACGGCCTCCGGCCAGCACGGGCAGCCCGATCGCCGCGAGCGCCAGCACGAGCAGGATCGCCAGAGGAGCACGCCGGGCGCCGAGCACGAGTCCGGCGAGCATCACTCCCAGTGTCTGGCCGGTGATGGGGACACCGCTCGGCAGCGGCACCATGACCGTGCCGAGGACGATCACGAGAGCGGCGAAGACGGCGATGCGTGCGAGATCAGAGCTGAGTGGACGGCGGTCGGGAGTCATCGGTCCTCCGAGGATCGTGGGTTACGTGCACCGGAACGGCGATCACGTTGACGATTTCCACAGTATTGACGGAATCCCGAGCGGCGCACGACGACACCTACAGCGTGAGCGGGCAGATCTTGTCGACCTGCGCCGTCAGCGGACCGGATCGCCCATCCGCAGGCCCGGCAGCAGGGCGAGCACGGTGAGGACCGCGGCGAACGCGTAGACGGTCGCGAAGCCGCTGCCCAGCAGCGGAAGGGCGACGAAGCCGAGACCGGCGACGGCCACCGCGAGGGCGGATCCGGTGGCATCCGAGATCGACAGCGCCGAGGAGTTGAATCCTTCATCGCGGGTCGTCGAGTAGGCGAGGGTGAGCACGGTCAGGCGCGGATAGAGCAGACCCATCCCCGCGCCGGCGAGCCCCCACCCCACGACGACCATCCAGGGCAGTGGCCAGACGAGGACCACCGCCAGCACGCCCGCGATCGCCGTGACGAGAAGCGTGAAGGTGATGAGCATGATCCGACGGCTGCCCAGGCTCTCACCCCAGCGCCCCTGCACAGCAGACGCACTCGACCATCCCAGAGCTGCGAGCGTCAGCGCCAGGCCGGCGATCGACGGCGAGAAGCCGTGCTCGTCCATCAGCAGCTTCGGGATGTACGCCTCGGCGGCGAAGAAGGCGCCGGCGATGAGTCCACGGGTCAGCACGACGCTCGGCAGGCCGGGTGCCGCACGCAGGGTGCGCTTCGGAAGCAGCGGCAGCAGGGCGACGCCGATCACAATGATGCCGATCGCGGCCAGCGCTCCGCCGACCGGGAACGGCACCTCGACGGTGAAGCCGACGCCCACCGCGCAGACGGCCACGACGACGGCGAGCAGCATGCGCGTCGCGAATGACCCGGGCACGGGTCCCACGGCGGGGGTGTCGGCGACGGCGTCCGGATCCCCGTCCCCCGCATCGCGCGCATCCGCCTCGAGCGAGACCCCGCTCAGACGCTGCGCGACGAGCACGAACGCGCCGGCCGTCAGCGCGGCGACCCCGAGGAACGTCCAGCGCCAGTGCAGCAGCTCGGTGACGAGCCCCGCGAGGAACGGCCCGATCATCGACGGAACGACCCAGGCGGCGGCGTACGCCGCGAAGATGCGCCCGTGCAGGTGGGGCGGGTACACGCGCGCGACCACCACGTACAGCGCGACCGTCTGGCCACCCGCCCCCAGTCCCTGGATGAGCCGGCCGGCGAGGAAGGTGTGCATGTCGGTGGCGATGCCCGAGACCACCAGCCCGACCAGGAACGCCGCGACCGACGTGTACAGCGCCGCCCTGGGCCCGGTGCGATCGCTCCAGGTTCCGGCGGCCACCATACCGATCACACTCGTCGCGAGCGTGCCCGAGAACGCGACCGCGTAGAGCGCCTCGCCGTGCAGATCCGCGCTCACGACCGGCATCACCGTGGTTACGGCGAGTGCCTCGATCGCCGCCAGGAAGATGAGCACGACCGAGCCGATCGTGATCCCGAGACGGGTGCCGTCCCAGATCGTCGCGGACGGCGCGCCGGTCGTCACGCCTCCGCCTCGGTGGAGACACCTGTCTCGACGACGAAGAGCGGGAGCACCCCTTCCGGGTGCTCCCGCTGCTTCTCGCTCGTGTGCTGCCGCTCCGTCGGCGCAAGAGCGACGACGTGCGCCGTCATCTCAGATCGCGAAGCCGAGCGCGCGCATCATGTCTCGCCCGTCGTCGGTGATCTTCTCCGGGCCCCACGGCGGCATCCACACCCAGTTGATCCGGAACTGATCGACCACCGCGTCCAGCGCCTGGGCGGTCTGCTCCTCGAGCACGTCAGTGAGCGGGCATCCGGCGCTGGTCAGCGTCATGTGGATGACCAGCGCGTCGTTCTCGTCGTCCCAGGAGAGGTCGTAGATCAGGCCGAGGTCGACGACGTTGATCCCGAGCTCGGGATCCATGACGTCCTTGAGAGCCTCGGTGACCTCGTCGTACTTCTCGGGAGTGAGCGTCGCGGTCATGCTCTCAGCCTACGCTTCGATGGGCTCGGCGGGGTCGAGGAAGCGGTCGTATCCCTCGTCCTCGAGACGGTCGGCGAGCTCGGATCCGCCCTCCTCCACGATGCGTCCCTTGACGATGACGTGCACGTAGTCGGGGCGGATGTAGCGCAGGATGCGGGTGTAGTGGGTGATCAGCAGCACACCGAGGTTGCTCGCCTCCTTGGCGCGGTTCACGCCGTCCGAGACGATCTTCAGCGCGTCGACGTCGAGGCCCGAGTCGGTCTCGTCGAGCACGGCGAACTTGGGCTTGAGCACCTCGAGCTGCATGATCTCGTGACGCTTCTTCTCGCCGCCCGAGAAGCCCTCGTTGACGTTGCGCTGCGCGAACTTCGGGTCCATGCGCAGGTTCGACATGGCCGACTTGACGTCCTTCGTCCACTGCCGGATCGAGGGCGCCTCGCCGTCGATCGCGGTCTTCGCGGTGCGCAGGAAGTTGGTGACGGTCACCCCGGGGATCTCCACCGGGTACTGCATGGCGAGGAACAGGCCGGCGCGGGCGCGCTCGTCGACGCTCATCGCCAGCACGTCCTCACCGTCGAAGGTGATGGCGCCCTGGGTGACGGTGTACTTGGGGTGACCGGCGATCGTGTAGGCGAGGGTCGACTTGCCCGAGCCGTTGGGGCCCATGATGGCGTGCGTCTCACCGGTGTTGATGGTGAGGTCGATCCCGTTGAGGATCGGCGTCGTGCCCTGATCGGTCTCGACCGTTACGTGAAGGTCGCGGATCTCGAGAACAGACATTCAGACTTCCTTAGTGACAGTGGGGTCGATGAGCACGTCGTCGCCGTCGATCTCGACGACGAAAACCGGGACGGGCTCGTAAGCGGGGAGGTTGAGGGGGCGGCCGGTCTCGAGCGAGAACGCCGAGCCGTGGGCCCAGCACTCCAGCGTCTTGCCTTCCACGAACCCCTCGGACAGCGAGATGTCGCCGTGCGTGCAGCGGTCGCCGATCGCGTGGATCTCGTCGTCGCTGTCCTTCACGATCGAGATCGCGATCCCGTCGAGCTCGACGCGCAGCGGCGTGTCCTGTTCGAGTTCGCTGACGCTGCAGGCGCGCTGTGCGCTCACGCGCTCACCGCCTCGAGCTCGGCCTCGAGGGCGGCGGTCAGCTCGTCCTGCAGCTCGGGGATGCCGATGCGCTGCACGACCTCGGTGAGGAAGCCGAACACGACGAGGCGACGAGCCTCCTCCTCCGAGATGCCGCGAGCCTGCAGATAGAACAGCTGCTCATCGTCGAAGCGACCGGTGGCGCTCGCGTGCCCGGCGCCGGCGATGTCACCGGTCTGGATCTCGAGGTTCGGGATCGAATCGGCGCGTGCGCCCTCGGTGAGAACCAGGTTGCGGTTCGCCTCGTACGAGTCGGTGCCGGTGGCGTCCGGTCCGATCAGCACGTCGCCGACCCACACACTGTGCGCGCTCTCGCCGTGCAGAGCGCCCTTGTAGAGCACGTCTCCGGTGGTGTGCGCGCCCTTGTGGTGCAGGTAGACCTGGCTCTCCAGGTGCTGGCCCGCGTCGGCGAACGACAGTCCGTACAGGTACCCGTGGGAGCCGGTGCCCGCGAGCTCGACGTTGGGGTTCACGCGCACCACGCCGCCGCCGAGGCTGACGACGATGTGGGTGAGCTCGGCATCGCGGTCGACGCGCGCCTGGTGAGCCGACGCGTGCACCGCGTCGTCCTCCCAGCGCTGCACGGTGACGACCTTCAGCTTGGCGCCGTCGCGGACGATGATCTCGACGTTCTGCGCGTACTGGGCGGAGCCGGTGTGCTGCAGCACGAGCGTCGCGACGCTGTGGCGCCCTGCTTCGATCACGAGGTGCGCGTCGGCGCGGCCTCCGCGTCCGTCGATCGTGACGATGATCGGCTCGGCGACCTCCTCGTCGGCGGGGATGCTGAGGTGCAGCGCCTCAGCCGCACCCTGCCATGCCACAGCCGAGACGACGTCCTCGGGCACGAAGAACTCGCCCCGCGGGGTCTCACCGTGTGCGAGCTGTGCACTCACGTACTGCTCGTGGCTGAAGGCGTAGGAGACGGCGTCGGTCGAGCCGGCCGTCTCGAACAGCGGCTTCAGCTGCGCGACGGGAGTGTGCTTCCAGTTGACCTCGCGTCCGGTGGGGGCGCCGAAGTCGTCGGGGTCGAACGACCGGAGCCGCTCGGAGCGGGTCTGCACCGGTACGAAACCGGCGTTCGCGACCTGTGCGGCCGGGTCGATGTGCGCGTTCGTCTGCGGCGCCAGCTCGGGCGCCTGAGTGGGGGCCGTCATCAGCCGACCGATCCTTCCATGCCCATCTCGATGAGCTTGTTCAGTTCCATCGCGTACTCCATGGGCAGCTCGCGCGCGATCGGCTCGATGAAGCCGCGCACGATCATCGCCATCGCCTCGTCCTCGGGCATGCCGCGGGACTGCAGGTAGAAGAGCTGCTCCTCGCTGACCTTCGAGACCGTGGCCTCGTGCCCGAGCTGCACGTCGTCGACACGGATGTCGATCGCCGGGTAGGTGTCGGAGCGCGACTTCGTGTCCACGAGCAGCGCGTCGCAGCGGACGGTGTTGGCGGAGTGGTGCGCAGCGGCGTCGACACGGACCTCGCCGCGGTAGCCGGCACGGCCACCGCCACGCGCGATCGACTTCGAGACGATCGACGACTGCGTGTACGGCGCCATGTGGATCATCTTCGCGCCGGCGTCCTGGTGCTGGCCGGGACCGGCGAACGCGACGGAGAGGGTCTCGCCCTTGGCGTGCTCGCCCATCAGGTAGATCGACGGGTACTTCATCGTCACCTTGGAGCCGATGTTGCCGTCGACCCACTCCATGGTGGCGCCCTCGTGCGCGACCGCCCGCTTGGTGACGAGGTTGTAGACGTTGTTCGACCAGTTCTGGATCGTCGTGTAGCGCACGCGGGCGTTCTTCTTCACGATGATCTCGACGACGGCCGAGTGCAGCGAGTCGGACTTGTAGATCGGGGCGGTGCAGCCCTCGATGTAGTGGACGTAGCTGTCTTCGTCGGCGATGATCAGGGTCCGCTCGAACTGACCCATGTTCTCGGTGTTGATGCGGAAGTACGCCTGCAGCGGGATCTCGACATGCACGCCCTTGGGCACGTACACGAACGAGCCGCCCGACCACACGGCCGTGTTGAGCGCGGCGAACTTGTTGTCGCCGGTCGGGATGACGGTGCCGAAGTACTCTTCGAAGAACTCGGGGTGCTCGCGCAGCGCCGTGTCGGTGTCCATGAAGATGACACCCTGCTGCTCGAGGTCCTCGCGGATCTGGTGGTAGACGACCTCGGACTCGTACTGCGCGGCGACGCCGGCGACGAGGCGCTGCTTCTCGGCCTCGGGGATGCCGAGGCGGTCGTAGGTGTTCTTGA
>NZ_DAMDLU010000166.1:0-446 GCF_032084865.1 Microbacterium sp.
GGCGTCGCCGGCGATCCGGCGCGCGAGATCCGCATCCATGCTCCGACTGTGCCCGATCGCGCCCCGCCCGGAGGTCCGCCGGCGCACGACCCGGGGAGAACCGGGCGGCACGGCATCCTGTGCAGGGCGAGTCAGTACCCGGCTCTGGTGCCGAGCACCCGCACGTCGGCGATCGCCTCCTGCCAGAACGACCCGCGCTTGGCGTACACCGACTCGTCGGTCGAGAGCACGCGCACCCCGGTGACCGTCTTCGCCCCGGCGAGCGCGGCCGCCCCCGCTGGCGCCGACGACACCGTCGACGGGCCGCCGATCGTGTGCGTCGTCAGCGTCGGATCGGGTGTGGCGCTGAGCACCGCCACGGCGTCGGCCCCGACCCACGACAGTCCCTGCACCGGTCCGGAGAGCTGTGCCACATCGAAGTAGGGCGCACCGAGGCTGACCGGACG
>NZ_DAMDLU010000166.1:606-5774 GCF_032084865.1 Microbacterium sp.
CGACGAGGCGGCGCTCACCGCCGGAGCTGACGATCGCGGCGACCCGCGCGCCGTCGGCCGACACGCGCAGCTGGCCGATGGCATCCGCCGACGGCCACGCGTCGGCGACCGTCGACGGCTTCGCCTGCGCGGTCGAGACCTGCACCGCGGCGGGGTTCGAGGTCGGCACCGTCCAGATCAGCCCGAACGGATCCACCGACGGGGCGATCAGCCCGCTGCGACCGTCGACCTGGTTCGTGTGGCCGTCGCTCACCGCGAACACCCGGCCGTCCCGCAGCTGCACCGAGGCCAGCTGCGCATCAGCCGAGACGTCGATGGCGGCGATCGGGTCGACGATCTTCGCGATCTGCGCGGTGAGGCCGCTGACCGCGGCGATCTTGCCGCCCGACGTGGCGGTGCCGAACATCTCGTCGCCGAGCACCAGCACGCCCGGGTCGATGATCGGGTCGTCGACGGTGATGCGACCGGCGTCGAGCGGCACTCCGTCGACGAGCAGACGCACCTCGCTCACCCCCGAGCCGTCGAGGCTCGCCTCGAGCTGGGTGCGCATCCGCGCCAGGTCGGTCGGCGAGGCGGACAGCGCCGCACGGTTCAGGGGCACGGAGGCCACCTGCGACGCGTCGACCGTCACCGAGTCGCCGACCATCTCGACGTCGGATGAGAACGGCCGTACGGCCGGAGCGAGCCATTCGCTCGGCTCGCCCGAGATCAGCGCCCGCACCACCGTCGTCGCCATGGCGGCCCGGCGCGGGAACCAGCGCACATCGGGCACGAGATGGGTCCAGGTCGGATCGAAGTACTTCAGCGAGAACTTCTCGTAGACCTGCCCGAACGTCTCGATGTCGAGCGTGATGCCGTCGGGCGCCTCGGCGATGCGCCACTCGCCGCCCTGCTCGCGCACGAGCCGGTAGGTGGCGGTCGCCGCGCCCGTGTCGGCGCTGTAGGCGCCGGTGCCGTCGACGCTCGCGACCTGCCCGAGCGTGACGCTGACCTCCGCCGACGTCGCGTCCTCGTCATCCGATTCGGCCGTCGAGTCGTAGTCGCGGCCCTCGACCGACTTGTCGATCGTGACGCCGGCGTCGGGCTTCCAGGCGCTCTGGAAGTCGTCGGTGAGGAACTTCCGCGCTGTCCCCCACGAATCCGCCGGCGACATGGACGCGTCGAGGAAGCCCTCGACGATCCGGGCCGGGCCGGCCCCCGGCTCCGGATCCTCGGCGAGGAACGAGAACGGGGCCTCCTCGATCTCCTCCCCCACCGCGAGCCCGGCGTTGGGAGGGCCCGAGGTGGGCAGACCCGTGCAGCCGGCCAGCACGAGGGCGGCGGCGAAGGCTGCGGCGATCGCCGGCAGGCGGCGGATGCCGGTGCGCGAGCTCATGATGTCTGCCGTCCCTTCTCGCCGAGGTCGCGGGCGCGAGCGGACTCATCCTCCGGTGTGCTCGGCTCCGCCTCGTCGTGCACGCCGCGCAGGGTGATCGGCTCGGTGACGTCGACGACGTCGACGAAGCCCTCCGCCGGCTCCAGCGGGACGGGACCTCGACCGATCTCGACGTCGGGGCTGCGCGGGATGGTCAGCACGAAGTTCGTGCCCACGCCGAGCTCCGACCACACCTCCAGCGTGCCGCGGTGCAGTCTGGCGTCGCCGAGCGCGATCGAGAGCCCCAGTCCCGTCCCGCCGATCGTGCGCTTGCGCGACGGGTCGGCACGCCAGAACCTGTCGAACACGTGCTCGACGTCTTCGGGGCGCATGCCGAGTCCGAAATCCCGCACCCCGATCGCCACCGCGTGCTGATCGCTGTCGACGGTGATCACGATCGGCTCTCCCTCGCCGTGCTCGATCGCGTTGCCGATGAGGTTGCGCAGCACCCGGCGCACGCGGCGAGGATCCATGTCGACGGGTGAATAGCCGCCCGGCGCCACCAGTCGCAGCTCGGTGTCGTGGCCGGCGGCGAGCGGGCGCATCTGATCGACCATCTCCTCGGCGAGCTGGGCGAGACTGGTCGCCTCGACCTCGAGCTGCACCGATCCGGCGTCGTACCGGCTGATCTCGAGCAGATCCGCCAGCAGCGTCTCGAAGCGCTGCACCTGCGTGTGCAGCAGCTCGGCGGTGCGGGCGGTGACCGGATCGAAATCGTCCCTGGTGTCGTTGATCATCTCGGCGGCCAGGCGGATCGTGGTCAGCGGCGTGCGCAGCTCGTGCGAGACGTCCGACACGAAGCGCTGCTGCACGAGCGAGAGCTCTGCGAGCTCTTTGATCTGACTCTGGATGCTGTCGGCCATCGCGTTGAACGAGCGCCCGAGGCTCGCGAGCTCGTCTTCGCCGTACACCGGCAGGCGCACTTCCAGATCGCCCGCGGCGAGACGCTCACTGGTCTCGGCCGCCTCGATGATCGGCGCGGACACCGAGCGCAGCACCAGCCACAGGATGCCGGTGATCAGCGCGACGAGCGTGATTCCGGCGAACCACAGCGTGCGCTGTACGAAGAGCAGGGTCTCGTCGGCGTCCACCAGGTCGTAGGCGATGTACACCTCGTAGGTGCCCACGCCGCGGAACTCGAGCAGCTGGCCGACGACGATCCCCGCGGCGTCGGTGCCGTCCGCCTGGGGCAGAGCGATCGACTGCCAGGCTTGCCGGGTCGTCACCTGCTTCACGCGGGTGCGCAGCTCGTCGCTGAGCGCCAGCTGTGCTGACGAGTACTCGAGGCTGCGGAAGCCGGTCGGCGTGTAGCCGTCGCCCTGGGCCGAGGAGATGAACCCGACGATGCGGCTCGACGAGGCCGTCCGGCCCAGCACGCGCTGCGCTTCGCCCCACACCGCGGCGATCGTGGCGCGGTCATCGCCGGTCTGTCCCGAGTCGAGCTGCTTCTGCGCGGCCGACACCGCTGCTCGGGCGTTGTGCAGCGCTTCGTCCTTGCGCGATTCGAAGAGGTCGCCGCGGATCACCAGCGCGATCACGACGCAGATGATGAAGATGGCGAGCGAGGTGAGCACCAGTGTGATCGCCGTGGCGCGGAACCGCATCGATGTGCGCCACAGGGCGGAGAGCACCTCTGGCCACCTGCGCGGCCCGCCCCAGAGCGCTGCGGTGACGCGCGTCGGAGGATTCACGGCCACGATCGGACCTAGCCGACGCTGCCCGCGCGATAACCCACGCCGCGGACGGTCGTCACGATGCGGGGGTTGTCGGGGTCGAGCTCGACCTTCGCGCGCAGCCGCTGCACGTGCACGTTCACCAGGCGCGTGTCGGCCTTGTAGTGGTAGCCCCACACCTGCTCCAGCAGCATCTCGCGTGAGAAGACCTGCTGCGGCTTGGATGCCAGGGCGACGAGCAGCTGGAACTCGAGCGGTGTCAGCGCGATGGGTGCGGTGCCGCGGCGCACCTCGTGCGCGTCGACGTCGATCGTCAGGTCGCCGACCCGCAGCACCTCGGTCTCGGTCTGCGGTGCAGGGCGGAGACGAGTGCGGATGCGTGCCACCAGCTCCTTCGGGTTGAACGGCTTGACGATGTAGTCGTCGGCGCCGACCTCGAGGCCGCGCACGACATCCGCCGTGTCGGTGCGGGCGGTGAGCATGATGATGGGCACACCGGATTCGGCGCGGATGCGCGTGCAGATCTCGATGCCGTCCATACCCGGCAGCATCAGGTCGAGCAGAACCAGGTCGGGGCGGCTGGAGCGCCACTCGTCGACCGCCAGCGCGCCGTCGGCGCAGAACAGCGCCTCGAAGCCCTCGGTGCGCAGCACGATCCCGATCATCTCGGCGAGCGCCGTGTCGTCGTCGACCACGAGGATACGAGAGGTCATGTTCCGCTCAGCCTCAGCTTTCTTCCCTGTGCGGCATCGGCAGCGCCCTGTGAGGCGGCTCGGATCAGCCTACTTGAGAATGCGCTGCACGCGCGGAGGCCGTCGCACGCGCCCCACCCGGGCGGTATGCCACGATGGGAGGGCGCAGGGAGGGAGTGCGAATGAGCGGTCAGACCTGGACCCCCGCACCG
Organism: Microbacterium sp.; assembly: GCF_032084865.1. Lineage (GTDB taxonomy): Bacteria > Actinomycetota > Actinomycetes > Actinomycetales > Microbacteriaceae > Microbacterium. Next base: position 4,598 of record NZ_DAMDLU010000166.1, read on the forward strand.
AAGAAGAGTGCGATCCCGTTGCACCCGATGACGTTCGGGATGATCCTGGGGCGGTCGTTCAGCGCTCTGCGGCACAACCCGAAGGTGCTGTTCGGATTCGCCGTGGCCGTGCAGTTCGGCATCACCGCCATCGCCGTGATCGTGATCGTGCTCGTCGCCGGCTTCTCGGCGGCGCGTATCGCGAGCGTCCCGGCGGGCTCCCCGGATCAGGGGCCGATCATCGCCGGCACCATCGCGATCAGCATCGTGGTCGGCATCGTGCTCACGCTCGCGAGCGTCGCCTTCACCTCGATCGTGCAGGGTCTCGTGGCCGCCGACGTGTCCTTCGCCGCGCTCGGCCGCAAGGCACCGCTGCGGTCGCTGTGGTCGCGCGTGCGCCCCGCGTTCTGGCGACTGTTCGGCTATGCGCTGCTGCAGGGCCTCGCCGTGCTGCTCTGGATGCTGGCGGTCGCCGCCGCGGCGATCGCCATCATGGCCGGCAGCGACTTCTCGGGCGGCTCGATCGGCCTCGCGGTGGGGCTCGTCGTGCTGCTCGTGCTCGCGAGCATCCCGCTCGTGGTGTGGCTGGGCACGAAGCTGCTCGTGGTGCCCGCCGCCCTCGTGCTCGAGAGGGCACCGCTCGGCACGGCGCTCGTGCGGTCGTGGCGTCTCATCCGCGGTCGCTTCTGGTCGGCACTCGGTGTGATGTTCCTGATCGGCGCGATCATGGGGCTGGCAGCCCAGGTGGTCAGCGTGCCCGGCTCGATCATCTCGGGTGTGCTCGGCGGCGTCATGGCGCCGTCAGGGTCTCCGGATGAGAGCGAGGTGATCGCCGTCCTGACGCTGACGATCCTTCCGCAGATCCTCGTGCTCGCCGTCCAGGCGATCACGCTCGTCGTGCAGGGCACCGGCGCGACCCTCATCTACCTCGACAGCCGCATGCGGTACGAAGGGCTGGATCAGACGCTGATCCGCTTCGTCGAGCGCAGCGCGCACGGCGCGACCGACGCCGAGCTCGGCGACCCGTACGCGGTCGATCCGGCACGCGCCGTGTCGAAGACTCCCCCGCCCAAGCAGCAGGCTGCGGCATACGCCGGGTACCCGGCGGGCGCGTACGCGGGCCAGCCGTACACGGGCCAGCCCTACACGGGCCAGCCCTACACGGGCCAGCCCTACACGGGCCAGCCCTACACGGGCC
>NZ_DAMDLU010000167.1:0-5685 GCF_032084865.1 Microbacterium sp.
CTGACGCGCGGTCAGCACATCGAGGCCTCTCCTGCTCGCCAGGAGGGGCCTCGGTCATGTGCGGGGCGGGTGCGCGCGGCCGGTGCACCCGCGTGACCAGCACGGCCGAGAGCGACGCGCGGCTCCCGCGCGAGCTACGGGTAGATCGGCTCGCTCCCGCTCGCGCGGGCGATGATGCGGGCGACCATCTCGTCGGAGGTGGTGTTCTCGCCCGGACGGTTCGGCTTGCCGGCCATGCCGTGGTAGTCGCTGGAGCCGGTGACGATGAGGTCGTGCTCGGCCGCGAGCCTGCGCAGCTCTCGTTTGCCCGGCTCGGTGTTCTCGCGGTGGTCGATCTCGAATCCGGCCAGTCCCTCGGCGATCAACCGCTCGAGGAACGGCACGGGCAGCATCCGATCCCTGCCTTTCGTGACCGGGTGCGCGATGATCGCCACTCCGCCCGCCCCGGTGATCAGGCGCACCGCGGTGAGCGGATCGGGCGCGTAGTGCGGCTCGTAGTAGCCGCTGCGCGGGTGCAGGATCCCCTCGAACGCCTCGGTGCGGTCGACGACGAGGCCTCGTGCGATGAGCGCGTCGGCGATGTGCGGACGGCCGACGGTGGCATCCGCCGTCGTCTGCTCGAGCACGTCGTCCCAGCGCAGGTCGTAATCGCGGGCGATGCTGCGGACGATCCGCTCGGCCCGCCCCACCCGATCGGCGCGGATCCGCTCGGCCTCTGCGGCGAGCGCGGCATCGGTCGGATCGAAGAGGTAGCCGAGCACATGCACGCTGCGCCAGTCCTGCCGTGCTGAGAACTCCATGCCCGGCAGGAACGTCATCCCCCGCTCGGACGCCGCCGCTGCCGCCTCAGCCCAGCCGGTCGTGCGGTCGTGGTCGGTGAGCGCGAGCGTCCGGATGCCGTGCGCGTGCGCCTGGCGCACCACCTCGGTCGGCGTCTCGGTGCCGTCGGAATGGTTGGAGTGCAGGTGCAGGTCGCTCGGCCCCGAGAAGCGGGAGGGGGCGCCTGAGGTCATGATCCGAGCGTACCGCCAGGGCCGTCACAGCCGACTCCCCTAGGCTTTCGGGCGATGCTACGTCTGATCGGGATCCTTCTTTCAGCGCTGTTCGCCATCGCGACGGCGGTGCTCGTCTGGCCGCAGTTCTTCCGGCTCGAGCTGACCTTCCCGATCACTCAGATCATCGCCTCCAGGGCGGCCCTCGCCGGCGCGTTTCTGGGCGTCGCGCTGGTCGCAGCGCTGCTGCTCTTCGCGAGGCCGCTCCGCGGCTTCGCGGCGTCGATCCTGATCATCGCGCTGCTCGGCGCAGGGGCCAACGGTGTGGTGGGCGCGGTGCGCGGCTTCGGGTCGGACGCGCTGCCGCAGAAGACGGATGAGTCGGTGCGGGTGCTCTCGTGGAACACCGCAGGTGCCGCCGTGTCGGCCGACACGATCGCGGGAGTCATCGCCGACCAGCAGATCGATGTTGTCTCGCTGCCGGAGACGTCGGAGGAGGTCGGCGAGCAGATCGCCATCATGGTGCGCGACGCGGGCCGCCCGATGTGGGTGCATCACGTGAACATCCACCCCGACGTGCCCGACGGACCGCAGGCCTGGCAGACGACGATCCTGATCTCGGCCGACCTCGGCGAGTACTCGGTGATCGACTCGTCGCGGGACGGGTCGAGCAACACCGGAGCGGTGCCGAGCGCCGTGGCGATGCCCGTCGACGGCACCGGTCCCACCATCGTCGCCGTGCACGCGGTGGCACCTCGCCAGAACGCCATGCCGCAGTGGCGGTCGGATCTCGAGTGGATCGCCGACCAGTGCCCCGAGGGCGAGTTCATCCTCGCCGGGGATTTCAACGCGACACTCGATCACATGGCGTCGTTCGGCACCGACGGCGGCACCATGGGACGCTGTGCGGATGCCGCGGCGAGCACGGGCAACGGCATGATCGGCACGTGGCCGGCCGGCCTTCCGCGCCTGGCCGGCGCGCCGATCGACCACATCATGTCGAGCCCGGAATGGAAGGCGACGGGCACGCTCGTGCTCGACGAGTCGGGTGGCAGCGACCACCGGGCTCTGGTCGCCCAGCTCGAGCCGGCCCGCTGAGCGAGTCTGAGAGTCGTCTTGGCGAACTCGTTGAATCTGCCGTGAGCCGCCGCTAGAAAGGACGGGAGGTCCCCCCTCCCGGCTCACAGCCGGTCTTCCGAAGATGAAAGGCCGTCATGACTCCCCCATCCAGACGCCGAACGCTGCGCAGCATCGTCGGCACCGCCGCCGTGCTGGGACTCGTCCTGGCGGGCGGACTCAGCGCAACCGCTGCCACCTCCGAGCCCTCCACCCCCGTGCCGATCCTGCCGCCGGACGGCACCGTCATGAGCTACGTCGTCAACATCGGGCAGGCGAATCCCGGCCAGACTCGCAAGGCCGAGAAGGCGGTCGTCGCCGCCGGCGGCGTGGTCGTGCAGAGCTGGCCGCAGATCGGCGTGATCGTCGCGCAGTCCGACCGCGCGGCGTTCCGCGATGCCATCAGGGTCACCGGCAAGAACGTCGTCTCGTCGGTCGGCGCCACGCGCACCGCCGAGGTGAAGGACAAGGTCACCGGCCCGGGCGTGCCGTGGGGTCCCGGGTCGTCCGGCTGGAACCAGGGCAAGAACAAGCCGGTCAACGGAGACGAGCCGTCGACGCCGATCCCCGGATCGGGCAGCGAGCAGTACACGTCGCTGCAGTGGGACATGAGGATGATCCAGTCCGACCAGGCCAATCTCGTCACCGACGGCAGCCGCAACGTGCTGGTCGGCGTTCTCGACTCGGGCATCGACCCGGACCATGTCGACCTCAAGGCGAACATCGACGTCGCCAACTCGGTCGACTGCACGGTCGGCGGTCGCCCCGACCAGTCCGCGACCGGCTGGTACCCGACCACGTCCGACCACGGAACGCATGTCGCCGGCACGATCGCCGCGGCACGCAACGGCGTCGGCATCGTGGGCGTCGCGCCCAATGTGCGCCTGGCGTCGGTGAAGGTCGTCAACGATGACGGGTACATCTACCCCGAGTACGCCATCTGCGGCTTCATGTGGGCCGCGCAGCAGGGCATGGACGTCACCAACAACAGCTACTACGTCGATCCGTTCGAGTTCTGGTGTGCCGACCAGGCCGACCAGGGCGCTGTCCAGGAGGCCGTGCGGCGTGCGGTGAACTGGTCGGCTGACAAGGGCGTCGTCAGCGCCGCAGCGGCCGGCAACTCCGCGCTCGATCTGAGCACCAACACGGTCGACAACGGCAGCCCGAACGATGCACCGCAGCCGGTGGCGCGCACGATCAACTCGGGATGCCTCGACCTGCCCGCCCAGCTGCCCGGGGTGGTGACCGTGTCGTCCCTCACCGAGTCCGGCCAGCTGTCGTCGTTCTCGAACCGCGGCCTCGGGCAGATCGACGTCGCGGCCCCCGGCTCGCGTATCGCGTCGACCGTCCCCGGCGGCTGGGCGTACAAGAGCGGCACGTCGATGGCTTCGCCGCACGTCGCCGGAGTCCTCGCGCTGATGAAGTCCGTGCACCCCGAGCTGACCCCCGCGCAGATGGTCGACAAGCTGCGCGCGGACGCGACGGCCACCCCGTGTTCGCCGCCGCAGAGCAACAGGGGCGCTGCGTGCGAGGGCACGACCGAACTGAACAGCTATTACGGCTACGGCATCGTCGACGCGCTGAAGGCCGTGCAGTGATCTGACCGTCTCGTGGCGGCCGAGAACCCCGGGCGATCATCACGATCACCCGGGGTTCTCGACGATCAGGAGTGAGAGGATGGATGCATGACCAGCGCAGAGACTGACGCCGCCGTCGAGACCCCCGCCGAGGCTGTCGCAGCGGAGAAGAACCCACGCAAGCAGCCGTTCCCCCGCGGATTCCTCGACACCATCTCGACCGGATGGGCCGATCGCCCCGAATCCATGCCCGCGCCGCGCGCCCAGGCGTCGTACGCCGCCGCCCGTCGAGCGAAGGTCTCGGCGGCCTTCCCCGGCAAGCGACTCGTCGTGCCGGCCGGCTCGTTCAAGCAGCGCAGCAACGACACCGACTACCCGTTCCGCGCGCACTCGGCGTTCGTGCACCTGACCGGGTGGGCGAACGAGTCCGAGCCCGACTCGCTGCTCGTCTTCGAGCCGACCGAGAACGGTCACGACATCACCCTCTACTTCCGCGAGCGCGCCGACCGCACCACCAGCGAGTTCTACTCGGATGCCACGATCGGCGAGTTCTGGATCGGGCCGCGCCCGTCGCTCGCCGGCGTCGCGGCAGACCTCGATGTCGCGACCGCGCACGTGAACGCGTTCCTCGCCGGGGACGACGACCTCGTCGTCGACGCGGATGACGACCTCACCCGCTTCGTGTCGGAGCTGCGCCTCGTGAAGGACGAGTACGAGATCGCCGAGATGCGCCATGCCGTCGCGGTCACGGCATCCGGATTCGACGACATCATCCGCGACTTCGACCGCGCGATCGCGCACCCCCGCGGGGAGCGGATCGTCGAGGGCGTGTTCCACCAGCGCGCCCGCAGCGACGGGCACTGGGAGGGCTACGACACGATCGCAGCATCCGGCCACCACGCCTGCTACCTGCACTGGACGCGCAACGACGGCGCCGTCGTGCCGGGCGATCTGATCCTGATCGACGCCGGTGTCGAGGTCGACAGCCAGTACACCGCAGACATCACCCGCACCCTGCCGGTGAACGGGACCTTCTCGGATGTGCAGCGCCGCGTGTACGAGGTCGTGCTCGAGGCCGCGGATGCCGCGTTCGCCGTCGCCAAGCCCGGCGTGCGGTTCCGCGAGGTGCACGAGGCGGCCATGGATGTCATCGCCCGGCGTGCCGCCGAGTGGGGCCTGCTGCCGGTGACCGCCGACGAGGCGCTCGATGCAGACAAGGGCGGCCAGCACCGCCGGTACATGGTGCACGGCACGTCGCACCACCTCGGCATCGACGTGCACGACTGCGCGCAGGCGCGGCGCGAGATGTACTACGACGGCGTGCTCGAAGAGGGCATGGTCTTCACCATCGAGCCGGGTCTGTACTTCCAGATCGACGACCTGACCGTGCCCGAGGAGCTGCGCGGCATCGGCGTGCGCATCGAGGACGACATCCTGGTGACCGCCGACGGCGCCGAGAACCTGTCGGCCGACATCCCGCGCACGGTCGAGGACGTCGAGGCGTGGATCGCGCGGTTGAAGGGCTGAGCGGCTGAGTCGGGTTCTCGGGAGTCCATCTCCTGCTCGTGCTGATCACCTGGGTGGTCTTGCTCGCGATCGTCGTCGCGGCGCTGTACATGGTCGACTGGCGGTGCTGCACGCGCTGAAAGCGCATACGAGGTGGCTGCAATCGGTCGGTTCGGGTCGGGACGCGATGCCGCCGGCAGGTCCGCCGAACAGCTGAGGTCGCTGACCCAGCGCGCCATGGAGCGCGCTCTCGGTCTCGTCGCCGGCTGCAGGCACCTTCGTATCGCCCTGTAGCCGGCGAGGATCGACCTTCCTGCGACCTCATGCGCCGTCGTGCGCTTGCGTTTGCGGGCCGGCCAGTCGACCGCTGCCATCACGGACGTTCACGCGGATCCGCAGTATCATCTTTCGTTATCTCTTCGTTATCTTTTGTTCGCGATTCACGTTCGTATTCTTGTTCGAATGTCGGTGGTCTCTCGCACAATTGAGTCATG
>NZ_DAMDLU010000168.1:0-5670 GCF_032084865.1 Microbacterium sp.
GCGACCCCGTCGACGGATGCCGTCGCGATCGCGCCCGCCGCGAGCTCGCCGCGCGTCGCCGCGTCGACCAGGCCGGGCAGCAGCGCGACCGTCTCGAGGTAGGGGCCGGGGATGCCGTGATAGCCGAGGCGCTCGAAGACGACGACCAGGTCGCTCAGCGATCCGCCGAAGCCGCCCTCGTCCTCGCTCACGCGCAGACCCAGCAGGCCGAGCTCGGCGAACTGCTCCCAGAGTGCAAGGCCCGCGGCGGTGTCGCCGTCGGCCCAGCTGCGGGCGATGTCGGCTCCGCCTGCGCCCTCGACGATCTCGTCGATGGCCTCGGCGAACGCGACCTGTTCTTCAGTGGGCAGGAATCGCATCAGGAACGCCTTCCGTCTCCGCCGCGGGGGAGTCCGAGGATCCGCTCCGCGATGATGTTTCGCTGGACCTCGTTCGTGCCCGCATAGATGGGGCCGGCGAGGGAGAACTGATAGTCGTCGACCCAGCGGCCGGCGGCTTCGGCCGAGCCGCCGCGCAGCTCGGCCTCGGGGCCGAGGATGCGCAGGGCGGTCTCGTGGATGTGCACGTCGAGCTCAGACCAGAACACCTTGTTGATGCTGCCTTCGGCTCCGACCGAGCCGCCTTCGAGCAGCGTGCTCACGGTCTGCCAGGTGAACAGGCGGTACGCCTCGGCGCCGATCCACGAGTCGACGACCGCGTCGTCCTCGTGGCGCTGGCCGTGCTCGCTCTGCAGCGCGATCAGTCGATCCGTCGCAGCGAGGAAGCGGCCCGGGGCGCGCAGCGACAGGCCGCGCTCGTTGCCGGCAGTGCTCATCGCGACGCGCCAGCCGTCGCCGGGCGCGCCCAGCACGTCGGCATCCGGCACGAACACGTCGTCGAAGAAGATCTCGGCGAAGCCCGTGGTGCCGTCGAGCTGTGCGATCGGGCGCACCGTGATGCCCTCGGCATCCATCGGGAAGAGGAAGTAGGTGAGGCCGCGGTGGCGCTGCGCCTCGGCATCGGAGCGGAACAGGCCGAAGCCCCAGTCCGCCCACACCGCGCGCGAGCTCCAGATCTTCTGACCGTTGAGCACCCAGCCGCCGCGCTCGTCATCGCGGTGCGCGGTGCTGCGGATCGCGGCGAGGTCGCTGCCGGCACCCGGCTCTGACCACGCCTGCGCCCAGATCAGCGAGCCGTCGGTCATCGGACCGAGGAAGCGCTCGTGCTGCTCGGCGGTGCCGTGCTCGAACAGGATGGGGGCGAGCAGCGAGATGCCGTTCTGCGCCACGCGGGTCGGGGCGCCCGACCGGTAGTACTCCTCTTCGAAGAGCACCCATTCGGTGATGCCGACGTCACGGCCGCCGTACTGCTCGGGCCACGACACGACCGACCAGCGGCCTTCGGAGAGCTTCGCCTCCCACTCGCGGTGCGCCGCGAAGCCCGCTTCGGTGTCCATCGAGGGGAGGGGCGTCTTCGGTGTGTTCTCGGCGAGCCAGGCGCGCGCCTCCGCAGCGAAGGCCTCCTGCTCGGGGGTGAGTTCCAGGTTCATCGTGCGGCTCCGTCCGGGGTGTCTGCCTTGATGGACTTCACGTCGACGCCGCCGAGGGAGTCGCCGCCCACCTCGGCGTTGTGCGCGTGCGCGGCGTGGTGCAGGCCGAACACCGAGTCCATGCCGGCGCGCATGCCCTGCAGGTCCTCGGCCTGGTTGACGGCCTTCTTGGTCAGGGCGAGGCCGAGGCGCGGCATCCGGGCGATGCGCTCGGCGATCTCGAGCGTGCGCTCTTCGAGCTCGTCGCGCGGAACCACGTGGTTGACCATGCCGAGCTCGTACGCCCGAGCGGCCGGCATCCGGTCGCCGGTGTAGAGCATCTCCTTCGCGGCGCGCGGGTTCGTGACCCACGGGTGTGCGAAGAACTCCACGCCGGGGATGCCCATGGTGACGACCGGGTCCTGGAAGAACGCGTCGCCGGAGGCGACGATGAAGTCGCACGACCAGGCGAGCATCAGGCCGCCGGCGATGCAGGCGCCCTGCACCATCGCGATCACCGGCTTGGGGATCTCGCGCCAGCGGCGGCACATGCCCAGGTACACCTCGGACTCGCGGGCGAAGCGTGAGTCGACGCCCTGCGCGCCCACGTGATCCCACCAGATGACGGCCTTGCGTTCGAAGCTCTGGTCGATGTCGCGCTCAGGGGTGCCGATGTCATGGCCTGCGCAGAAGTGCCTGCCATTGCCGCCCAGCACGATGACCTTGACCGCGTCGTCGTCGACGGCTCGCGTGAACGCGGCGTCGAGCGCGTAGGTGACCTTCGAGTTCTGCGCGTTGCGATACTGGGGGCGGTTCAACCGGATGATCGCGGTCGTGCCGCGCAACTCGTAGGTGACCACGGCGTCGTCGGAATCGACGGTCATGACGGGTTCCTCTCTGAACTCGAATTGCCAACCAAACAATCGCTTGGTTTCCTTGATACTATACGTGAACGGCATGCCGAAGACCACGACTCGATGAGGAGCACGAATGGACGTCACGCAGCACGAAGCGGATGAGCGCTTCCGCGCGGAGATCCGCGGCTGGCTGGAGGAGAACCTCACCGGCCGCTTCGCCGATCTGCGCGGCAAGGGCGGCTCCGGCCGCGAGCACGAGGACTTCGAGGCGCGCCTCGAATGGAACCGCCACATGGCGGCATCCGGCTGGAGCTGCGTCGCCTGGCCCGTCGAGTACGGCGGCCGCGGGCTCAGCATCTCGCAGCAGGTCATCTTCCACGAGGAGTACGCGAGGGCGGATGCTCCGGCCCGCGTGAACCACCTCGGCGAAGAGCTCGTCGGGCCGACGCTGATCGCGCACGGCAGCGACGAGCAGAAGGCGCGCTTCCTGCCCAAGATCGCCGCGGTCGAGGAGCTGTGGTGCCAGGGCTACTCCGAGCCCGGCGCCGGATCCGACCTCGCCGCCGTGTCGACCAAGGCCGTGCGCGACGGCGACTCGTGGGTCATCAACGGTCAGAAGGTGTGGACCTCGCTCGCCCAGAACGCGCAGTGGTGCTTCGTCATCGCCCGCACCGAGGCTGGCTCGACCCGCCACAAGGGTCTCTCGTACCTCCTCGTGCCGATGGAGCAGCCCGGCGTCGAGGTGCGCCCGATCCTGCAGCTCACCGCCACGAGCGAGTTCAACGAGGTGTTCTTCGACGACGCCCGCACCGAAGCCTCCTACGTCGTCGGCGGCGAGGGCAACGGCTTCAAGGTGGCGATGGCGACGCTCGGCTTCGAACGCGGCGTCTCGACTCTCGCGCAGCAGATCGCCTTCCGCCGTGAGTTCGATGCCGTGATCGCCACGGCCGAGCGCACCGGAGCGATCCAGGATGCCGTGATCCGCGACCGTCTCGTGAAGGCGCGCATGGACCTCGAGGTCATCCGCCAGCACGCGCTGCGCACCCTGGGCGGAGAGCAGGGCGATGCGGCATCCGTCGCGAAGCTGCTCTGGTCGAACTGGCACCGCTCGCTCGGCGAGCTCGCGATGGAGGTCGCCGGCGCCGACTCGCTCGTGGTCGGACCCGAGTACGCCCTCGACGACCTGCAGACGCTCTTCCTCTTCAGCCGCGCCGACACCATCTACGGCGGCTCCGACGAGATCCAGCGCAACGTCATCGCCGAGCGCGTGCTCGGCCTGCCCCGAGAGGCCCGCCCATGAGCGCCACCGCACCCGTCTACGTCGACGGCCACGGTCTGCTGACCGGCACGCGCGTCGTGATCACCGCGGCCGCGGGCGCCGGCATCGGGCAGGCCGCTGCGATCCGCTGCCTCGAAGAGGGAGCCGCGCTCGTCGTGCTCGGCGACACCCACGCCGGCCGTCTCGCCGAGGCGCAGCAGGAGCTGGGCGACCGCTTCGGCCAGGAGCGCGTGCGCACCGCCGTCTGCGACGTCACCGACGAGCAGCAGGTGCAGGCGTTCCTCGACCTCGCCGAGGACGGCGGGCCGATCGACGTCATGATCAACAACGCCGGACTCGGCGGTTCGGTCTCGATCCTCGACATGACCGACGACCAGTGGGGCAAGGTGCTCGACGTGACCCTCACGGGCACGTTCCGCTGCGTCCGGGCGGTCGGGCGGCGCATGGTCGCCGCGGGCACGGCGGGGGTCATCATCAACAACGCGTCGGTCATCGGCTGGCGCGCGCAGGCCGAGCAGGCGCACTACGCCGCGGCCAAGGCCGGGGTCATGGCGCTCACACGCAGTGCGGCGATCGACCTCGCGCCCCACGGCATCCGCGTGAACGCGGTCTCGCCGAGCCTCGCGATGCACCCCTTCCTCGAGAAGGTGACGTCGCCCGAGCTGCTCGAGCAGCTCAAAGCCCGCGAGGCGTTCGGCCGTGCGGCCGAGCCCTGGGAGGTCGCCAACGTCATGGTGTTCCTCGCCAGCGCATACTCCTCGTACATGACCGGCGAAGTCGTGTCGGTCAGCAGTCAGCACGCGTGAGACAAAGAGAGTAAGGAAGAACATGGCAGAGGCATACATCGTCGACGCCGTCCGCTCGCCCGTGGGCAAGCGCGGCGGTTCGCTCTCGGGCATCCACCCCGCCGACCTCGGCGCGCACAGCCTGCGCGCCCTCGTCGACCGGGTCGGCATCGACCCCGGCGCGATCGATGACGTCATCATCGGAACCACCGACACGATCGGCGGACAGGCGGGCAACGTCGGCCGCTCCGCCGTGCTCGTCGCCGGGTTCCCCGAGCACGTCCCCGGCGTCACCATCGACCGCCAGTGCGGATCGAGCCAGCAGGCCGTGCACTTCGCTGCACAGGCCGTCATGAGCGGCACGAACGACCTGGTGATCGCGGGCGGGCTGCAGAACATGTCGAAGCTGCCGATCTCGTCGGCCATGGTCGCGGGCGAGGCCTATGGCTTCACCACGCCGTTCGCCGAGTCGCCGGGCTGGCAGGCGCGCTACCCCGACCAGGAGATCTCGCAGTTCGTCGGCGCCGAGATGATCGCCGAGAAGTGGAACATCACCCGAGAGGACATGGAGCAGTTCGCCCTCGAGAGCCACCAGCGCGCCGCCATCGCGCAGGACGAGGGCCGCTTCGCGAACGAGATCGTGCCGCTGAACGGCCTCGAGTTCGACGAGGGCGTGCGCCGCGACACCTCGCTCGAGCGCATGGCGGGTCTGCAGACCCTGCAGCCGGGCGGACGCATCACCGCGGCCGTCGCCTCGCAGATCAGCGACGCGTCCAGCGCACTGCTGGTCGCGAGCGAGAAGGCCGTCAAGGAGCACGGGCTCACCCCGCGCGCCCGCATCCACCACCTGTCGGTTCGCGGCGACAGCCCGGTGTTCATGCTGACGGCGCCGATCCCGGCGACGAAGTACGCCCTGGAGCGCGCAGGCATGTCGATCGACGACATCGACCTGTTCGAGGTGAACGAGGCCTTCGCCTCGGTCGTGCTCGCCTGGATGCAGGAGACCGGCGTGCCGCGCGACAAGGTCAACGTGAACGGCGGCGGCATCGCCCTCGGCCACCCGATCGGAGCGACCGGCACGCGGCTCATGAGCACGATGCTCAATGAGCTCGAGCGCACGGGCGGCCGCTACGGCCTGCAGACGATGTGCGAGGGCGGCGGACTCGCCAACGTCACGATCATCGAGCGCCTCTGAGGCTCGGGCGCGGGGTCGATGACGCATCCTCTGCGCCCGTACTGACA
>NZ_DAMDLU010000169.1:0-256 GCF_032084865.1 Microbacterium sp.
CTGCCGCTGATCGCGACGCTGAACGCGGCCCGGGTGATGGATGCCACGGCCGCCCTGCTCGGCGTGGACCACGCCACGTTCAGCGAGCTCGCCCTGAACGCCGACCCCGGCGCCGGCGGCCTCGTGCTGCAGCCCTGGTTCGAGGGTGAGCGCACGCCGAACCTGCCCGATGCGACCGCCAGCCTGTTCGGCATGACTCTGGCGAGCACCACGCGGGAGAACCTGGCCCGCGCGGCGATCGAGGGCGTGCTCTGCG
>NZ_DAMDLU010000169.1:326-5568 GCF_032084865.1 Microbacterium sp.
TCTCGCCCACCCGCATCCTGCTGATCGGCGGTGCGGCGCAGAGCCGCGCCGTGCAGACGATCGCCGCACAGGTCTTCGATCTTCCCGTCATCGTTCCCGCCCCGCAGGAGTACGTGGCGCTCGGCGCGGCCGCTCAGGCCGCGTGGGCTCTGACCGGCGAGCGCCCGGCGTGGGGCGCGGGCGAGGCGGATGCCGTGTCCGAGACGCCGGTGCCCGGCATCCGGGAGCAGTACATCGCGCGGCTTCCCTGACCACCGCTCCCCCGCCGGCGTCGGCCGAACGGTCAGAGGGCGCGGATCGTCCAGGAGGCCGTGTGCTCGTCGCCCGGGGCGATCACCACGAGGCCGGCGCCGGAGTTGAAGGCGTCAGGCGCGCACGTCATCGGCTCGACCGCCAGGCCGATCCGATGCGTCGTCTCGTCGGCGGGGGTGTCGGCGGTGTGGATCTGCACCCAGGGGCACGCGTCGTCCCAGACCATGGCCGTGCCGCCGCCGTCGGGTGAGCGCAGCTCGACGGCGGTCAGCCCGTCTGCGCGGCGCAGGCCCGTGAAGGCGTGATCGATGAACGTGTCGCCGATCGTGCGCGGCGTGCGGAAGTCCCACTGCGGATGCCGATCGACCGACTCGACGGCGATCGGGTTCAGTCGGTCGTCGGTCACGGTGAGCACCTCGGATGCCGGCAGCGCCAGCGTCCACGAATCGACGGCAGAGCGCGACGACCGATCGGCGACCAGGTACGGGTGCGGTCCGGTGCCCCAGGGCGCGGCATCCGCCCCGAGGTTGCGCCCGGTGACGACCTGGGTGAGCCCGTCTGCGGCGATGCGGTACTCCACGTCGACCTGCACACGGAACGGGTAGCCGAGCTGCGGCTCGATCACCGCGGTCAGTACGACCCGGTCGGGTTCGACGACCTGATCGGCGAACTCCAGCCAGGCCGCCAGACCGTGCAGGGCGTGCCCGCGAGACGGCTCGGTGAGCGACAGCTGGTGCGGTGCGCCGGCGAACGAGTACCGGCCGTCGACGACCCGGTTCGGCCACGGTGCCAGCGTCGCGCCGCGGTAGTTCGGTCGCACCTGGTCGGCGTCGAACGGCACGACGAGGTCGCGTCCTTCGTGCGTGAGCGTGCGCAGGGTGGCGCCGACGCTCGCGATCGTCGCCTCGTAGCCGTGGCCGGCGATCGCGAGCTGACGGCCGGATGCCGGCAGCATCACAGGCCCTGCGCCAGGCGGTGGTACGCCGCGTTCCAGCGCACCTGGTTCTGGAATGCGGGCAGCGTGGTCGACTCGTCGATGACGAGCAGCTCGACCTCGGCCATCTCGGCGAAGTCGCGGAACGCCTCGATGCCGACCGCGGTCGACATGACCGTGTGGTGCGCGGCACCGGCGGTCAGCCAGGCGGCGGCACTGGTGGTGAAGTCCGGTGCCGGCTTCCACACCGCGCGTCCCACCGGGAGGTTCGGCAGGGCGGCGCGCGGCTCGACGTTCTCGACGACGTTCGCGGTGAGACGGAAGCGGTCGCGCATGTCGCTCAGCGCGACGACCACGGCGGGGCCGGGGTCGGCCGTGAAGACCAGGCGCACCGGGTCGTCCTTGCCGCCGATCCCGAGCGGGTGGATCTCGAGCGTCGGCTTCGCGGTGGTCAGCGAGGGCGAGACCTCGAGCATGTGCGCGCCGAGGATCAGCTCGTCGCCGGGCGTCATGTCGTAGGTGTAGTCCTCCATGAGGCTGGCACCGCCGGGCAGACCGGCGCCCATCACGTTCGCCACGCGCACGAGGATCGCGGTCTTCCAGTCGCCCTCGGCGCCGAACCCGTAGCCCTCGGCCATCAGGCGCTGCACGGCGAGGCCGGGCAGCTGCTTCAGCTCGCCGAGGTCTTCGAACGAGGTGGTGAAGGCGCCGAAGCCGCCCTCCTCGAGGAACGAGCGCAGCCCGATCTCGATGGCAGCCCCGTCGCGCAGCGACTGGTGACGCTCGCCGCCGCGACGCAGCTCGGGCGCGACCTCGTACAGCTCCTCGTACTCCGCGACCAGGGCGTCGACGTCGCTCGGTGAGGCGGCGGCCACGGCGTCCGCCAGGTCGTTCACGCCCCACGTGTTCACCTGCACGCCGAAGCGCAGCTCGGCCTCGGTCTTGTCGCCCTCGGTGACGGCGACGAAGCGCATGTTGTCGCCGAACCGGGCGAGCTTCAGCGAGCGGGCGGCGGCGAGGCCGGCGGCTGCACGCTGCCAGGTCGCGAGCTCCTGACGCAGGCGCGGGTCGGAGGCGTGCCCGACGATCGTCTTGCGCGGCACGCCCAGGCGGGTCTGGATGTACCCGAACTCGCGGTCGCCGTGCGCGGCCTGGTTGAGGTTCATGAAGTCGAAGTCGATGTCGGCCCACGGCAGCTCGACGTTCGCCTGCGTGTGCAGGTGCGCGAGCGGCTTCTGCAGCGCGTCGAGACCGGCGATCCACATCTTGGCGGGGCTGAACGTGTGCATCCAGGCCACCAGGCCGATCACACGGTCATCGGCGTTGGCCTCGAGCGCGATGCGGCGGATCGACGCCGAGTCGGTGAGCACCGGCTTCCAGACGATCTTCACGGGCACCTCGGCGGACTCGTCGAGCGTGCGGGCGATCTGCTGCGATTGCTCGGCGACCTGCGCGAGCGTCTCGGGGCCGTAGAGGTGCTGGCTGCCGGTCAGGAACCAGACCTCGTACTCGTCGAGGGTGGTGGTGAGCGGGGTGCGGGTCATGGGAGTTCCTTGCGTGTCGGCCCGGTCGGGCGGTTCAGGCTGATCGTGGGTTCAGAGGGCGGCGACCGCAGCGGCTTCGACGGCGAGGCCGGCCCGGTAGCGGTCGAGGTACGCGGCGTACCCGGCGACGTCGTCGGGCAGCGGCTCGGCGATGCGGACGCCGGCGTCGGCGAAGACCCGGTCGGCGAGGTGGTCGGCCAGCGATCGGTCGGCTGTGAGGAAGGCCGCGAGCACGGCGATGCCCCAGGCGCCGCCTTCGGAGGCGGTGTCTCCGACGGCGACCGGCGCGTTCAGCGCTCCGGCGAGGAAGCGCTGCGCGACCCCGGCGGTGCGGAAGATGCCGCCGTGCGCGAACATCCGCTCGATCGTCACGCCCTCGTCCGCGAGCACCTGCATGCCGAGGGCGAGCGTGCCGAACACGCCGTAGAGCTGGGCGCGCATGACGTTGGCGAGCGTGAACCGGCTGTCGGGCGTGCGCACGAACAGCGGCCGACCTTCGTCGGTGCCGGCGATCGGCTCGCCGGCGAGATGGTTGTACGCGAGCAGGCCCCCGGCGTCGGGTTCACCGACGAGCGCCTCCCGGAACAGCGTCTCGAAGACGGCGTCCGCCGATCGAGGCATGCCGGATGCCTCGGCGAACCGGGCGAACATGCCCACCCAGGCCGCCAGCTCGCTGGCGCCGTTGTTGCAGTGCACCATCGCGACCGCGTCACCTGCCGGGGTGGTCACCAGGTCGAGTTCGTGGTGCACCTCGGCGAGCGGTCGCTCGAGAACCACCATCGCGAAGATGGAGGTGCCGGCGCTCACGTTGCCCGTGCGCGGCGAGACGGCGTTCGTCGCGACCATGCCCGTGCCGGCGTCGCCTTCCGGCGGGCAGAACGGGATGCCAGGCTGCAGCGCCCCCGTGGGATCGAGCAGAGCCGCGCCCGCGGCCGTCAGCAAGCCGGCCTCATGACCGGCCACGAGCGCCTCGGGCAGCATCGCACGCAGGTCACCGCCGGTGTGCGCGTCGTAGCGCTCGATGAGCGCCTGATCGTAGTCGCGCGTGGTCGAGTCGATCGGGAACATTCCCGACGCATCGCCCACACCCAGCACGCGTCGGCCGGTGAGCTGCCAGTGCACGTATCCGGCGAGCGTGGTGAAGAAGCGCACATCGCCGACGTGCGGCTCGGCGTCGAGCTGCGCCTGGCGAAGGTGGGCGATCGACCAGCGCAGCGGGATGTTCACACCGAGCAGGTCGGTCAGCTCCTGCGCCGCGACGCCCGTGTTCGTGTTGCGCCACGTGCGGAACGGCACGAGCAGCTCGCCGGAGCGGTCGAACGGCAGATACCCGTGCATCATGGCCGAGACGCCGATCGCGCCGAAGGTGTCTGGCCGGATGCCGTAGCGGTCGTGCGCGTCGGCGACGAGGCCCGCGTAGGCCTCCTGCAGCCCCGTCCACACGGCGTCGAGCGAGTAGGTCCACAGCCGGTCCTCGAACCTGTTCTCCCAGTCGTGGAATCCGGTGGCGAGCACCTCGTGGGTGTCGGCGTCGATGAGGCACGCCTTGATGCGCGTCGATCCGAGCTCGATGCCCAGAGCCGTGCGGCCGGAGCGGATGGTCTCTGCCGTGGCGCTCATCGACGTGCGTCCGAGTTCTGGCCGTACACGTTCTGGTATCGGTCGAAGAGGGCGTCGAGCGCCTCCTGCGGGATGGGGATCAGCGGTCCCGCCTCGCGTGCGTGGTGCACCGTGCGGGCCACGTCCTCGACCATGACGGCCGCCTTCACGGCATCCTTCGCGTCGACACCGATCGTGAATGGCCCGTGGTTCTGCATCAGCACGGCGCGCGAGCGGTGACCGGTGAGGGTGTCGACGATGCCGCGGCCGATCGAGTCGTCGCCGATGATCGCGAACGGGCCGACCGGGATCGGACCGCCGAACTCGTCCGCCATGGCCGTGATCACGCAGGGGATCTCCTCGCCGCGCGCGGCCCAGGCGACAGCATAGGTCGAGTGCGTGTGCACCACACCCCCCACCTCGGGCATGTTCCGGTACACGTAGGCGTGCGCGGCGGTGTCGCTCGACGGCGACCGGTCGCTGCCCTCGCTGCCGGGGATGACGTTGCCGTCGAGGTCGCAGAGGATCATGTTCTCGGGGGCCAGGTCGTCGTACGAGACGCCGCTCGGCTTGATCACGAACAGGTCGGCACCGGGCACCCGGCCCGAGACGTTGCCGCCGGTCCACACCACGAGACCGTAGCGGACGAGTTCTGCATGCAGTCGCGCGACGTCGGCGCGCACCAGCTGGATGGCGGCTTCCACCTCGGGGGTGAAGGGGGCTTCGTTGCTCACGGGTACCTCGGTGGGTCGACGGGGAGTACCGGCCACTGTGACCGGTCACGGAAAGTCTGTCACGACCGTGCCGCTTCGGTCAACAGCACCGATGGCCACGCGCGACGGTCAGTGCGGACGCCCGGCCCGGACGGGCGCGATCGACGCCCTCGCGCGCAGCACGGGCCGCACGGGGTCGC
>NZ_DAMDLU010000170.1:0-348 GCF_032084865.1 Microbacterium sp.
GCCGCGCTGTCGGTCGGGGCGGCGCTGATCTGGTGGGCAGGCTCCGTGGCCATGATCGCGGTCGGGGCGGCCGCCACCGCGCTGGACGGCGGCGGCTTCACGGCACTCGACGCCCTTTTCGGCCAGGTCGTGCCGTACCTGGCTGCGGGCTTCGCGGCGCAGGTGCTCGTCGGTGCTCTGAGCTACCTCGTCCCCGTGGTGCTGGGCGGAGGCCCGACCCCGGTGCGCGTCGGCACGGCCGCGTTCGACACGGCAGGCGTGCTGCGCGTCACCGTGTCCAACGCCGCGCTCGCCGTCTGCGCCCTGCCCGTGTCGAGCCTGATGCGCGTGGTCGCCTCAGCGCTGTAC
>NZ_DAMDLU010000170.1:429-5465 GCF_032084865.1 Microbacterium sp.
GCCGTGGTGCTCGTCTCGGCCGGTCTCGCCGCGATCGATCCGGTCGGTCTGGGTTGGAGCGCCGCTCCCCCCGGAGCTGCCGACGCGCCCGTGCAGACGGTTCGGGTCGAGGCGGCGAACATGCGCTTCACCCCGAATCGCATCGAGGTGCCCGCGGGCACCCGCCTGGTGATCGAGGTCGCGAACACCGACGACGAGCAGGTGCACGATCTCGTCTTCGCCAACGGCGTCGCCGGCCGGAGACTCGCCCCCGGTGAGAAGCAGACGATCGACGTCGGCGTGATCACCGCCGATCTCGACGGGTGGTGCTCGATCCTCGGACACCGGCAGATGGGCATGACCCTGCAGATCGTCGCCACGGGCGCGGAGGCGGGTGGCGGCTCGAACGTGACACCGGATGCCGGTGGACACGACATGAGTCACATGGGCGGCAGCGCGACCGGATCGGCACCCGGGGCAGCGGACCGCACGCGGACCGCGCCCGACCTGATGGCAGAGCCCGGGCCCGGATTCACGCCCTACGATGCCGTGCTGCCCGCGCTTGCAGCATCCGATGCTCCGGTCACCCGCGAGATGACCCTCACCGTCCGCGACGAGAAGCGCGAGGTGGCGCCAGGGGTCACGCAGACGCTGTGGACGTACAACGGCACCGCACCCGGGCCGCTGCTGCACGGCCGGGTCGGCGACCGATTCGTGATCACCCTCGAGAACAGGGGCACGATGGGGCACTCGATCGACTTCCACGCCGGCTCGCTCGCCCCCGGCCGGCCGATGCGCACCATCCCTCCCGGTGAGAGCCTCACCTACACCTTCACCGCGACGCGCGCCGGCATCTGGATGTACCACTGCTCGACCATGCCGATGACCGCCCACATCGCGAACGGGATGTACGGCGCGGTGATCATCGAGCCCCGCGATCTGCCCGCCGTCGACCGCAGCTATGTGCTCGTGCAGGGCGAGTACTACCTCGGCGACCACGACGGCGGCATGGTCGACCCCGACCGCATCGCCACCGGCGACCCCGACCTCGTCACCTTCAACGGATACGCGAACCAGTACGACCACGCGCCGCTGCCGGCGCGGGTCGGCGAGCGAGTGCGGGTGTGGGTTCTGGATGCCGGGATCGAGCGCCCGAGCAGCTTCCACGTCATCGGCGGCCAGTTCGACACGGTCTGGTCGGAGGGCGCCTATCTGCTCGACCGCTCGGCCGATACCGGGTCGCAGGCTCTGGCGCTGCAGCCCGCGCAGGGCGGGTTCGTCGAGCTGACGTTCCCCGAGAAGGGCACGTATCCGTTCGTGTCGCATCTGATGATCGACGCCGAGCGGGGAGCGCACGGCCTCTTCGCGGTGGGCGAGTAGCGCCACGCCCGATGCGGCCGGGACGGCCGGCTTACGGATCGGGGGCCGACACTCCAGATGACGGACGCTTCACGGTGATCGGGCCGACATCTGGAGTGTTGGCCCCCGGAGCGTAACGGCGCGCCGCCTCCCCGCATAGGGTTCTGGCCTACGCTTCCCCTGAGTTGAGGAGGCAGCATGATCCGGACGGTGCTGGTCGCGCTCGCCGCGGTGTTCGCCTGGGGCGCACTGGCCGGATGCTCTGCGGCATCCGACGCCCCGCGGCCCGACGCGGCGGAGCGCGCGACTGCCGACCTGTGGGCGGCGATCGAGGCGGAGGACGCCGACGCGACCATCCGCGCGATCGAAGACGGCGCACGCCTCGAAGACCGCGGCGGTGACAAGAACGCTACCCCGCTCATCCAGGCCACGAAGAAGAACCTGCCCCTGATCGCCCAGGTGCTCATCGACGCCGGCGCCGATGTGAACGCGAAGGACGGCATCCAGGATTCCGCTTTCCTCTACGCCGGCGCCGAAGGGCTCGACGAAATCCTGCGGATGACGATCGACGCGGGCGCCGACGTCGCGAGCACCAATCGCTACGGAGGTACCGCGATCATCCCCGCCAGCGAGCACGGTCACGTGAGCACGGTGAAGGTGCTCATCGCCGCGGGCGTTCCGGTCGACCATGTGAACGATCTCGGGTGGACGGCGATGCACGAGGCGATCGTGCTGAACGACGGCGGGCCGGATCAGGTCGAGACGGTGCGCCTGCTGCTCGAGGCCGGCGCCGACCCCGACATCACCGACCGTGAGGGGCGCACGTCGCGCGAGCTGGCGGTCGAGCATGGTCACGACGAGATCGTCGCGGTGATCGACGCGGCCGGGTGAGAGGGTGGATGCCATGGATGCCACAGACCTGACCCACCTGCGCCGCTGCGTCGACCTCGCGCGTGAGGCGCTCGACGCCGGCGACGAGCCGTTCGGCTCGCTGATCGTCTCCGCCGGCGGGGAGGTGCTCTTCGAGGACCGCAACCGGGTCGCCGGCGGCGATCACACCCGGCATCCGGAGTTCGAGATCGCGCGGTGGGCGGCGGCGCATCTGTCCCCGCAGGAGCGGGCGGATGCCACGGTGTACACCTCGGGAGAGCACTGCCCGATGTGCTCGGCCGCGCACGCGTGGGTGGGCCTCGGACGCATCGCGTACGCGACGTCGTCGGCGCAGCTGTCGCAGTGGCACGAGGAGTGGGGGCTGGGGCCCGGCCCCGTGGCCGCGCTTCCGATTCAGACGGTCGCTCCCGGCATCCCGGTCGACGGGCCCGCAGACGATCTCGTCGACGAGGTCAAGCAGCTGCAGCGGCGCCTCGCCGAGCGCCGGTCTTCCTAGACTGGATCGATGCGACCACTCACCGAGACCCAGGTCCGCGAGGCGATCAAGAACGCCGATGCCGATGAGATCGAGCAGATCGGGATGCCCCACGACTTCGTCCTGACCGACTGGGACTACATCGACTTCCTCGCCTGGCGAGACCCCGAATCGAGCCGGCGCGCGGTCGTGATCGTCGAGCACGACGGGCATCCGATGGGCATCGTGCTGCGCTCGACCGACCCGGCACGGGTGCGCTCGGGCATGTGCAACATCTGCCGCACCATGCAGCCGGGCAGCCAGGTGGCGCTGCTGACCGCGAGACGCGGTGGGGCGAAGGGGCGCCGCGGCGACAGCGCGGGCACGTACATCTGCGCCGACCTGTCGTGCCACGACAACGTGCGCCTCGCGCATCCGCTCGCGCCGAGCGAGGTGCGCGCGCCCGGCCAGATCGACCAGCGGCTCGACGGCACGAAGCACCGCATGGAGGACTTCGTGGTGCGCGTGCTGTCGGAGGATTGAGCCCCCCGGTCCGGCCCTCGGGCGAGGTGCGGGGTCAGTTTCGTACGGTTTCGGGGCCGCGGGCGTGCCGAATCGACCTGGCACCGGCACCGGCGGTGTGACGCTCAGTACCCGCTAGGCTGAAACCCCGTCTTGCGCATCGAAGGAGAGCCATGTCCGAGCCGCTTCAGCTCACGATCGACGAGGGCCTCGCCCGGCTCACTCTCAACCGTCCGGCGAGCCTGAACGCCTTCGACGCCGACCTGGCGCACGCCTGGCGGGATGCCACCGCCGAGGCCGTCGCGCGCGACGATGTCGGGGCCATCCTCATCGACAGCAACGGCCGCGCCTTCTGCGCCGGCGGCGACGTGGTCGCGATGTCGGCGAGCATGTCAGGCGGGCACGAGATCACCGCTCTCGCGCAGGTCATCAACGCGGGCATCCTGTCGCTGACCACATCGGCCATCCCGGTCGTCGCGGCCGCACACGGCACCACGGCGGGCGGCGGCTTGGGCATCCTGATGTGCAGCGACTACGCGGTCGTCGGCGCGAGCTCGAAGATCGGCAGCCGCTACGCGAACATCGGACTCACGCCCGACCTGTCGGTCTCGGCGCAGCTCGCTCGCGCGGTCGGCGAGCGTCGTGCGCTGCAGCTGCTGCTGCAGGATCGGATGCTGACGGCCGAGGAAGCCGTCGACTGGGGTCTCGTCGCCGAGGCCGTCTCCGGCACCGATCCGGAGGCGGAGGCGGATGCTGTGCGCGAGCGCGCCGAGCAGGTCGCCCGATTCTGGCTGGCCGGTGCATCCGCCGCGTACGGGCAGGCGAAGCGCCTGGTGCGCTCGCAGCCGTCGCGCTCGTTCGAGCAGCAGCTGAACGCCGAGGCCGACTCCATCGGCGCGGCGTTCGACACGGTCGACGCGCAGGCGCGCATCGCCGGATTCGCGGCCGCCTCGCGTAAGCGCTGAGGCTTGTCCACAGCATCCGGTCGTCCCGACGGGTGCATGCGAGGATGAGACCACCGACCGGGGAGGATCTCACCATGTCCGACGCCACACCGTCAGCCGAGCATCCGGCGACAGCCGACTCGAACAAGCCCATGTCCTCGAAGCTGCTGCGCGGTGCCATCTGGATCGCGATCGGTGCTCTGATCGCCGCGGCCCTGGTCTGCGTGGTCTGGGTTCTGGTCGGCGATCAGGACGGACTGATCGGGCGGGCGTTCCTCACGATCCTGCTGCTCGCCCTGTTCGCGGGCGTCGCGATCGCCGAGGCGCATCTCGCCGAGCGTCGCCCCGACTGGCTCGCCCTGTCGAGCATGATCAGCTGGATCATCGTGCTGCTCGTCGGCGCGGTGAAGATCTGGCTGCCGCGTGACATGTCGGAGACCTTCGGCTGGGCGGGAGCGAGGTTCCTCCAGTTCCTGCTCGTGATCGCGGTCCTGCAGCTCGCCCTGGCGCACGTGCGTCTGTTCACGAAGGCCTCCCGCCGCTACGTCACGACATTCACGCGGGTGATCGTCATGGTCACCTTCGCCATGCTCGCCGGCCTGGTCGCGCTGCTGGTGTTCCACCTGACCCTCCCCGACCAGTTCCGGTACGACGACCTGTACTGGCGAATCGTGGTCGCGCTGGCGATCCTCACCGCCGTCGGCACCACCCTGATCCCGCTGCTGAACGCCCTGTTCGCGCCGCGCGCACCTCGGCCCGCGCGCCCGGTCGCCGCGGTCGCTCCGCAGCAGATGTGGCCGACCTACGCCGACGGTCGCACGCCGCTGCCGGCGCTTCCCGATGGCAGCCCCGACTTCAACGCGTACTACACGGGCCGTCCGACGTAC
>NZ_DAMDLU010000171.1:0-5333 GCF_032084865.1 Microbacterium sp.
GGCGACTGCTGCACCGCGAGGCCGTCGGCGGCGAGGCGGCGAAGCGCCTCGCGCAGGGGTGTGCGGCTCACGCCGAGACGAGCGGCCTGCTCGACCTCGGCGAGCACGGCACCGGGCGCGAGGGCACCCGACTGGATCTCGTCGAGCAGCGTCTGGTACGCGCGATCGCTTGCGCGGATGCGTTCGACGACGGTGCTCATGCGATTCAGCGTATACACAAACGGGTCGTCGATCGCAGGAAAGCGTTTGCGTATACATAGAAATCTCATGAGACCTCTTGCAGCAGCAGTACTCAGTGTTACTATGTACCAGTAGTCAACAACACTGAGTAGCGGAGGTCCGATGGGCAAGCAGATGACCGAGATGCTGAAGGGCACGCTCGAAGGCATCGTCCTCGCCCTGCTCGCCAGGCATCCGGCATACGGATACGAGATCACCACGCAGCTTCGCGAGCGGGGCTTCGTCGAGATCGCCGAGGGAACGGTGTACGCGCTCCTCGTGCGCATCGAGCAGAAGGGTCTCGTCGACGTCGAGAAGGTGCCCAGCGAGAAGGGCCCGCCGCGCAAGGTGTTCACGCTGAACGCGAAGGGCACCGACGAACTCACCGAGTTCTGGAGCACCTGGGCCTTCCTCGCCGAGCGGATCGACCACCTCCGCTCCCCCGATGCACAACGAACCGACTCCGAAGGAGAGAACTGACATGGCCGCGAAATGGATCGAAGCGCTCACCGGATCGCTCGAGCAGAAGAAGCAGTACAAGAACGCCAAGGGCCGCATCGACGCTCTGCCCGAACCGCATCGCACCGCCGCCGGCGCGATGCACCGGTACCTGATGTATTACGGCGGCGTGACCGACGGCGACACCCTGACGCAGATGTTCGTCGATCTCGCCGATCTCTGGGAGCGGGCGTCGATCGACGGCATCCCGGTGGGCGAGATCACCGGAGACGACCCGGTGGACTTCACCGAGACCTTCGCGCAGTCGTACGCCGGCACCCGCTGGATCGATAAGGAGCGCGCCCGCCTCGCCGAGGCCATCGCGACCGCCCGCCGACACGAAGAGGAACGATCATGAACGACACGGGAGCTGCCGCCATCCGCGTCCGCGGCATGCGGAAGTCGTACGGCGACGTCACCGTTCTGCGCGGCGTGGACCTCGACGTCGAGAAGGGCAGCATCCTCGCCCTGCTCGGCTCGAACGGCGCGGGCAAGACGACCCTCGTGCGAATCCTGTCGACGCTGCTCACCGCGGACGCCGGCACGGCATCCGTGTGCGGTTTCGATGTCGCATCCGAACCGCTGCGGGTGCGCGAGTCGATCAGCCTGACCGGGCAGTTCGCCGCCGTCGACGAGGTGCTCACCGGACGCGAGAACCTCGTGCTCGTCGCCCGGCTGCGCCATCTGCCCGCTCCGGGTTCGGTGGCCGATGCCCTGCTCGCCCGATTCCGTCTGACGGATGCCGGTGGCCGGCGCGCCGCGACCTACTCGGGCGGCATGCGCCGCCGCCTCGACATCGCGATGAGCCTGGTCGGCGACCCCGCGGTGATCTACCTCGACGAGCCGACCACCGGCCTCGACCCCGAGGCGCGCATCGAGGTCTGGGATGTCGTGCGTCGCCTCGCAGACGCGGGAACCACCGTGCTGCTCACCACGCAGTACCTCGACGAGGCGGAGACCCTGGCCGACCGCGTCGCCATCCTGAACGACGGGCGCATCATCGCCGATGACACGCTCGACGGGCTGAAGCGGCTGCTGCCCGCGGCGACCGTGGAGTACGTCGAGAAGAAGCCCACCCTCGAGGAGATCTTCCTCGCTGTGACCAGAAAGGACGCAGCATGACCACGCACGCCATGGCCGATACGGCCACCCTGACCGGCCGGTCGCTGCGGCACATCTTCCGCAGTCCCGACACGATCATCACCACCGCCGTCACCCCGATCGCACTGATGCTGCTGTTCACGTTCGTGTTCGGCGGCGCGCTGCGCCAGAGCACCGGCGATGCGAACTACGTCGACTACCTGCTTCCGGGCATCCTGCTCATCGCGATCGCGTCCGGTATCGCCTACACGGCGTTCCGGCTGTTCACCGATCTGCAGGGCGGGATCGTCGAGCGGTTCCGCTCGATGCCGATCTCGCGGTCGAGCGTGCTGTGGGCGCACGTGCTCACCTCGCTCGTGGCGAACGGCGTGACCGTCGCGATCATCTTCGGCGTCGGCTTCGCGATGGGATTCCGCACCTCGGCAGGCATGCTCGAGTGGCTGGCGGTGCTGGGCATCCTGGCGCTGTTCACCCTCGCCCTCACCTGGCTCGCGGTGATCGCCGGGCTGACGGCGAAGACGGTCGACGGGGCGAGCGCGTTCTCGTACCCCCTCATCTTCCTGCCGTTCATCAGCTCGGCGTTCGTGCCGACCGAGACCATGCCGGGGCCGGTGCGCTGGTTCGCCGAGAACCAGCCGGTGACATCGATCGTGAACTCGATCCAGGCGCTGTTCGCCGGGCGCGCGGTGGGAGCCGAGATCTGGATCGCACTGGCCTGGTGCCTCGGCATCCTCGTCGTCGCCTACCTGTTCGCCATGCGCGCCTACCGCCGCCGCCTCGGGTGACGCGGCCGCGCAGGCCGGAGGTACCAGACCATTCGTCCGCCGTGCGGCGCGTCACGGGCATTCGATGCCCGACGCGCCGCATCGGTCTGGAATCTCCGACCTACGGCGGGCGGGTGCCCCTCTCACGCCTGGTCGCGGGTCCAATTCCAGGGCGTCGTCGTCGATACGGCGACGAAGCCGGAGCGCTCCAGGATGGGCCGCGAGTACGGCGTCGAATCGGAGTTGATGAACCGCTTGCCGAGGTCCAGCGCGGCCTGGGCGCGCCGCGCCGTCATCGCCCGGTAGATGCCGCGGCCACGCCACTCGGGCAAGGTCGCACCGCCCCAGATGCCGGCGAAGTCCGTGCCGTCGACGGGTTCCAGTCGCCCCGCGCACACGACGGCGCCTTCGGCGTCGACGGCGATCCAGAACCCCTGCTGTTCCCCCGCCTCGAAGCGGCGCACCGCCTCCTCGGCACGGGTGCGCCAGAGCGGATCGTCGAACACGCGGCCCTGCATCTCGTTCGCCGCCCAGAGGTCGTCCGACGTGATCGCAGGGTGGATGCTGATGTCGTCGGGCACGGGCACATCGGCGACCAGGGCGGTGGCCTCGCCGATCATGATCGATTCAGGGTCATCGGCGACGTAGCCGTTCTCGGCGAGTGCGGCCTCGAGGCCGGGCGCCACGTCATGATCGCGGGTCTTCCACTCCACGGCGCCGACATCGGTGCCGTCACGGAAGTGCGCCGTGGCCTCGGCGACCAGCCGGGCGATCGACGGCCCGTCGTCGGGAAGCTCGCGGTACGTGATGAAGCCCCGGTCGCCCGGGAATCGCGCGAGCCAGAGCGGTCCGAGCCGCACGACATCGGAGGCATCGTGCACCTCGGTCGCGCCTCGGAGCTGGTCGTCGTAGGCGCCGAGAAGATCAAGACTCATCCGTCGATCCTGCCACCTCCGCCCAGACCCCTGCCTGCCATCCGCACCCCTACCTGCAGACGTCCATCGCCGGGGGTGTCGGCGAAAAGGCAGGGGTGTCGGCGAAAAGGCGGCTCAGACCACGGGCTCGGGCAGCGGCTCGACGAGCTCCTGCGTCGCGGGCTCGCCGAGCTTGACGAGCACGACACCGGCCAGCACGAGCGCTCCTCCGATCAGCTGCACGGTTCCGGGCAGCTGGCCCAGCAGCATCCACCCGAACAGCAGCGCGGCGACCACCTCGGCCAGCGCCACGAACGACGCGAGGCGCGATCCCAGTATCCGCGTCGATGCGATGCCGAGCACGTAGGCCACGGCCGTCGCCAGCACGCCGATGGCGAGCACGGGAACGAACCACGGGAGCGTGCCGAAGCGGTACGCGACGTCGTCGGTGCTCCAGGTCATCGGCAGCACGCCGACGAGGCCGGCGACGCTGAGACCGAGGGCGCCGAGCACGAGGCCGAGGCCGGCGAGGGCGATCGGCGGCAGGCCGGTGTCGCCACGACCCGAGAGCACGAAGTACGCGGCGGCTCCCACCATCGCCCCGAGCGCCCACAGGATGCCGCCGGGGTCGAGGCGCGCGCCGGTGAGCACGTCGAGCATCAGCACGAGGCCTGCGAACGCCACGACGGCACCGAGGATGCTGCGCTTGCTCGGCCGCTCGCCGCGACGCGCCCAGAGCCACAGCACGACGGCGACCGGCGCGGTGTACTCGATGAGCAGGGCGATGCCGACATCCATCACCGCGACGGCCTGGAAGTAGAACAGCTGTGTGGCGGTCACCGCCAGCAGGCCGTAGGTGATGATCATGCCGGCGTTCCTGCGCACCTGTCGCCAACGGCCGCGAAGCGACACGAGGGTCGGGACGAGCAGCACCAGGGCGGCGACCCAGATCCGAGCGGTGACCGCAGCCCCGGGCGTCCACCCCGCATCGATGAGCCCCCGCGCCCACGCGCCGGACATGCCGAACGCGAACGCCGCGCCGACCGCGACGAGCAGACCCGTGCTGATACTCGCACGACGCGAGTCATCGGTCAATTGGCTCATGATCCATGACAGTACGCCGCCGGCGTGTACGGTGTCAATATGATGTTCACCGATGACACCACCGAGGCTCTGCTTGCGGCCGTCGCCCTGGTGAACTCCGCTGAGCCGCCGGATTCCTTCGATCTGGATGCGTTCCTCCGCGACTATCCGTACACCGGGCGGATCGACCGCGACGACGCGGAGAGGCGCGACCTGCGCGCGCTGCGCCCACGGCTGCGCGCGATGCTGCTCGCACCCCGCGATGACATGGCGGCCGAGGTCAACGACGCGCTCGCCGACGTGCGGCTGTCACCCCGACTGACGAGGCACGAGGGCACCGACTGGCATCTGCACGCGGTCGCCGACGACCACCCGCTGGCCGAGCGGATCCTCGTCGAGACGGCGATGGCCCTGATCGACGTGATCCGCGCAGGCGAAGGCAGCCGCATCAGCGTCTGCGCCGATGATCAATGCCACGCGGTCGCCCTCGACCTCTCCCGCAACCGATCCCGGCGGTACTGCTCGACGACGTGTGCGAACCGCAACGCCGTGGCTGCCTATCGTGCACGACGGGCGGCCACGGTGTGAGCGGGGCCCCGCCGTTCCACGAATGGTTCCCGGATGCCGCACTCGACGGCCGCTATGGCTACACCCTCGAGACCCTGCGTACGTCGGCGCCACCCTTCTTCAGGATCCCGGTGCGGGTCGAGGCCGCACTGCGGGACCAGGCGGTGCCCCCCCCCCCCCCCCCCCC
>NZ_DAMDLU010000172.1:0-5207 GCF_032084865.1 Microbacterium sp.
CGGGCGACTGGGCTTGCTGCGCCGGCTGCGCCTGCTCGGCGGACTGGGACTGCTCCGCGGGCTGCGACTGCTCGGCCGGCGCTTCGGCGGCCGGGGCGTCTCCGCCCGACGGCGCAGCGCTGCCGTCGCCGATGCGCGCGAGCAGCGCGCCGACCTCGACGGTCTCATCCTCTGCGACGAGGATCTCTTCGATCACACCGCTGACGGGGGACGGGATCTCTGTGTCGACCTTGTCGGTCGAGATCTCCAGCAGGCCTTCATCAGCCTGAACGGTGTCGCCGACCTGCTTCAGCCAGCGAGTGACCGTGCCCTCGGTGACGCTCTCCCCGAGTGCGGGAAGGACCACGGCTGTGCTCATGTCGAGTCTCCTTCGGAAAATTGTGATGCCCCAAGCTTAGTGACCTGGGAGTCTATGGATATTGGTGCGTTCCTACAGCGCGTGCAGCGGTTTTCCGGCGAGTGCGAGGAAAGCCTCGCCAAGTGCCTCGCTCTGTGTGGGGTGCGCATGGATGAGTGGCGCGATGTCTTCCGGATGCGCCTCCCAGGCCACGGCCAGCTGGCCTTCGGTGATGAGCTCGCCGACGCGATCGCCGAGCAGATGCACTCCGAGAACCGGGCCCTCCTTTCGGCGGACGACCTTCACCATGCCACCCGTGCCGATGATCTCGCTCTTGCCGTTGCCGGCGAGGTTGTACTCGTACGACACGACGTCGTCGGCGCCGTGCGCGGCGATGGCGGCCTCCTCGGTGATGCCGACCGACGCGACTTCGGGGCTGCTGTACGTCACGCGGGGGATCTGCGACTCGGGAGGAGTCGGCACATCCATCCCCGCGATCCGCTCGGCCACGGCGATGCCCTGCAGGAAGCTGCGGTGCGCGAGCTGCAGACCCGGCACGATGTCGCCCACGGCCCAGACGCCGGGCACGGCCGTGCGCAGCTGCTCGTCGACCCTCACGAATCCGCGCTCGAGACCGACACCGGCGTCCTCGAAGCCGAGACCGTCGGTCAGCGGTCCACGACCGACCGCGACGAGGAGGTAGTCGGCGCTGAAGCTCTTGCCGTCCTCGAGCGTCACGGTCACCTGCGCGTCGTCCTGCTCGGCCTTCGCGAAGCGCGTGCCCAGGGAGTACCTGATGCCACGCCGGCGGAACGCGCGCTCGAGTCCTTTGCTCATCGCGATGTCCTCGTTCGGGACGAGGTGCGGCAGCGCCTCGACGATCGTGACCTCGGCACCGAACGACTTCCACACGCTGGCGAATTCGACGCCGATCACTCCGCCACCGAGGATGATCACGCTGTCGGGCACCTCGTCGAGCGCAAGCGCGTGCTCGCTGGTGAGGATGCGTCCGCCGATCTCGAGACCGGGCAGCGAGCGGCTGTACGAGCCCGTGGCGAGGATGACGTCCGCGCCCACGTAGCGATCGTCGCCGACCTCGACCGAGCGATCGGCCGCCAGGCGACCCTCTCCGTGCACGGTCGTGATGCCGCGCGCCGCGATGAGGCCCTCGAGGCCCTTGAACTTCTTCGCCACGATGCCTTCGCGGTATGTGCGAACCCCTGCCGCGTCGACCGCCTCGAGAGTGGCGCTCACCCCGACGGATGCCGCCGACCGGACGTGGTCGGCGACCTCTGCCGCGTGCAGCAGGGCCTTGGTGGGTATGCACCCCCGGTGCAGGCAGGTGCCTCCGACCTTGTCCTTCTCGATCAGGGCGACCTTCTTGCCGAGCTCGCTGGCGCGCAGCGCGGCCGAGTAGCCGCCGCTGCCGCCGCCGAGGATGACCAGGTCGAACTCGTGCGTCGCCATCAGGACTCCTTGACCGATGCTCGTGCGAACGCGATCAGCGAGCGCACCGCCGCGCCGGTCGGTCCCTTCTCGGTGAATCCGTACGGCGCTCCCTTGTGCTCGCCGGACCCGGCGATGTCGAGATGCACCCAGGGGATGCGCGGTGCGTCCTCGGCATCCGACGTCCTGCCGACGAAGCGGCGCAGGAACAGTCCGGCGAAGAGCGACCCGCCGGAGCGGTCGGCCATGTTCGCGTTCACCATGTCGGCGATCTGCGAGTCGAGGCTCTCCTCCATGAACTCCGGAAGCGGCAGCGGCCAGGCATCCTCGCCGACCGACTCCGCTGCGGCGAGGTACTCCGCCACCGCGTCGTCGTCACCCATCACACCGGTGTGGCGCATGCCCAGCGCGACGATGATCGCGCCGGTGAGGGTCGCCACGTCGATGATGACGTCGGGGTTCTCGCGGCTGGCCGCGACGAGACCGTCGGCCATGACCAGGCGCCCCTCGGCGTCGGTGTTCATCACCTCGACGGTCTGGCCGTCGAGCATCCGCAGTACGTCACCGGGCCGGGTCGCGCGGCCGGACGGCATGTTGTCGGCGATGCACAGGAACGCGGTCACCCGCACCGGAAGGCCGAGCGCGGCGATGGCGCGGATGGCCGCCAGCGAGGTGGCCGCGCCCGCCATGTCGAACTTCATGCCGACCATGCTCGCGGCGGGCTTGAGCGAGAGGCCACCGGTGTCGAACGTGATGCCCTTGCCGACCAGCGCGATGTGACGCGCCGCCTCGGCGGGGGAGTACGACAGGCGCACGAGCCGCGGCGGACGATCCGATCCTCGTCCGACACCGAGGATGCCGCCGTAGCCCTGCTCGTCGAGCTGCTTCTCGTCGAGCACCTCGACGTCGATCGGCAGATCGGCGACCGTCTTCACAGCCTCGTCGGCGAGCTGGGCCGGGCTCTGCCACTCCGCCGGCACCGAGACGAGATCCTTGACCAGCGCGACGGCCTCGGCGACGGCGCGAGCGTGCTCGAGCGCACCGTCCTCGATCGATGCGGCGTGCAGCGCGATGGTCTCGGCGCGAGCGGGCTTCTTCTCGGAGCGGTAGTCATCGAAGCGGTATCCGCCGAGCAGTGCACCCTCGGCCGCGGCGTCGGCGTACTGCTCGAGGTCGCCGGCGAATCCGACCGACACCGTCGCGAAGCCGGTCAGCGAGCGCACGGCGGTCGCGACGGCGTCACGCACGGCGGACGCATCCGGGTCCTTTCCCGCGCTGACGACGGCCAGCGGCAGCGACGTCACGGCAGGCAGGTGCACGCGCTGGTAGGCGGAAGCCGTTCCCTTGTATCCGGTGGCCGCCAGGGTGTCGGCAAGACCCTCGTATCCGCTCAGCGCGTCGGTCGCGGAGGCGGGATCGGGGATGACGAGCACTGCGGCGTCTGCGGTGCCTCCGGGGAACGGATCGGTCGTGTGGGTGATCACGGGAAGCGTCATGACTCCATCCTAGGGAGGGCCCCCACACGCCGAGCCGAGGCGCTGCCGCCGTGTTCGCTGTCAGCATGCACGTCGCCGCCCAGGCCCGGGATGCGACTCGTAGCATGGACACATGCCGTCACCTGCTGACCTGTTCGAGTCGGTTTCCGGGGCCCCGGACGCCCCGACCGGCCTGCCCCTGGTCATTCTTCTCACCGGCTTCACCGATGCCGGCAGCGCCGTCGCCGGTCTCATCGAGCACCTGAACGCGACGACCGACCCGAAGCCGCTCATCGTGTTCGACAACGACGTGCTGCTGGACTACCGCGCGCGCCGCCCGATCGTGCTCTTCGATCAGGATCACCTGACCGAGTACCGTCCGGCGCGGCTCGAGCTCGCCCTCGCTCACGACGCCCTCGGTCAGCCGTTCCTCCTGCTCTCCGGGTACGAACCCGACTTCGCGTGGAACGCCTTCGCACGCGCGGTCGTCGATTTCGTGGACGCGTTCCAGGTGTCGACGGTCACGTGGGTGCACTCGATCGCCATGCCCGTGCCGCACACCCGTCCGCTGGGTGTCACGGTCAGCGGCAACAGGCGCGACCTCACGGCCGTGCATTCGGTGTGGCGTCCCCGCACCCAGGTGCCGGCCACGGCCGCCCACCTGCTCGAGTTCCGCCTGGTCGAGCACGACGTGCGCGTGGCCGGATTCGTGCTGCTCGTGCCGCACTACCTCGCCGACACCGACTACCCCGACACGGTCACCGCCGCGGCGGACAAGCTGATGGCGGGCACCGGGCTGGTGCTGCGGATGGATGCCGTGCACGAGCGCAGCGAGGAGTTCCACGCCCGTGTCGCCGAGCAGGTGCAGGGCAGCGAAGAGCTGGTGCAGATGCTGCACGGACTCGAGCAGCGCTACGACGCGTACATGGCGGGCCGGGACGACACCGGCGACGAGGGCGGTTTCGACGAGCGCGACCTCCCCAGCGCCGACGAGCTCGCCGCGGAGCTCGAGCGCTATCTGGCCACGCGACGCCCGGGAGACGACGACAAGCAGCGCTGAGACGCGCGCTGATTCACGGAATCGGAGGAAGCAGCCGTCGTCGTGTGTGATAATGGATGCTCGACCCATTGTCAACAGATTCCTCGCGGATGCACTTGACAAGGGTCTTACTAGTGTCCGAAACGGCTCGGAGCGCGTGCACCGCTCCATGAAAGGCGAAACGTGACTCCTGCTACGAGCAAGAACTCCCGGACGACCAAGAAGACCACTGCCGAGACCGAGATCGTTGAGGCCGAGGTGACCGACGTCGCCGAGGCGGCGCCCAAGAAGGCGACGAAGACCGCGGCCAAGGCGCCCGCGAAGAAGGCGCCCGCGAAGGCACCCGCCAAGAAGGCCCCCGCTCGGCGCACGGCGAAGAAGAAGGACGAAGAGGCCCCGGTCGACGACGAGGTCGTCGAGACCGAGGACGGCGACGACGACGAGGGCGACAAGAAGCCGGCCTTCACCGAGCCGCTGCCCACCGGCGCGATCGTCATCTCGTCGAAGGACGAGGACGACGCCCCTGTCTACTCCACGCAGATCACCGGCGCGACCGCCGACCCGGTCAAGGACTACCTGAAGCAGATCGGGAAGGTCGCGCTGCTGAATGCGGCCGAAGAGGTCGAGCTCGCGATGCGCATCGAGGCGGGCCTGTTCGCCGAGGAGAAGCTGTCGACGATGTCGGCGGCCGAGAAGTCCGGCCAGCTCGGCCTCGACCTGCAGTGGGTCGCGCGCGACGGTCAGCGGGCGAAGAGCCACCTGCTCGGTGCCAACCTGCGCCTGGTCGTCTCGCTCGCGAAGCGCTACACCGGTCGTGGCATGCAGTTCCTCGACCTGATCCAGGAGGGCAACCTCGGCCTGATCCGTGCGGTCGAGAAGTTCGACTACACCAAGGGCTTCAAGTTCTCGA
>NZ_DAMDLU010000173.1:0-238 GCF_032084865.1 Microbacterium sp.
CGGATGCGGGCTGGGTGGCGCGGTAGGCGGAGCGCACGGTCGTGGTGATCTCGCGATCACCCAGACCCGCCGAGTGTGCCGCAGAACCCAGCGCATCGAGCGCGTCCGTGGCCGAGACGCCATTCTCGGCAAGGCGGCAAGCGGCCCAGAACAGGCCCCGGTTCCGCTCACCCTCACCCCGCCCCGCGACCCAAGCCGCCAACCGCTCAGCATCCACATCCATCGAGCCGCTGCTGGC
>NZ_DAMDLU010000173.1:248-5052 GCF_032084865.1 Microbacterium sp.
GCTGGCGCGCGACGGGGCGACGGGGCGCGGGTCGAGAAAGTCCCGCAGCCGGGCCGCGTCCACCGTCCCGACCGAGTGCGCGGCGATATCGGCGACCTCGTAGCGCTTCACATGACCGTCGATGATTCGCTGGGAAGGCGGAGCGATGATGTAGCCGCCGTCGCCCCGGAAATCGACGCCCACGTCAGCTGCCTGCCACGACCGCTGCTCCCTGCCTTGTGTCGCCGGGAAGTACACGTGCGCGCCACCGGTGGGTGTGCGCACCAGCAGACCCGCTCCATCGACGAGCCCCGCCTCGGAGGCGCGCTCGAATGCCGCGCGGCCATCGTGGGGGCCATGGACATCGACATCGGCGACGACAACGCCCGATGCAGCGCCCGTCGGGATGCCGATGTTCGCGTCCGGTGTGCGCGACCACCACGCCGCGACCTGTTCCGGGTCGCTGCTCGCATCGAGGAACCCACGACGGGTGAGCGGACGCTTCCCCTCGACCAGACACGGGAACACGGGCACGCGGGCCGCCGCGAGGGCGCCCGCCGCGAACGCCAGGCTTGGCGCGCGATCCACACGGATGAGCGCCGCCAGGACATCGAATGCTTCAGGCATCACAGCCCTCGCCCTGCCAGCGCTGGCACCGGCGCAACACGCGGACGATCCGCCTCCACCCCATGCGCAGCCGCACGGGAAGTTCGCGGACTGGGGGTGTCGCGTTCGAGGCCGGGCGGGGTGCCGTCGCCGCCCTGGAGCGTGTCGAGCTGGTCGAGGATCGCCAGCGCGGTCTTCCGCACCCGCTCGCCGGTGCCCTGCACCACCTGGGCGGGCTCTTGACCGTCCACGCGGGTGGCCCAGGTCGAGACGTACGGGATCGTGTACCCGGCGGTGTCCATGCCGTGCGCGGCGCCAATCATCAGCGCGACGGACTCGGCTTCGACCTCGCGGATGCCGCGATGCTGCCGCGCCTCTTCGTCGTCGGGATCGTGCATCAGCACGTGCGCCAGCTCGTGCGCGAGGGTCTTGACCTTCGCGGCAGGGTCCATGTTCTCCCTCACGGCAACCGTGCGCGCCTCGAAGTCGGTCATGCCGTTCGCGCCGGAGATCATCCCCTCGTGCGGCACCCGCAGCACCTCGAACCCCGCGCCGCGAATCTGCCCGGCCAGCCCCTCCCACAGCCCCGTCGGTGCTTCGCCTTCCAGCAGCGTCGGAGCGGGCGGCACCGGCAGCGGCTCGCCGTCGGTCTGGGAGGCATCCCACACGTAGGCCGGCCTGGCCCCGACCATCCGCGAGCGCACCACCTCGCCGGCCTTCGGCTTCTCCCTCGGTCCGAGCCGTCGCCACGATCCCGCATCGGCAGGGGTCGCGGTAGCGAACCGGCCCGTTACGGGCGCGAAGATCATGTACCCCGGCTGGCCCTTCATTGCCTGCCGCCCGAGCCCTTGCCACTGCCGGTATCCGGCGACCAGGGTGGGGAAGGGTTCTGGCACTCGGCCCGCCTCGTAGGCGGCTTCGTGCTGCACCCAGATCAGCATCGTGTTGTTGAACGACCGCGACCGGAACCGTGCCGCGAACGCGAGCGCCTGCCGCCAATCGTCACCCGAGACCAGCGACTCGACCGCTCCGGTCAGCTTCTCGTGCAGCTCGTCGAGCTTCGCCTCTCGCGCCGCGCGGGCGTCCTCGTTCGATGCCATGCTCCGGCCTCCTCTTCGGCGGGCCGCGACGCGGCTGCGCGCGGCGGTACACCTGGCAGGTAGGCGCGAACACCCGCGCCCGAACCGTGAGCTGGACATCGTTCACCTCCTTGAGGCAGCCCGAGCCGAGGCCGGGACGCCTGCATTGAGCATGCTCAAAATCCCCCGGAGTCCTGTTCTAACATCGATCGTTGAGCATGCGCAAGCCTTGATTTGTGCATGCTCAACGAGTACGGTTGAGCATGCACAACCACCCTCCGGGTGGCCTACATCGATGCCTTGCCCGTCGCGAAGGGAAGGGGGTCAGCCACCATGACCGAAGACGAGAGCCAGGCTGCGGCCGAAGACCTCGCCAAACGTCTGCGGCTCCTGATGGATGTCGCCGTCGCCGAGTCCGGCACGGAGCCGACCTACTCGCAGATCGCCGGCTACCTCCAAGAACGAGGCACCAACCTGTCGCGGTCGCGCTGGACGTACATGGTCAACGGCCACCGCTACGTCCAAGACCCCGCCGTCTTCGAAGGGCTCGCGGAGTTCTTCGACGTGGACGCCGCGTTCCTGCTCGGCGAGGACGGTGCTGCCACTCCCGAGAAGGTCTCTGCGCAGCTCGACCTGGTTCGGTCCATGCGTGCCGCGAAGGTGAAGTCCTACGCTGCCCGCACCCTCGGCGATATCTCGCCGAAAGCACTCCACGCCATCACCAAGTTCCTGGACGAGGAAATGACACACATGCCCGAGCACTGACCGGTACCGCGCGACGGAGCCGCCACCGGTCCCTGCTCCCTACAGAGAAGGGGCGAACCGTGAACATCGAACAGACCGTATCGGCGGCCGTCGCGGGCCTTGAGCTCGGCAACACTTTCGCCCTTGACGATCTCCTCCACACCGTCCAAGACCGGCGCCACCGTAGGCTCCGCGTCGTCGAACTCGCCGGCCTCGACACCCACGATGGCCTCTGCGCGCTCTGGCTCTCCACCGATGCCGAAGACGTCGTGCTTCACGCGCGCAGCGACTCCGCGCTGCATCGCCAGCAGTTCGTGCTCCACGAGCTCGCCCACATGATCCTTGGCCACGGCGAAGGCGACGACTGTGCAGTCGGGGAGGCACTGCTGCCCAACATCCCGCCGTACACCAGAGGTCGCCTGCTCAGGCGGCAAGACCTCGACAGCGAAACCGAGATCGCCGCCGAGTTCCTCGCCGACCGGCTCGCCGCCGGCATCCGAGGATCGGTGTTCGCAGAGTCCAGATACTCGGAGATATTCGGATGATCCAGACGCTCGTCGCAACGCTCATGTGGGCGCTCGTGGCGAGCCTGCTCATCTTCCGACGCAAACGCACCGACCGAAGCATCACCTACGCCGCCCTCACCATTGCCATCGCGATGACGCTCAACGTGGATGCCGCCTACAGCGCCGTCGATCGACTGCTCGGTGGCACCAACCTCGCCACCCTGATCGCGGACGCGCTCCTGATGACCGGGCTGTTCTTCCTCGGCCGCGGCGTCATGAAGACCGGCGAGTACCGGCCCAGGCTCGTCCGAGCCGCCGTCAGCATCCCCGTCCTGCTCGTAGCGCTGCTCGCGGTTACCGCATCGTTCCTGCTCATCGACCGCGGCACCACTACCACACGATTTATGATCGACCTCGGCGCACAGCCAGCGGCGGCGGTCTACTCGATCATCAACTTCACCTACTGCCTCGTCATTGTCGTGGCGATGCTCGTCCTCGCCATAAGGCAGTACCGGCACAGCACGGGCATCCAGCACCTCCCCGCGGCACTGTTGAGCCTGGGCTCGGCGTTCGGCGTCGCGCTCTGCCTCGCCGTGATCGTCATGGACATTGGTCACGCCACCGGCCACCTCGACCTCATGCACACTATCCAGTCCGCCTACGATCCGCTCTCCGTCCTGACCTTCGTGTTCCTCTGTGCCGGGTTCGCGATCCAGCCTGCCGTCCGTCGCGCTCAGCACCACGCCCGGCAGAGGCAGACCGTCGCCCTCACAGCGCAGCTCGAGTCGCTTTGGCACCAGGCGACGCGCGCACGGCCTGGGCTGAGCCAGGCCGACCCCCTCGCCGCCAGTAGCGAAGACCCCGAAGGGCACCTCCACCGAGTGATCGTCGAAATCCGCGACGCGATGATCGACCCCCGCGTCACCTTCGACATCAGCACCGACGACCGCGACCTGCTCGAACGCGCCGAGAGCCACCTCGTCGGAAGCGACAGCGCCCTCGCGGCGACCTCGCCCGTTCCCTACGTCGAGGAGCGGGAGTCGTGATAGGCCGCATCGCTCTCGGCGCTGGGGCCGCGGCGGCAGCGGCTGCCGGGGTCGGCTGGGCCATCGCGCGGCGGCTCACCGCACCCGTCGGCCCACGAATATCCGACCTCACCGTTCGAGGCGTCGAGCACGCCGACGACGGCGACCTGATCGTGCTCGACCGCACCGACCAGGCCACCGCGCCAGGCATCTACAATCTCTGGTTCGAGCACGGCGGCTGGGCGCAGCTCTCCACAGATACCGTCGATCGCGGACCCACCCGCGTCGCTCGCAGGATCACGGGCACCACATCGGGATTCACTCCGAAGACCGGCGATTGCGCCTCCTGGAGCGGCATCTACTACGCCACCCCAGCCGACGCCGGACTCCACGCACGCGACATCACCATCACGACCCCCGCAGGACCATGCCCGGCCTGGCGCATCGACGGCGACCCCGCGACCTGGGCCATCCACATCCACGGCCTCGGCAGCACCCGCGCCGGCACCCTCCGCGGCGTCCTCGCCGCAACCGAGCTCGGCTACACATCCCTGGTCGTGAGCTATCGCAACACCGACGAAGGGCCACGAGTTGGCACCGGCCGGACGACCCTCGGCTACGCCGAGACGAGCGACGTTGACGAGACCATCGGATACGCCGTCCGGCGCGGAGCGCAGCAGATTGTCCTGTTCGGCTGGTCGATGGGGGCCGCTGTCGCTCTCCAACTCGCCGACCACCCGCGACATCAGGGACTGATCGCCGCGCTCATACTCGACTCCCCAGTCCTCAACTGGACCGAAGTCATCAAGACCAACTGCGCCCGCAGCGGATGGCCTGCAGCAGCCGGGCACCTCGCGATCCCGTG
>NZ_DAMDLU010000174.1:0-4821 GCF_032084865.1 Microbacterium sp.
CCGCCTCGAGTGCGGCGACGTCGTAGGGGATGGCGAGCACGACGGGCACGCGGTAGGTGAGGGCGTGCTCGATCGCGATGACCGTGGTCGCGGCGGCATCCGCGTGCCCGGTCGTATAGGTGCGCGCGCCGACGGCGGAGGCCATCGCGATCTGATCGACATCCCACGGGCGGGGGCCCGAGGTCGGCTCATCGCCCACGACGAGCACGAGCGGCACGTGCGCCTGCACGGCCTCGGCCAGCGCCGTCAGGGTGTTCGTGAACCCGGCGCCGTACGTCGACGTCGCCGCGGCGATGCGGCCGGAGGCGCGGAAGTGCGCGTCAGCGGCCACCACGGCACCCTGCTCGTGGCGCACCGCGGTGAAGACGGCGTCGGTCTGCTTCTCGATCGCGTCGAGGAAGTACGCGTTGCCGTTGCCCATCACTCCGAAGACGTGGTCGATGTGCTGGGCGAGGGTGAGGGCTACGTGGGCGGAGACGGTGGGCATGGTGAAGTGCCTTTCAAGACAGGAACGGAGGAATCCGTATATGTCTCGCGCCTCACGCGGCGTCGCGGAGTGCTTCGTGCCCCTTTTTCGAGCACCGGCCTGAGAGGCCGGACTCTTCCGATAGTAGCGCCGCGGCAATATAGCTCGCGCAGCTATCCAGGTCGAGGCGGTAGTGCGAATCGGTCATCCGGTAGAGAGTG
Source organism: Microbacterium sp. (assembly GCF_032084865.1). Classification (GTDB taxonomy): domain Bacteria; phylum Actinomycetota; class Actinomycetes; order Actinomycetales; family Microbacteriaceae; genus Microbacterium. The sequence continues at coordinate 688 of NZ_DAMDLU010000174.1, forward strand.
GACGCTCCGAACGCGACCGCACAGCATCACGGAGGGCACCATGTCGGGAAATCTCGAGCAGCCGGCATCGCAGGGCGACGCGCAGAGCAGCACCGCGAAAGAGCGGCGGGCGCCGCAGCCCGACGACGCGCGCAAACCGCAGACCCCGCCCGAGATCGACAAACCCTCGTGGAAGTACGCGCTCAAGCGCGCCTTCTCGGAGTTCCTGCGCGACCGGTGCACCACGCTCGCCGCTGCGCTGACGTACTACAGCGTCCTGGCGATCTTCCCCGCACTGCTTGCCGTCGTCTCGCTGGTGGGGCTGTTCGGCCAGGCCGACGAGACCACCGACCTCCTGCTCAGCGTGCTCGGACGCGTGGCCGACGACTCGGTCGTTCAGGTGCTGCGTCCGCCGATCGAGCAGCTCGCTCAGTCGAACACCGCGGGCTTCGCGCTCATCATCGGTCTGGCCGGCGCCATCTGGTCAGCGTCAGGGTATGTCAGCGCCTTCTCGCAGGCGATGAACACCATCTACGAGATCGATGAGGGTCGCCCGTTCTGGAAGCTGCGCCCGATGGTGCTGCTGCTCACCGTCATCCTGCTGATCATCGCGGTGGCGATCGTGCTGCTGGTGATCGTCTCCGGACCGATCGCCGAGGCGATCGGCGAGACGATCGGGCTCGGTGAGGTGGCGCTCACCGTGTGGAGCATCGCCAAGTGGCCGGTCATCGTGCTGCTCGCCGTTCTGGCTCTCGCGATCCTGTACTACGGCAGCCCCAACGTGAAGCAGCCGAAGTTCCGCTGGATGAGCCTTGGCGCGTTCGTCGCGCTGCTGATCATGGTGATCGCGTCACTCGGATTCTTCTTCTACGTGATCAACTTCAGCAACTACCAGAAGACGTACGGCAGCATCGCGGGCGTCATCATCCTGTTGCTGTGGCTCTGGATCGTGAACCTGTCGCTGCTGTTCGGCGCGGAGTTCGACGCCGAGATGGAGCGCGGTCGTCAGCTGCAGGCCGGCATCGAGGCGGAGGAGAGCATCCAGCTGCCGCCGCGCGACGACAGGCAGAGCAAGAAGATGCAGGAGAAGGAGCAGAAGACCATCGAAGAGGGGCGCGAGCTGCGACTGCGCGCGGAGAACGACTCCCACGACGATGACGACGACCGGCGCGATGACGACGACCGGCGCGAGGAGGACGCGTCGAAGCGCTGATCGCAGGTCGTCGATCGAAGCGGCGGGAGTCTAGCCGTGCAGGGCGTGCTCGGCGGCGAGGTCGAGGGTCGACACCGAGCGGTCGTCGAGCCGGATCGCGGTGACCGATTCGGCCGGAAGGGGAGTCCAGCCGGCGCCTGCGACGCCGGTCGAGCCGACCGCGATCGTGCCGTCGGGGGCTTCGCGCCAGCGCAGCGCGAAGTAGTCCTCGTTGTGCTCACTGGGCAGGACACCGGCCAGCGGGGCGAGGCGGGAGAGATCGTGATCGGTGAGGATGCTGGTGGCGCTGGCGTGCACGACGACGAGCTGCTCTTCGTCGAGCACCAGCGCGTTCAGGCTGGCGAGCGGGAACAGCTCTCGCAGCATCGTCGCGACGCGCGTCGTCGCCTGGTGCAGGCCGAGTCCTTCGGCGACTTTCTCGCGGATGAGCGCGAAGTACATCTCGCTGTCGGTGGTGCCGGTGAGCGTCGCGATGCTCTCGGGGGAGAGCAGGGATCTCAACTGGTCGAGCGGTTTGATGGAGCCGTTGTGTGCGAAAGTGATGCCGTCGGCCGTGAAGGGGTGCGCGTTGCAGTCGAGCACGGGCAGCCCGGCTGTGGCCCACCGCAGGTGCACGATCGCCGAGCGGCACTCGGCATCCATCGCCTGCTCGAACGCCCCATCGCCGATCGCGGATCGCGCCGAGCGGTGCGCGACGGGCGACTGCCCGGGCGCGCTCACGCCCGCCCAGCCCCAGCCGTCGCCGTGCAGGCGCGCCAACGAGAGCAGGCTCTCCATGCCGTCTCGGCCCAGCTCGCGGCGGGCAGCGGAGCGATCAGATGAGACGAAGGCGAACAGGCGGCACATGACGGAAAGACCTCGGAAATCGGGATGAGGGATGCGGCGGGCGACGCGATCCCTCCTTCGTTTCTACCTCATCCCTGGTGAAGCGGGGCGGAATCCCGTCGTCTGGTACGCCATCCGTGTAACAGAATGGACGGATGACTGAGGCGATCGAGCGCGAGACGCTCACCTGGGACGGATTCGGCGACGCGACACGCGAGCTCGCACGAGAGATCATCGACAGCGCCTTCGTACCCGAGGTCGTCGTCGCGATCGCCCGCGGCGGCCTGCTGCCCGCCGGTGCCATCGCCTACGGCCTGGGCGTGAAGAACTGCGGTGCGATCAACATGGAGTTCTACACCGGGATCGGCACGGTACTCGATGCCCCCGAGGTGCTGCCGCCCGAGCTCGACATGGAGTACCTCGACGGACGTCGTGTGCTGCTCGTCGATGACGTCGCCGACTCGGGGCGCACGCTCGCGCTCGCGGTGCAGCTGCTGAAGGAGAAGGGCGCCGACGTGCGCTCGGTGACCATCTACACCAAGCCGTCGACGATCATCCAGCCGGACTTCGCGTGGAAGGACACCGACCGCTGGATCAACTTCCCGTGGTCGTTCAAGGGCACGGTCGTCGAAGAGGATCAGGGGCTGCCAGCGTCGGCGTGAGGCGTTTCGACGCGCTGCGCTCGCTCACCGACCGGGGAGCGGGTGCTGTCGGCGTGAACGCAGCACGCGGTCAGCCGCGCAGGAGCGAGCTGAGGGTCTGGATCGTGTCGGCGTCGCCCGCCGTCTTGTCGGTGCGGTAGCCCTTCACGCGCGCGAAGCGCAGCGCGATTCCGCCCGGATACCGGGGCGAACGCTGCACACCGTCGATCGCGATCTCGACGACGGTCTCGGGCCGCAGGAACATGGTGCTCGCCGTGCGTCGGGTCTCGAGTGCGGGAAAGCTCTCCGTCTGCCAGCGCAGCAGCTCGTCGGTGAGACCCTTGAACGTCTTGCCGACCATGACGAACCCGCCCGGCTCGCCGAACTCGCCCTCGGGATCGCGCGCGCCGAGGTGCAGGTTGGACAGCATCCCGGTGCGCCGCCCCGATCCCCACTCGACGCCGAGAACCACCAGGTCGTAGGTGAGCACGGGCTTCACCTTCACCCACGACTTGCCGCGGCGCCCCGCGGTGTAGGTCGAGTCGACCGCCTTGACCAGCACGCCCTCGTGGCCGGCGGCGAGAGCCTCGCGCGACAGCCGCTCGGCCTCATCGGCATCGTCGGTGACGACGCCGGGCATCCGCCAGTCGCCGGCCACGCGCTCGAGCTCGGCCAGCCGCGCGCTGAGGGGCTGGTCGATGAGGTCGCGGCCGTCGACGTGCAGGATGTCGAAGAACCACGGGCGCAGTGCGAGCTCGCGTGCGACGTCGGCGCCGAAGCGCGACATCGTCTCCTGGAACGGCCGTGGCCCGCCGTCCTCGTCGAGCGACAGCGTCTCGCCGTCGAGGATCACATCGGTCGCGGGCAGCGAGCGCACGATCTCGACCAGCTCGGGCACGCGATGCGTGACGTCGGCGAGGCTGCGGGTGTAGACGCCGACGTCATCGCCGTGCCGGTGCACCTGGATGCGCGCTCCGTCGAGCTTGTACTCCACCGACGCGCGGCCGGTGATCTCCAGCGCCGCCGTCGGTGTGGCCGCGGTGGAGGCGAGCATCGGCATCACCGGTCGCCCGACGGCCAGCCCGACCGCGTCGAGATCGCCCTCGTCGCCGGTCAGCGCGATGACGGCCGTTTCGCCGAGATCACCGGAGAGCATCGCCGCGCGCCGCACCGACGCCGCCGACCGTTCCGAGGCGCGGGCGATCGCGTCGAGCAGCACGCCGCTGAGGGCTCCGGTGCGCAGTTCGCCCATCATCGCGCGCGACAGCAGATCCCATTCCGCCGCCGTGCATCGGGCCGCGAGCTGCTGCAGCACGCTCTGCCGCGCGGCCGTCGAACCCGTGCCCGACGTCGCGGCCAGGGCATCCAGTGCCTGATCGACGTCGGCGATCGTGAGCGTGGGCGACTCGGCATGAGCGAGGTCGAGACCGGCGAGCGTGCGCCAACCGACGCCGAGCCGGCCCTGTCGAGGGGCGG
>NZ_DAMDLU010000175.1:0-4778 GCF_032084865.1 Microbacterium sp.
GCTCGGATCCGACGGCCCACGGGCGATCGGCGACCTGCTGGTCGCCTCGCACGCGTCGATGCGAGACGACTTCGAGATCTCGGTTCCCGAGCTCGACCTCGCCGTCGAGACGGCGCTCGCGCACGGCGCGGTCGGGGCGCGGATGACCGGCGGCGGCTTCGGCGGCGCCGCGATCGCACTCGTCGAGCGCGACGCCGTCGACCGGATGGCGGATGCCGTCACCCGGGCGTTCGCGGATGCCGGATTCGGCGCACCGCACGTGTTCACCGTGCATCCCTCCGACGGCCCGCGACGCGACGCCTGACACCCCCCCCACCAGCTCCGAATCGCTCAATTGTCGACGAACCGGGCCAGAATCGTGCCATTCACGCGATTCGAACGGCCTGGTGAGCCCCATCGGAAGGAGCCGGCATGAACATCCGACCCGCGACCTCGGACGACGCCCACGACATCGCCCTGGTACATGTACGCGCCTGGCAGCAGGCGTATAGAGGGCTGATGCCGCAGTCGGTGCTCGATGAGCTGTCGATCGCCGAGCGCGAGGCCGGCTGGGCGCGACTGCTCTCCGAGACGCCGCGCGCCTCGCAGACGATCGTCGTCGTCGAGCGCGACGGCCGCGTCACCGGCTGGGCGAGCTACGGTGAGGCACGCGACGCCGATGCGCCCGGCTCGGGTGAGCTCTGGGGCATCTACGCGCATCCGGATGCCTGGTCGACCGGCGTCGGCCACGCGCTGATCACCGCGGTGGAGGATGCCCTGCGCTCAGACGGCCACGAGACCGCGTACCTCTGGGTGCTCGAAGGCAACACGCGCGCCGCGACGTTCTACGAGCGGCACGGCTGGGCATCCGACGGCGCACGGAAGGTCGACGAGCGTCCCGGGCTCGTGCTGCACGAGCTGCGCCAGGTGAAACGCCTCGCCTGAGTCAGTCGAGCGCGGTCATCACGTGCTTGACGCGGGTGTAGTCGTCGAAGCCGTACTGCGAGAGGTCCTTGCCGTAGCCGGAGTGCTTGAACCCGCCGTGCGGCATGTCTGACACGAACGGGATGTGCGTGTTCACCCATACGCAGCCGAAGTCGAGGTCGCGCGTGAAGCGCATCGCCCTCGTGTGATCGCGCGTGAAGACCGACGCGGCGAGCGCATAGCGCACGCCGTTCGCCATCGCGAGCGCCTCGTCGTCGGTGTCGAACGACTGCACGGTGAGCACCGGTCCGAAGATCTCGTTCTGCACGGCCTCGTCGTCTTGCCGCATGCCCGACACGATCGTCGGCTCGAAGAACCAGCCCTTGTCGCCCTGGCGGCGCCCGCCGGTCTCGATCGTGGCATGCGCGGGCAGCCGGTCGATGAAACCCTGCACCTGGGCGAGCTGCGCCGCGCTCGAGAGCGGACCGAACAGCACACCCTCCTCGTGCGGCCCGCCGGTGCGCGCATGCGTGCGCGTGCGCTCGACGAGGGCGCGCACCAGCTCGTCGTGCATCGAAGAGTGCGCGATCACGCGGGTCGCGGCCGTGCAGTCCTGTCCGGCGTTGAAGAACGCGGCGGCGACGATAGCATCCGCCGCCTTCTCGATCGACGCGTCGTCGAACACGATCGCCGGCGCCTTCCCGCCGAGCTCGAGATGAACGCGCTTCAGGTCGGATGCCGCCGACGCGGCGACCGCCATGCCCGCCCGCACCGATCCGGTGATGGCGACCATCTGCGGAACCGGGTGGGCGACGAGCGCGGCGCCGGTGTCGCGAGCGCCGAGCACGACGTTCAGCGTGCCGGCGGGCGTGTGCTCGGCGACGATCTCGGCGAGCAGAAGCGTCGACAGCGGGGTCGACTCGGCGGGTTTGAGCACCACCGTGTTGCCCGCGGCGAGCGCGGGGGCGATCTTCCACACCGCCATGTTGAGCGGATAGTTCCACGGGGTGACCTGCCCGATCACGCCGATCGGCTCGCGTCGCACGTAGGAGGTGTGTCCGGCGGCGTACTCCCCTGCCGCGCGCCCCTCGAGGCTGCGGGCGGCGCCGGCGAAGAAGCGCAGCTGGTCGATCGACTGCTCGATCTCGTCGGCGACGAGGGTCGCGCGCGGCTTGCCGGTGTCTTGCGACTCGAGGTCGGCGAACTCGTCGGCGCGGGATGCCATGGCATCCGCGATCCGGAACAGCGCCAGCTGCCGCTCGGCCGGTGTCTTGTCGCGCCAGATCGGGAAGGCGGACGCTGCGGCCGCGTAGGCTGCGTCGAGGTCGTGCTCGTCAGACAGCGGGATCCGGCCGTACACCTCTTCGGTGGCCGGATCGACGAGGTCGAGGGTTCCGGTGCCGTGCGCATCGCGCGGCGAGCCGCCGATGTGGTTCTGCAGTGTCGTCGTCGCCATGCGGCCACCATACCCATCTATTCTGCGGATTCGGGAGTTTTTCTCGCTTTTCTCTTCGGATCCGGTTGCATGCATCGCGTTCTCATGTCAGGATCGGCGCATGACTGACAAGCCGAAGACCGCGACGCTGGACGATGTCTCGAAGCGGATCATCGAGCTGCTGCAGCAGGACGGCCGTCGGCCCTACGCCGAGATCGGCCGCGCGGTCGGTCTCAGCGAAGCCGCGGTCCGGCAGCGCGTGCAGCGCCTCACCGACTCGGGCGTCATGCAGATCGTGGCCGTCACCGACCCCCGGCAGCTCGGCTTCGCACGGATGGCGATGATCGGCATCCGCACCTCCGGCGATCCGCGCGAGGTCGCCGATGCCGTGAAGGCGTTCGACGAGATCGCGTACGTCGTCGTCACCCTCGGCACCTTCGACGTGCTCGCCGAGGCCATCTGCGAGACCGACGAAGACCTTCTCGAACTGGTCTCGATGCGGGTGCGTGCGATCCCCGGGGTCGAGCACACCGAGAGTCTCATCTACGCCGGCCTGCACAAGGACTTCTACAACTGGGGCACGCGCTGATCGGCAGCGCACACCTCTTCGAGAGAGAACGAGAACCATGGGCACCACCGTGTTCGAGCGGCAGCGCCCGCACGACAGCCTGATCGACGCCGCCCTTCGCGACACCAGGCACGCCACCTTCTGGTTCGACGACATCGAGCGCCCGAGCCACCCACCGCTGACCGACCGCACCCGCGCCGACCTCGTCATCGTCGGCGGCGGATACGCCGGTCTCTGGACGGCCGTGCGCGCCAAGGAGCGCGACCCGCAGCGCTCTGTCGTGGTGCTCGAGGCGGCGCGGATCGGCTGGGCGGCATCCGGTCGCAACGGCGGCTTCTGCGAGGCCAGCCTCACCCACGGCCACGAGAACGGCATGAGCCGCTGGCCGGGCGAGATGGAGCGGCTCGAGCGGCTCGGGCTCGAGAACCTCGATGGCATCCAGCAGTCGGTCGAGCGCTACGGCATGGACGTCGACTGGGAGCGCACGGGGCAGCTCGCCGTCGCCGTCGAGCCGCATCAGATCGACTGGATGCAGGGTGAGGGATTCCTGGATCAGGATGCCGTGCGCGCCGAGGTGCACTCCCCCACCTACCTCGCCGGCAACTGGGACCGCACCGGCTGCGCGATGATCCACCCGGCCAAGCTCGCGGTGGAGCTGGCGAGGGTGGCCACCGAGCTCGGCGTCGTGATCCACGAGCGCAGCCGGGTCACCGGCATCCGCGGGTCGGGCCGCCAGACCGTCACCGTCGCGAGCGGGGCGACCATCACCGCCGACCACGTCGCCCTGGCCACGAACGCGTTCCCGTCGCTGCTCAAGCGCAACCGGCTGATGACCGTGCCGGTGTACGACTACGTGCTGATGACCGAGCCGCTCAGCGCCGAGCAGCTGCGGTCCATCGGCTGGCGGAACAGGCAGGGGCTCGCCGACAGCGCCAACCAGTTCCACTACTACCGGCTCAGCGCCGACAACCGCATCCTGTTCGGCGGCTACGACGCGATCTATCACTTCGGCGGCAAGGTGCGCGCCGAGTACGAGGAGCGCCCCGAGAGCTTCCGCAGGCTCGCCTCGCACTTCTTCACGACGTTCCCGCAGCTGGAAGGCCTGCGCTTCACCCACCGCTGGGCGGGCGCAATCGACTCGTGCAGCCGCTTCTGCGCGTTCTTCGGCACGGCCCGCGGTGGGCGCGTCGCGTACGCGACGGGATTCACCGGCCTCGGTGTCGGCGCCAGCCGGTTCGCCGCCGACGTCATGCTCGACGAACTCGAGGGGCTCACGACCGAGCGCACCGAGCTCGAGATGGTGCGCACGCGCCCGATCCCGTTCCCGCCCGAGCCGGCCGCGGCGATCGGCGTGAACCTCGTGCGCCGGTCGATGGATCGCGCAGACCACAACGCGGGCAGGCGCGACCTGCTGCTGAAGACCCTCGACGCCGTCGGAATGGGGTTCGACTCGTGAGCCTGCCGCTGCAGACCGCCGGAATCGCGACGGATGCCCTGCACGAGCCCCTCACGCATGACCCGCTGCCCGCGGAGGCGGTTCGCGCGGGGGCGCCGACTGTCGGCATCCGGGAACTCGGCCCGTTCGCCGGAGTCGAACTGGGCGTCTGGGAGATGACCGAGGGCGCCGCGGTCGACACCGAGATCGACGAGGTGTTCATCGTGCTCGCCGGCAGCGCCCGGATCGACTTCATCGAGCCCGCCCTGCCGACGATCGACGTGCGCGCGGGCTCCGTTGTGCGTCTGGAGGCCGGGATGCAGACGCTGTGGACCGTGCACGAGACACTGCGCAAGGTGTACATCGCCTGACGGCACCTGCCTCGATGGTGCACACCGGGGGCCGACACTCCAGATGTCGGACGCATTCACGGGATG
>NZ_DAMDLU010000176.1:0-4745 GCF_032084865.1 Microbacterium sp.
GTGTCGTCGTCGGTCACGAACTCGGTGCGCGGCGGCGCCGCGGCGCCTCCGATACGCCAGCCCGGCAGCTCATGCCAGACGTCGGCGGAGGCCCTCGGGCGGCTGATCGGCCCGGCTTGCGCGACAGCCTGCGCGGCCGCGGCCAACATCGCCGGCGTCGGCTGCGAAGGGGTGAACGGCAGCATCGTCTCGATCAGGCCCGTGTCGAGGTCGCCCCGCCGTACGCGCTCGTCGCGGAGCAGGGCGCGCAGGAAGGCGATGTTCGTCTCGACTCCCAGCACGACGGTGCGGGCGAGAGCGGCGTCCAGACGCCGCAGGGCGGTCGCACGATCGGCGCCGTATGCGATGACCTTCGCGATCATCGGATCGTAGAACCCGCTGATCTCCGAACTCGTCTCGATCGCGGCATCCACCCGCACGTCGCGCGGAGGATCGAACAGCAGAACGCGGCCGGTGGACGGCAGGAACCCGCGCTCCGGCGATTCCGCGTAGACCCGTGCCTCGACGGCGTGACCGCGCACGGCCGGGGCCGGATCGATCGCACCGCCGGCGGCGATGTGCAGCTGCAGGGCGACGAGGTCGAGACCCGTCACCTCCTCGGTGACCGGATGCTCGACCTGCAGACGCGTGTTCATCTCGATGAAGAACACGTCGTCGACGGCGTCGGCCTCGACGAGGAACTCCACCGTGCCGGCGCCGACGTAGTCGACGCTCTTCGCCGCGGCCACCGCCGCGTCGAGCAGCCGGCGGCGCACCGCGTCGGGAAGGTGCGCCGCGGGCGCCTCCTCGATCACCTTCTGGTGGCGACGCTGCAAGGTGCATTCCCGCTCGCCGAGGGCGATGACCGTGCCGTGTGCGTCGCCGAAGACCTGCACCTCGATGTGCCGCGGCCGCTGCACGAGGCGCTCGAGCACCATCGAGTCGTCGCCGAACGCCGCGGTGGCGACGCGCCGCGCGGTCGCGAGGGCGCCGACGAGCTCGTCGCCGGCGCGGACGATCTCCATCCCCTTGCCGCCGCCGCCCGCGCTGGGCTTGACCAGCAGCGGGTAGCCGACCTCATCGGCACGGGCGCGGATCTGGTCGTCGTCGAGGCCCGCGGCCGTGAAGCCGGGCACCACGGGCACGCCGTGACGCGCGACGTGGTCGCGCGCCGTCGCCTTGTCGCCCATGATCTCGAGCGCGCGCTCGCCGGGTCCGATGAAGGTCACACCGGCGCCCGCGCAGGCGCGGGCCAGCTGGACGCTCTCGGAGAGGAATCCGTATCCGGGGTGGATGGCCTGGGCTCCGGATGCCTGTGCGGCGGCCATGATGGCATCCACGTTCAGGTATGAATCCGACGCAGCCGATCCGCCGATATGGAGGGCCTGGTCTGCTTCGCGGACGTGCGGTGCGTGCGCGTCGGCGTCGCTGTACACGGCGACGCTGCGCATCCCGAGGTCGCGCAGGGTGCGGATGATGCGGCGGGCGATCTCGCCGCGGTTGGCGACGAGGACGGTGTCGATGGTCATGGTGCTCACATCCGGAAGAGGCCGAAGCGCGGGTCGGGCAGGGGCGTCCGGGAGACGACGTCGAGCGCGAGTCCGAGCAGGTCGCGGGTCTGGTCGGGGTCGACGATCCCGTCGTCCCAGAGTCGCGCGGTGGCGTAGTACGGCTCGCCCTGCGCCTCGTACTGGCTGCGGACGGGCGCCTCGAACTCGGCGCGCTGCTCGGCGGTCCACGGTGTTCCCGCCGCGGTGAGCTGATCCTCCTTGACCGTGGCGAGGACGGATGCCGCCTGTGGGCCGCCCATCACCGAGATGCGGCTGGCCGGCCAGCTCCACAGGAATCGCGGCGAGTACGCGCGACCGCACATCGAGTAGTTGCCGGCGCCGAACGAGCCGCCGATGATCACGGTCAGCTTCGGCACGCGGGTGGTGGCGACGGCGGTCACCATCTTCGCGCCGTCCTTCGCGATGCCGCCGGCCTCAGCCTCGGTGCCGACCATGAATCCGGTGATGTTCTGCAGGAACAGCAGCGGGATGCCGCGCTGGTCGCAGAGCTCGATGAAGTGCGCGCCCTTCAGCGCGGATTCGCTGAACAGCACGCCGTTGTTGGCGACGATCCCGATCGGGTGTCCGTGCAGCCGAGCGAATGCGGTCACGAGGGTGGTGCCGTACTCGGGCTTGAACTCGCTGACGCTGTCGGCGTCGACGAGCCGGTCGATCACCTCGTGCACGTCGTACGCGGCGTTGACGTCGACGGGGACGACGTCGTAGAGGCTTCCGGTCTCGCGGGGATGGATGCTCGGCCCGACGTGCCACGCCGGCGGCGCCGGCTGCGGCAGCGTCGCGACGATGTCACGGAGGATCTCGAGGGCGTGCTCGTCGTCGTCGGCCAGGTGATCGACGACCCCCGAGCGGCGGGCGTGCAGCTCTCCCCCGCCCAGCTCCTCGGCGGTGACGACCTCGCCGATCGCGGCCTTCACCAGCGGCGGACCGCCGAGGAAGATGGTGCCCTGACCCCGCACGATCACGGTCTGGTCGCTCATCGCCGGCACGTACGCGCCGCCGGCCGTGCACGAGCCGAGCACGGCCGCGAGCTGCGGGATGCCCTCCGCCGACATGCGCGCCTGGTTGAAGAAGATGCGCCCGAAGTGATCGCGGTCGGGGAACACCTCGTCCTGCTTCGGGAGGAAGGCGCCGCCTGAGTCGACGAGGTAGAGGCAGGGCAGTCGGTTCTCGATCGCGATCTCCTGCGCACGCAGATGCTTCTTCACCGTCATCGGGAAGTACGTGCCGCCCTTCACGGTCGGGTCGTTGCAGACGACCATCACGTGCCTGCCGTGCACCAGCCCGATACCGGCGACCACCCCGGCACCCGGAGCCTCGTCGCCGTACAGTCCGTTCGCGGCGAGAGGGGCGACCTCGATGAACGGACTTCCCTCGTCGAGCAGCCGGTCGACACGGTCGCGCGGCAGCATCTTGCCGCGGGCGACATGCCGTTCGCGGGAGCGCTCCGGACCGCCGAGTGCGGCGGCGGCGAGGCGCTCGCGCAGTTCTGCGGCGAGAGTCTGCTGGGTGGCCGGCATCGCGGGTCCTCCTCGACCATTGCGGAAAATTCGCGCCAGAAAGGTTAGTGTTCACTAACCCCGGCAATTCAGGTTAGCGAGGATTAACCGAAATGACAACGCCTGTCACGTCGCGCAACCGCGCCAAAGCGGAGCGCACCGATGCGATCCTCGTCGCGGCCGCCGCGCTGTTCGGCGCTCGAGGGTACTCGAGCGTGAGCCTGGAGGACATCGGCGCCGCTGTCGGCGTCTCCGGCCCCGCCGTGTACCGGCATTTCGCAGGCAAGCAGGCACTCCTCGGCGCGCTGCTCATCGGTGTGAGCGAAGACCTCGTCGCCGGCGGCACTGCCGTCGTGCACGGAACAGCCGATGAACGCATCCGCATGGCGATGCTCGTCGACTTCCACGTCGACTTCGCTCTGCGCAACGCCGACGTCATCCGCGTGCAGGACCGCGATCTCTCCCATCTGACGCAAGGTTCGCGATCGGACGTGCGGCGACTGCAGCGTGCGTACATCGGACTGTGGATCGACGCGCTCGGCGCTCTCGTGACGGGCGAGCGGGAGGAGCTGCGTCTGCGCGTCCAGGCGTGCTTCGGGCTGCTGAACTCCACCCCGCACAGCACCTCGGCCGCGCTGCGCACGCGCACGGACACGGCGCGCGTGCTCGCCGCGATGGCGATGGCCGCTCTGACCGCCGGCGACGGCTGACCGCTTTCACCGGCGGCGACCGGGGTCCACCGCCGACGGATCCCCGGCCGGCCGTCGGCAGACCCCACGCCGGCGGCCGACCGGTTTCGAGCCGACGCGGCTCAGTAGAGCAGAGCCCGGCCCGGCTGCTCGAGGATGTCGGCGACGTCCTTGAGGAAGCGCGCGCCCTCGGCCCCGTCGACGAGCCGGTGGTCGAACGACAGGCTCAGCGTCATCATCTGACGCAGGGCGATCTCACCGCGGTACTCCCACGGCTGACGTCGCACCGCCCCGACGGCGAGGATCCCGGACTGCCCAGGAGGCAGGATCGGCGTTCCCGCATCGATGCCGAACACGCCGATGTTGGTGATCGAGAAGGTGCCGCCGGCGAGCTCCGCCGGGCTGGTCTTGCCGGCACGTGCCGTCTGCGTGAGCTGGGCGAGCGCGTCGGCCATCCCCGTGAGGGACAGTCGCTCGGCGTCGCGGATGATCGGCACGATCAGGCCGCGCTCGGTCGCTGCGGCGATGCCCAGATCGACGAAGTGATTGTGCACGATCTCGCCCGCAGGCTCGTCCCAGGTCGCGTTCAGCGACGGGGTGCGGCCGAGAGCGAGAGCCACCGCCTTCGCGATCACCACGAGCGGTCCGATGCGGTGCTCGGCGAGTGACCTGTCGGCCTTCAGCTGATCTATCAGCTCCATGGTCGCGGTGACGTCGACGGTGTGGAACGTGGTGACGTGCGGAGCGGTGAACGCGCTCTGCACCATCGCCTGGGCGGTGTGCTTGCGCACACCCTTGATCGGGATGCGGGTCTGCGCACGCGCTCCCGACGGCACGAGCTGAAGGGCAGGCGACGCAACCGGTGCCGGCTCGGTCGCCGCAGTGGCCGAGCCCGTGCGCTCGGCATAGGCATCCACATCGTCGCGGGTGATCACCCGGTCGCCGACGTCGGCGGCGACCAGCGCGAGATCGACGCCGAGGCGCTTCGCGTGCGCGCGCACCGGTGGGGT
>NZ_DAMDLU010000177.1:0-4630 GCF_032084865.1 Microbacterium sp.
GTTCGGGGCCGGTGCGGGCATCGCCTGGCAGGCAGCGGCGAACGGTCGCCTCGCGCGGCGGGGCGCGTCGCCGCTGACGGCCACGCTGGTGAGCTTCGTCGCCGGCACCGTCGTGCTGCTCGCGGCGGCAGCGGTCAGCGTCTCGACCATCAGGATGCCCGGCCCGCTCCCCGCCGAACCCTGGCTGTATCTGGGCGGCCTGCTAGGTTTCGCGTACATCCTGCTCGGAGCCTGGCTGGTGCCACACACCGGCGTTCTGCTGCTCGGGCTCGGCAGCGTGCTCGGGCAGCTGGTGACGTCGGTGGTGATCGACGTCGTCTGGCCGGTCGACCGGGGCCCCGCACCCTGGCAGCTCGCCGCGATGCTCATCGTCGCTGCGGCATCCGTTGTCGTCGCTCTGCCGCGCCGTCGCTGACTCAGGGCTCCTCGCGCTTCGCCTTCTTCTTCGCTTTCTTGGCTTTCTTCGCGGCCTTCTTCTTCGACGTCTCGTCCTTCGACGCCGTGTCGTTCTGACGCAGCTCCTCGGGCGCCTCTCCGGAAGGCATCGCCGTGAGCAGGGCGTCGGCATCCACCGGCTTGCGACGGCCGGCGTCCTTGCCCTCGGGCTTGCCGCCGACGTACAGCCAGCCGAGCAGCTGCTCGTTCTGCGTCAGACCGTGCGCCTCGGCGACGGCCTTCGAACGGGTGAGGCCGCCGGTGCGCCAGATGACGCCCCAGCCCGCCTCATCCAGCAGAAGGCTGAGCGTGTGGGCGACGCCGGAGGCGACCGCCTCCTGCTCCCACCGCGGCACCTTGTCGCTCTCGCGGTACGAGGCGACGATGGCGAGCAGCAGCGGCGCGCGCATCGGCTTGGTCGAGGGCTTGTCGTCCCCGTCCGCCTCGGCCAGCGCCGTTCCCAGCGTCAGACGGTCATCGCCGCGCAGCTCGATCAGGCGCCACGGCCGCAGCGACGAGTGATCGGCGACGCGCCCGGCCGCTTCGATCAGCGGCAGCAGCTGCTCGCGGGTCGGAGCGTCGTCGGTCACCCGCGACCAGGATGCGCGGCGCCGGACGGCGTCGAGCGCACTCACGACGGATCGGGAGTGAACGACAGCGCCACGGAGTTCATGCAGTAACGATCGCCGGTGGGAGTGCCGAAGCCGTCGGGGAAGACATGCCCGAGGTGCGATCCGCACGCCGCGCAGCGCACCTCGGTGCGCACCATGCCGAGCGTGGTGTCCTCGATGAGCTCCACAGCCTCGGGACGCACAGACTCGTAGAAGCTCGGCCAGCCGCATCCCGAATCGAACTTCGTGCCGCTGCGGAAGAGCTCCGCGCCGCACGCGCCGCAGGTGTAGAGCCCGGCGCGCTCCTCATCGAGCAGCTCGCCCGTCCACGGGCGCTCCGTCGCTGCGGTGCGCAGCACCGCGTACTGGTCATCGCCGAGCTCGGCGCGCCACTCGGCATCCGTCTTGTTCACGCTGTAACCCATGGGTCTATTCTCTCGCCTTCGCGACCCGCGCGGGCCGGTCGGTCACTCCCTCGCCTTCGCGACCCGCGCGGGCCGGTCGGAGGAAGACGTCCGGCGGCGCCTTCCGCCCGCCGCTGGGACAATGGCGGGATGACGGATGCTGTCGCCGAGCGCTACCACCGCTTCGCCCACGAGGAGGCGCCCGGACGCAGCGCGGTGTACGTCGAGTGGGCGACGGGGGTCGCGGCGGATGCCGAGGTGCAGGCCGTGCTCGAGCAGCTGACCCCGCAGCAGCGGCAGCCGCCGCTGGTCTTCGCGGTGTCACGCCTGCTCGGTGCACCGGTGGGCGGATACCGGCCATGGCGGGAGTTCGTGCTCGCGCATGCCGGCGAACTGGTCACGCACTGCGCGCGCCGCGGGGTGCAGATCAACGAGCCGCTGCGGCTGGCCGCTCTGCTGCCCGCGCTCAGCCTGGTCGAGGGGCCGATCGCGCTGCTCGAGCTCGGTGCCGCGGCGGGTCTGTGCCTGTACCCCGACCGGTTCTCGTTCCGCATCGACGGTGCCGACGGCATCCCGCGGCGCCGGCTCGACCCGCCCGGCGGGCCGTCTCCCGTGCTGCTGCGCAGCACCGTCTCGGGCGAGCTGCCCGAGCTGCGCGTGCCCGAGGTGATCTGGCGGGCAGGGATCGACCTCGACCCGATCGACGTGCGCACCCCCGCCGACCGCGCCTGGCTCGAGTCCCTCATCTGGCCGGGCGAGCACGAGCGGAGCGAGCGCATCGCCGCGGCGATGCGCGTCGTCGCGGCCGACCCGCCGCTGCTGCGAGCGGGCGATGCGATCGAGCAGCTGGAGACGATGGCCGCCGCAGCCCCGGCGGAGGCCACACTGGTCGTCACCACACCGGGAATGCTCGTCTACCTGCCCCGACCGAGGCGAGCCGAACTCGTCGACCGCATCCGCGCGCTCGACGGGCACTGGATCACGATCGACCCGCCCGCGCTGCACGACGCCTGGCGTCCCGCGGTGGATCCGGCCGCCTTCCGCGGCTTCGCTGTCGCGCTCGACGGGCGCGTGGTGGCGGATGCCGACCCGCTCGGGCGCTGGTGGGAGTGGCGCGCCGGGATCGGAACGGATCCCGCGTAGCCTGAGCACATGCTCGGTGAACTCTCCGATCGTGATCGCGCGATCCTGACGCTGGAGGCGGCCTGGCCGCGTCATGGCGGCATGAAGGAGGAGACCATCCGGGCACAGCTCGGCATGAGTCCGGCCCGCTACTACCAGCTGCTCGGCCGGCTGATCGAGACCGAAGCGGCCCTCGATTTCGACCCGCTGCTCGTGCGGCGACTGCGCCGCCTGCGCGACCGCAGGGCGGTGCAGCGCACCGCACGCATGCGCGGTTTCGTCGGCTGACGACGCCCTCGCGGGTGCATCCGGGCCGGTCGCCGCTTCGTGCGGACTCACGGCAGCCGCCCGCTAGCATCGAGGGGTGCAGAAGCTCTCCCATGATCGATTCGACGACGTTCCGCGCGCCACCGGGCGCGTGGGCGCGCACCGCGCCGAGCAGCCGGGCATGAACGGTCTCGTCGTGCTGCTGTGGTCGGCGGCCGTCGCCCTCGTGCTCATCGTGTGCGGGATCTTCGTGTCGCTGGTGATGATGGATCGCATCTCGCTGTTCGGCGGCGAGTCGCCCGCCCCGGTGCCGACGCAGCCCGGTGTCGTCGCTCAGGTCGACACCTCGTACCGTGTGCTGATCCTGAACGCGACGTCCCAGAAGGGGCGCGTCGCGGAGGTGCGCGAGAAGCTGCTCGCAGAGGGATGGTCGACCGACGACGTGTTCGGCAGCGACGGCGCATCGCAGGAGTTCTCGAAGACGACGGTCTTCTACGTCGAGGACGCCGACGAGGGCGCAGCACTCGGGCTCGCAGAGGTGCTCGGCGGTGTCGAGGTCAAGCAGAGCGATTTCTATGCGGCGATGAACGACTCCGACAGGCCGCAGCTGACGGTCGTGATCGGTGTCGACAAGGCGACGTCCTCGGCGCCCGCCTCCGAGGCCCCGGCGCCCTGACGACGGGCCCGCCCTTTCGGTCGCGGCTTGCACTCCCATGGGTCGAGTGCCAGACTGGGGTTAGCACTCGCGCACTTGGAGTGCTAATACCCCATCGCCTACGTCCGGGAGGGACGAAAGACTCATGGCAAAGATCATCGCTTTCGATGAGGAGGCCCGTCGTGGCCTCGAGCGCGGCCTGAACACCCTGGCCGACGCCGTCAAGGTGACCCTCGGCCCGCGCGGTCGCAACGTCGTGCTCGAGAAGAAGTGGGGAGCCCCCACGATCACGAACGACGGTGTGTCGATCGCCAAGGAGATCGAGCTCGACGACCCGTACGAGAAGATCGGTGCGGAGCTCGTCAAGGAGGTCGCCAAGAAGACCGACGACGTCGCCGGTGACGGAACCACCACCGCGACCGTCCTCGCTCAGGCACTGGTCCGCGAGGGTCTGCGCAACGTCGCAGCCGGCGCCGACCCCATCTCGCTCAAGCGCGGCATCGAGAAGGCCGTCGCGGCCATCACCGAGGACCTGCTGAACAGCGCCAAGGAGATCGAGTCCAAGGAGCAGATCGCCGCCACCGCATCGATCTCGGCCGCTGACCCCGCCATCGGCGAGCTCATCGCCGAGGCCATCGACAAGGTCGGCAAGGAAGGCGTCGTCACGGTCGAGGAGTCGCAGACCTTCGGCACCGAGCTCGAGCTCACCGAGGGCATGCGCTTCGACAAGGGCTACCTGAACCCGTACTTCGTCACGGACCCGGAGCGCCAGGAAGCCGTCTTCGAGGACCCGTACATCCTCATCGCGAACCAGAAGGTCTCCAACATCAAGGACCTCCTGCCCATCGTCGACAAGGTGATCCAGGACGGCAAGGAGCTCGTCATCATCGCCGAGGACGTCGAGGGCGAGGCTCTCGCGACCCTCGTGCTCAACAAGATCCGCGGCATCTTCAAGTCGGTCGCCGTCAAGGCTCCCGGTTTCGGTGACCGTCGCAAGGCCCAGCTGCAGGACATCGCGATCCTGACCGGCGGCCAGGTCATCACCGAAGAGGTCGGCCTCAAGCTCGAGAACACCACTCTCGACCTGCTCGGCCGTGCACGCAAGGTCATCGTCACCAAGGACGAGACCACGATCG
>NZ_DAMDLU010000178.1:0-4565 GCF_032084865.1 Microbacterium sp.
GCACTGGCCCTGGCCTCGGGCCCGCTCGACCTGCAGCTGCCCGGGCTCGGCGGTCTGGCCACGGCGCTGGGCGCCGGAGCGCTCTTCACGCTCGCCCGGCACGGCAAGGACATGCGGCGAGCGCGTCGGTTCCGCACCGATCCGGCGCGGATCCATCACCTCGCGGCGCTGACCGTGTCGCACGCCCTGCAGTCGGCGCAGCGGATCGCGGTGCTGCCCGACGAGGCGGTGACGGCGAGCGCGCAGACTCTCGTAGACGGATCGACGCGAGTGCGACTGCTGTTCGACGCTCCGCCGCCGGCGCGGCGGGTGCTCGCCGATGCGGTGCAGGAGCTCTTCGGTCCGGTGCGGACTCCGCGGTTCGTGCTGCGCGTCGGTGTGCGGCAGCCGACCTACCTCACTGTGCCTCAGCAGATCGGACGACGGCGAGCCGACGCCGAGGCCTTCGCGGCACTCTGGCGCCGGACTCTCGGCCCCGGCGAGCTGATCGAGCTGAACGGAGCAGATGGCCTGGTCGTGCTGCGCGCGGCTCGCGCGCAGGGCGGGTCGCTCGAACGCACCGCCCCGCGGCAGTCGGTGTGGGGCTGATCCCGCGCTCGCCCGCACGGCCTCGCCCGAAGTCGGCGTCCGCGCCGTTCCGACGGCGTTACGATCATCACACGCACCGTCGCGCACGAGAGGGCCCGCATGCACGAGAACGCACCGCTTGATGCTGAGCAGTTCACCCAGCACACATCGCGCATCGTCGCCTCGGTCTCGTCGGTGATCGACGGCAAGGCGGATGCCGTGCGCAACGCTCTCGTGTGCCTGCTGGCGGAGGGGCACCTGCTCATCGAGGACGTGCCGGGTGTCGGGAAGACGATGCTCGCCCGAGCGCTGGCCGCAAGCGTCGACGCCACCGTCCGCCGCATCCAGTTCACCCCCGACCTGCTGCCCGGTGATGTCACCGGCGTCGCGGTGTACGACCCGGTGCAGCGGGAGTTCGAGTTCAAGCGCGGGGCGATCTTCGCGCACATCGTCATCGCCGACGAGATCAACCGCGCCTCGCCGAAGACCCAGTCGGCGCTGCTGGAGGCGATGGAGGAGCATCAGGTCACGGTCGACGGCGCCACTCACCCGCTGCCCGACCCGTTCCTCGTGGTGGCGACGCAGAACCCCCTCGAGATGGAGGGCACGTATCCGCTGCCCGAGGCGCAGCGGGATCGGTTCATGATGCGCATCTCGATGGGGTATCCGGATGCCGCGGCCGAGACGCTCATGCTCCGCCAGCGCGACACCGCGAACCCGCTCTCCGCCATCTCCCCCGTCGCGGACGCCGCGTCGGTGCGCGCGCTGATCTCGTGGGCGCGCCGCGTGCACGTCGCCGAGTCGCTGGAGGAGTACGCCGTCGCGCTCGCTCAGGCGACGCGGCAGGATCCGAGCCTGCATCTCGGCGCGAGCCCGCGGGCGACACTGCAGCTGGTGCGCGCGGCGAAGGTGGTCGCGGCTCTCGACGGCCGCGACTATGTGGTGCCCGACGACATGGCCGACCTGGTCATCCCGGTCTTCGCCCACCGCCTGCTGGCTGCGCGCGGTGTGCACCGTGCCGGCGCGCAGCCGGTCGAGGCCGCGCTGCGTCAGATCGTCGCGCGGGTTCCCGTGCCGTTCGCCGCACGCGTCTGAGCACGTCATGCGCACCCGTCCGCTGACCGCCCGAGGAGCGGCGTGCCTGCTGCTCGGGGTGGTGCTGTGCGTCGCCGCGAACGTGCTGGGCGCCCGCCCCCTGCTGTACGTCGGGGTGCTGCTCATCGTGCTGCCCCTCATCGCGCTGCTCGTCGTCCGCGCGCCACGACGACGCGGCGAGGTATGGCGGCAGATCTCCACCGATCTGCTCGCGGTCGGCGAGACGTCGAAGGTCACCGTGCGCTTCGAGCTGTACGCTCCCGGCATCCCGCACGGCCGCTGGAGCGACACCCTTCCCGAGGCGGTGCGCGGCGACGCCGGCGGGGAGTACCCCGGCGAGACGCGGCTGCTGCACTACGACCTCGAGGGCGTGCGCCGTGGGACGGCGTCGCTCGGTCCGCTGCTGCTGCGCACGGTCGACCCGTTCGGTCTCGCGCAGCGTGTGCAGGCCTTCGGCGAGACGCGGATGATCACGGTCGTGCCGCAGGTGCTCGCGCTCGTCCCGCTGCCGACGAAGGTGGGAGCGGCGGGCGGGGCGGCGCAGACGCGCTCGACGCGGCTCGGGCAGGGGGCCGACAACCTCATCCCCCGCGCGTACCTGTCGGGCGACTCCCGGCGGCGCATCCACTGGCGCGCGACCGCGCACCGCGGGTCGCTCATGGTGCGGCAGGAGGAAGAGGAGGCGAGTCCCGACGCCGTCGTCGTGCTCGACCGTGCGGCGTCGCGCTGGGCGCGCCCGGGTGACGGCGTCGACCCTGCGTTCGAGACGGCGGTATCGCTGTGCGCGTCGGCCGCGCTGCGCTTCGTGCAGGACGGATACAGCGTCGACGTGTTCGACAGCGCCGGCTCGCTGCTCGGTGCGCTGCGCGGGCACGAAGACGACCGGGACACCCTGTTGGTCGCCCTGGCGACGGTGGTGCCTCGCGGCGAGCCGCGCGACCTGCGTGCCATCGTCGGCGGCTCACCCCCGGGCCCGCTGGTGCTGATCACGGGGGCGATCGATGCGGACGATGCCGCGCGTCTGAGCACGGCGGGCGCTTCGGCGCCGATGCTGATAGCGGCGGGGGCGGATGCAGGGGCTCTCGCCGTCGCCGCCGATCGCGGCTGGAACGTCGCCGCGCTGTCCGCGACAGCGGATCCGGCGGACGTGTGGGAGGCTGCGATGCCGCGAGCGAGGGCTCCCCGTGGCTGAATCCTCGAGCATCGTGCCGAGGCCCGGAGTCGTAGGGCCCGGGGCGCTGGCCGCGGTCGCCGCTCTCGTCGCGATGTGGCCGTACACCGGGGTGATCGCGGCGGGCGCGTGGACGTTCGCGGTCGTGGTGATCATCGCCACCGTCGCCGCGGCGGGCATGGTGGGCAGGCGGCTCCTGCGCAGGGCGCAGGACGGCATCCGGTCTCTTCTCACCCTGCTGCTGCAGCTGGCCGCTCTCACCCTGGTGCTCACGAACCTGCTGGCGAGCGAGGCCGCCGATCTGGGTATCGTGCCCACCGCGGCGAGTCTGGAGCTGACCGTCCTGCGCCTGCAGCGCGCGGTCGACGAGATCTCGAACGGCGTCGCGCCGATCGATGCGACGGTGTCGATGACGACGACGATGGGACTGGCGTTCGCGCTGGTCGCCCTGCTTCTCGACCACCTGCTCGCTCATCGGCTGATCGTGCTGACCGTGCTCTTCACCTCGATCGTGGGCGCCGGGCCGATGCTGCTCAGCTTCGGCTCGGTGAACCTGGGGTGGTTCGTGCTGCAGGCGGTGATCATCCTGATCGTCCTGCGTTTCGGCGCCAGGCATGATCGCGACGCCATCCGCCATTCGCCCTTCGTGGCCGCCGGGCTCATCGGCGCCGCGGCGATCGCCGCGACCGTCGTCGTGTCTCCCGTTCTGCCTCTGAGCGCCACCGCCGGGGGGAACGGGCAGCTGTCGACGGTCAACGCCGACCTGCGACTGGGAGACGACCTGCGCCGTCCCAACGAGACCCAGGCGCTGAGCGTCGTCACCTCGGCCGCCGCCCCGCCCTACCTGCGGCTCGCGACGCTGTCGAGGTTCGACGGAGAGGTCTGGCGTCCGGACCGCTCCGACCGCAACCCCGTGGAGGACGGCTTCGGCGACCGCCCGTGGACGGACGACATCGAGACGGTCGAGCACGAGGTCTCGATCCGGGTCGTGGGGATCTCGAGCTCCCGGCTGCCCGTGCCGTACGCCGCCGAAGAGATCAGCGGGCTGCCGCGAGGCTGGCAGGCGATGCCGCTGAACCGCACCGTGATCAGCTCGACTCGGGATGCCGCCGGCGCCGACTACACCGTGCAGATGGCGACCCCGTCACCGAGCCTCGAGCAGATCAGGGCGAGTTCCGCCGGGGGTGCGGAGCTCGTCGCGGCGCCCGCGGACGGCCTCCCGGAGATCATCGGCGACCTCGCTCGCGAGGTCACCGCCGGCGCCGACACGGACTACGACCGGCTGCTCGCCCTGCAGAACTGGTTCCGCTCGGAGTTCGCGTACTCGCTCGACGCGCCGGTCGACGACGGCTTCGACGGCACCGGTGCCGACGCCGTGGCGACCTTCCTCGAGGTGCGCAGCGGATACTGCATCCACTTCGCCGGCGCCTTCGCTCTGATGGCGCAGACCCTCGACATGCCCGTCCGCATCGTCGTCGGGTATCTGCCGGGCACCGCGACCGACGAGAAGCGGGGCGAGCAGCGCGTGTACTCCGTCACGAGCGACAAGCTGCACTCGTGGCCCGAGGTGTACTTCCGGGGCATCGGCTGGGTGCCGTTCGAGCCGACCGCGACGCTCGGAACGCCGACCGAGTTCACCCCCGCCGCGGGAGCGGGCGGCGATGGCGACACCGGGTCGCCGACCGCTTCCGACGCGCCCACAGCGGCGCCGTCGGCCGCGCCGACGGGCGGC
>NZ_DAMDLU010000179.1:0-4554 GCF_032084865.1 Microbacterium sp.
CATCGTCGGCCGCCAGCCGTTCCCGGGCCCCGGCCTCGGCATCCGGATCATCGGCGAGGTGACCCGCGAGCGTCTCGAGATCCTGCGCGACGCCGACGCGATCGCTCGCGAGGAGCTCAGCAGGGCGGGCCTCGACCAGACCATCTGGCAGTGCCCGGTCGTGCTGCTCGCCGACGTGCGCTCGGTGGGCGTGCAGGGTGACGGCCGCACCTACGGGCACCCGATCGTGCTGCGTCCCGTCTCCAGCGAAGACGCGATGACCGCAGACTGGACCCGTCTGCCCTACGACGTGCTCGCGAAGATCTCGAACCGCATCACCAACGAGGTGCGCGAAGTCAACCGTGTGGTCCTCGACGTCACCTCGAAGCCGCCGGCGACCATCGAGTGGGAGTGAGAGAAGGGGCCGCGATAGCGGCCCCTTCTTCTTCGTCTCCCGTGCGCCCTGGCGCGGGCGCTCAGCCGAGGTGCTTCAGCGCCTCGCGCCGCGACAGCGCAGACAGCTCCGGATGCTGCGACGCGAACCTCCTGACCCAGTCCGGGTCGTGCCTGCCGAGGTCGCGCAGCGCCCAGCCGATCGCCTTCCGCAGGAAGAACCGCCGATCGGCGACGTTGGCGAGGATCGCGTATTCGAGCACATCGCGGTCGGTGTCGTTCTTCCGGCCGAGCTGGGAGATGATGGCCGCTCGGCGGATCCACATGTCGTCGTCGTCCGCCCAGACGCGCATCTCGACCGCCATCCGGACGGGGTCGGCGTCGAACAGCTCCCGCAGTCGATGCGCGACTTCATCGACCAGATCCCACCAGGCCCCGGTGCGGATCATCTCGTCGTGCACATCCAGCAGGGTCACGTCGCCGCGCAGGGGGCGCAGCGCCATGACGGCGAGCGCCGCGTAGCGCTCCTCGCGGAACTCCGCCTCGCGCCACAGGGTCAGCGCGGTCTCAAGCAGCACGGCGGCATCGGCGTCCCGAGACCTCGCCCGCACCGCAGCCCGCACTGCCGGCATCCGCACGCCGAGGAACGGCATCGCGGATCTCATGTACGCCTGCTGGCCGGGAGCGAGTGCGGGGTCGGCGGCCGCACGAAGCGCCTTCCTGATCTGCTCGACGAGTGCCATCGGACAAGAATCTCAGAGAAAGCCCGGTTCGTCATCGATCGGTGCTCGCACTGGAAAGAGGCCGCTGCCCGAAGGCAGCGGCCTCTTCTCTGGGGAGGTCAGACGCGGCGACGGTCTCCGCGGCCGACGATGAGGCCGTAGATCAGCAGCACGATGATCGCGCCGCCGATCGCGAGCAGCCAGCTGCCGAGGTCGAAGAAGCCTTCGACGCCACGGCCGAACAGCACGCTGCCGAGCCAGCCGCCGAGCAGAGCGCCGACGACACCGAGCAGAAGGGTGACGATCCAGCCGCCGCCCTGCTTGCCAGGGAGGATCAGCTTCGCGATCGCACCGGCGATGAGTCCAAGGAGGAGAAAGGCGAGGAAGCCCATTAGTGTCTCCGATCTGTGAGTGATACCCGGGGGTTTCCGGATGCATCAACCCTGCCCGATCGCTACGAATGTGCGTCATACCCTTGTGCACATCGTGAGAATGCGGTAAAAGTGCCGCCGGATGCGGAACGGGCCGCCCTCCGAAGAGGGCGGACCGTTCGCGAAACAGCTGCTGATCAGTCGTTTCCGCGCAGAATCGCGAGGATGCGCAGGATCTCGACGTACAGCCAGACGACGGTCACCATGATGCCGAACGCCCCGAGCCAGCCGTACTTGCGCGGAGCGCCGTTGCGCACGCCCTGCTGGATCTGGTCGAAGTCCATCACCAGCGAGTACGCGGCCATGAACACGACCAGCACGCCGATGATGAGGCCGAGCGGGATGCCGAAGATCTCCGCGCTGTACAGGCCGAACGCCTGACCGGCGGGAAGGACGCCCGTCCACATCAGCACGAGGTTGAGCACCGAGAAGACCAGGTAGCCGAGCATCGCGATCATGACGATCTTGGTCATCTTCGCGCTGGCGCGCACCTTGCCGCTGGCGAAGAGCGCGAGGGTGACGCCGACGACCGCGACGGTCGCGAGGGTCGCCTGCATGACCACACCCGGCCAGATGATCTCGAAGTAGGCCGAGATGGCGCCGACGAACAGGCCCTCGAAGGCGGCATACGCCCAGATGAGGGCGGGGCGCACCTTCTTGCGGGAGGTGAACGTGACGACCATGGCGAGCACGAAGCCGCCGAGCGCGCCGACGATCCACGGTGTCATGTCGGCGTTGCCGCCCGAGTTGACGAAGCTCGTCGCGGTCCACACCCATCCGGCGACGGCGGTGACGAGCAGGATGGCGAAGAGGCCGGCGGTCTTCCAGACCGTGTCCTCGACCGTCATCCGGTCGGTCTCGAGGGCGCCGGCGGACGGCGAGGTGTACATGCCCTCCAGCTGCGCGTTGGCGGCGGCATCCATTCCGGCGTGCTGGAAGGATGCGGTTCCGGCGGCGGCGCCCGGCGCGGGCGGCGGCGCGTACGTGCCCTGAGACGAACCGGGATAGGACGCGACATTTCGCGGATCCTGCTGCTGGAACGCCGGGTTGTTGAATGCGAAGTTGCTCATGGTGGCCTCTGCTCCCGAGGGATCGGTCATCTCTTTCCTCAAAGATACTCGCGGCAACCTATGGAACGGGTGCTTTACGCTGTGAGCGTGCCCAGGAGAAGACCGCTCGTCATCGGGCATCGCGGAGCCCCCGGCTATCGCCCCGAGCACAGCCGATCGTCGTACGAACTCGCGCTGGTGATGGGGGTGGATGCCGTCGAGCCCGACGTCGTGGCGACGAAGGACGGCGTGCTCGTGCTGCGGCACGAGAACGAGATCTCCGGCACGACGGATGTCGCCGATCACCCGGAGTTCGCCGACCGCCGCACGACGAAGCGGATCGACGGCGTCTCGCTCACCGGCTGGTTCACCGAGGACTTCACCTGGGCCGAGCTGTCGACGCTGCGCACCCGTGAGCGGCTGCCGAAGATCCGCCAGTCGAGCGCCACTTTCGACGACGGCCAGCCCATCCTGCGCCTGCCCGACCTGCTCGACCTCGTGCGCGCCGGGTCTGACGAGCACGGCCGCGAGATCGGCATCGTGCTCGAGATCAAGCACGCCACCTACTTCGAGAGCGTCGGGCTCGATCTCGCGCCGCTCATCGAGCGTGACCTGCGTGCGGGCGGCTGGGCGGACGGCCGGCTGCCGCTGATCATCGAGTCGTTCGAATCGACCATCCTGCATCGACTGCAGCAGACCGGCATCGCGGCGTCCTTCGTCTACCTGATCGAGGCGGCGGGCACGCCGTTCGATCTCGTCAGCGTCCTCGGCGACGACGCGCCCGACTACGCGTCCGCCGTGACACCCAACGGTCTCGACCGGCTGGCTGGTGCGGTCGACGGCATCAGCGTCAGCAAGAGGATGCTGCTGGCGCCCGGGAACACGATCGTCGCCGACGCGCATGCGCGCGGTCTGCGGGTGTTCACCTGGACGTGCCGCCCCGAGAACACCTTCCTCGACCCGCGGTTCCGCGTCGGCAAGGGGAAGTCGGCGTTCGGCGATTACGAGGCCGAGTGGCGCGAGATCGCCGACACGGGCGTCGACGGCGTGTTCGTCGACCACCCCGACCTGGGAGTCGCGTTCTTCGGCTGAGCCGCGATCACCGCGTGAAGGCGCCGCCGCGGCTGGGCACGATCTCCTTGCCGAGGGGCATGAGCGACACGGGCACGAGCTTGAAGTCGGCGATGCCCATCGGGATGCCGATGATCGTGATGCACAGCGCGATGCCGGAGAGGATGTGTCCGAGCGCGAGCCACCAGCCGGCGAGGATCACCCAGACGATGTTGCCCAGCGCCGCTCCGAGACCGGCCCTCGAGTGGTCGACCACCTGACGGCCGAACGGCCACAGTGAGTACCCGGCGATGCGGAACGATGCGATCGCCCACGGGATGGTGATGATCGGGATGCACAGCAGGATGCCGGCCAGGATGTACCCCAGCCACAGCCAGAATCCGGCGAAGATGACCCAGATGATGTTGAGGATCGTGCGCATGGCCTGATTCTGTCACCTCTGCCCTGGCCTCGCTGCCCTAGGCTCGGGTCATGGCGGCCTGATCCTGCCAGCTCTGCCCTAGGCTCGGGTCATGGACGGAGTGGTCGCGCAGGGGGTCAAGCGGTCGTTCGGGTCGGTGGATGCCGTGGTGGATGCCACCTTTCATGCGTTGCCCGGTCGCGTCACGGGGCTGGTCGGTCCGAACGGCGCGGGGAAGACGACGCTGCTGCTCATGCTCGCGTCGCTGCTCGCCCCGGACGCGGGTCGCATCAGCATCGACGGCGTGGACCCCGTCGCCGATCCTGCGGCGGTGCGGCGGATGCTGGGCTGGATGCCCGACACCCTCGGCGCCTGGCCGTCGCTGACGGCGCGGGAGAGCATCGTCACGACAGCACGGCTGCACGACATGCCGCCGGCGGATGCCCGATCGCGCGCCGACGAGCTGCTCGCGCTGGTGGGGCTCGCCGATCACGCCGCGTCGCCCGCAC
>NZ_DAMDLU010000180.1:0-4545 GCF_032084865.1 Microbacterium sp.
CGGCGACCCTCGCAAGATCCGCCCGGGCGATGCGAGCCGCGTCCGCCGCGGCCCGCGCATCGAGCTGCGCGCGCCGGTACTCGAGCCGGGCCGCGTCGTAGCCGAGTCGTCTGCCGTTCACCGTTCCCCGCCTTCGCACCATCGCGTACCCTGTCGCACCCGCTCCGGCTGCCGCCGGGGCGACCCACCACCACTCGGCGGCAAGGAGCAGGATCGGATCCACGTGCTCAACCTATTCTCAGACCAGCGTCTGCTGCCAGGACATCAATCTATTCTCGGACCTGAGTCCCGCTGCCAGGGCAGTGATATGTTCCAGACCGTCGTCCCGCTGCCACAACAGCCCATTCTCAGACCAGCGTCTGCTGCCAGGCAGCATGCAGCTGAGCGAACTTCCCCGTGCCGCCGATCAGAGCGGTGGGGGTATCGTCCTCGATGATCCGGCCGTGCTCCATCACCAGCACGCGATCGGCGATCGCGACCGTCGACAGCCGGTGCGCGATGATGATCGCCGTGCGGTCGGCGAGCAGGGTCTGCAGCGCCTCCTGGATGAGCCGCTCGGACGGGATGTCGAGCGACGCCGTCGCCTCGTCGAGGATAAGCACCGCGGGATCGGCGAGGAACGCCCGCGCGAACGAGATCAGCTGACGCTGCCCGGCCGACACCCGGCCGCCGCGCTTGTTGACGTCGGTGTCGTACCCGTCGGGCAGCGACGAGATGAACCCGTCGGCGCCGACGGCACGTGCGGCGGCGCGGATCTCCTCGAACGTCGCATCGGGCCGGCCGAGCGCGATGTTGTCGGCGACCGTGCCGCTGAACAGATACGCCTCCTGCGTCACCATCACGATCGCGCGTCGCAGATCCTTCGGGTGCAGCATTCGCAGGTCGACGCCGTCGAGTGTCACCCGCCCGGCGGTCGGGTCGTAGAAGCGCGAGACCAGCTTGGCCAGCGTCGACTTGCCGGCACCCGTCGTGCCCACGAGCGCGATCGTCTGCCCCGACGGGATGTCGAGGGAGAAGTCCGGCAGGATCGTCTTGTCGTCGTTGTACGCGAAGGTGACGTCGTCGAAGCGGATCGCTCCGCGTGACTCCCACAGGTCGACCGGCTTCTCGGGGTCGGGCACGGTCGGCTCCTCGTCGAGCACGCCGGACACCTTCTCGAGCGCCGCGGTGGCCGACTGGTAGGAGTTCAGGAACATCGCGATCTCCTGCATCGGCGCGAAGAAGTTGCGCACGTACAGCACGGTCGCGAGCAGCACGCCGACGCCCAGCACGCCGTCGGCGACGCGCAGACCGCCCCACAGCACCACGGCCGCGAGGGTCAGTGCCGCGATGCCCATCAGCCCCGGCTCGAACGTGCCGAACAGCACCATGGAGCGCCGGTTGACGTCGCGGTAGTCACCGGCCACCGCGCGGAAGGCGGCGTCGTTGCGCGGCTCCTTGCGGAATGACTTGACCGCGCGGATGCCGGTCATCGTCTCGACGAACTGCACGATCACCTTCGCGCTGATCACCCGCGACTCGCGATAGACCGCCTGCGAGCGACTGTAGAACCAGCGCATCAGCACCACCAGCGGGATGCCGGCGAGCAGCAGGATCACCCCCGACTGCCAGTCGGCGATCACCAGCGCGATGAACGTGAACAGCCCGAACAGCAGGCCCGAGACGAGGTTGTTCAGACCGCCGTCGAGCAGCTCCCGGATGGAATCCAGGTCGCTGGTCTGACGGGAGATGATCCGGCCTGAGGTGTACGACTCGTGGAACTCCAGGCTGAGGCGCTGGGTGTGCAGGAAGATCCGCTTGCGCAGGTCGAGCAGCACGGCCTGCGTGATTCGGGCCGCGAGCACGACGTACAGTCCGATCAGCGCGGAGGCCAGGATGCCGGCGACGAGATAGACGATGGTGACGGTGATCGCCGGCATCCAGTCGGCCGTCTGGAGCAGCTGCGGCAGGGCGCGGTCCAGCGCGATGCCGATGAGGATCGGGCCGGCCACCTGCAGCGCCGTCGAGACGACGAGCACGAGCGCGGCGATGACGATGCGCAGCCGCAGCGGAGCGATGAGCGAGCCGAGCAGACGCAGCGACCGCTGCCGGATCGCGCGGCTCTCGGCCTTCGTGTAGTCGGAGCGGTCTTCGCCCTGGGTGCCTGCGATGCTCACGCCTGCACCTCCTCTTCGTCGATCTGGGTCGCTGAGCCTGCCGAAGCGTCGGTGATGATGTCGATCGCGCCGGTGCGCGCCGCCTCCTCGGCCTCGAGACTCGAGATCACGTGCCGGTAGTGCGTGCTGGTGCGCAGCAGCTCGGAGTGGGTCCCCACCGCGGTGATGCGTCCCCGCTCGAGCAGCGCGACCCGATCGGCGAGCGCGACCGTCGACGGGCGATGGGCGACGATCAGCGCGGTCGTCTCGGCGAGAACGTGGCGCAGGGCCTCTTCGACGAGCGCCTCGGTGTCGACGTCGAGAGCCGAGAGCGGATCGTCGAGCACGAGCACCTTCGGGTCTGCGGCGACGGCACGCGCCAGCGCCAGGCGCTGACGCTGCCCGCCCGACAGGCTCAGTCCCTCTTCGCCGATGACCGTCTCGACGCCGTCGGGCAGCGTGTCGACGAACCCGGCCTGGGCGACGTCCAGCGCCTCGCGCAGCACGCGCTCCCCCTCGGCGCTGTGGATGTCGAGATCGGCCCGGCCGAGCAGCACGTTCTCGCGCACGGATGCCGAGAACAGCGTCGCGTCCTCGAACGCCATGGCCACGTGCCGGCGCAGCTCGGACAGCTCGAGGTCGCGCACGTCGACGCCGTCGAGGGTGACCCGACCGCCCGTCACGTCGTACAGGCGGGCCGGCAGCGTGGTCAAGGTGGTCTTGCCCGACCCGGTGAGGCCGACGAGCGCCATGGTCTCGCCCGGGCGCAGCACGAGGTCGATCCCGTCGAGCAGGTCTCGTTCGTGCGCACCCGTGTCCTGGTAGCGGAACCGGGCGCCCTCGAAGGCCAGCTCGCCGCGGGGCTCATCGAGCCGCACCGGCTGCGCGGGGTCGGTGATGGTGTTCGTCTCCTGATAGATCTCGAACACGCGGTCGGTCGCGGTGCGCGCGTCGAGCATGAACGAGAACAGGAAGCCGATCGACTCGATCGGCCAGCGCAGCACGGCGGCCATCGCGAAGAACGCGAACAGCTGCGGCACGTCGATCTGCCCCTGCACGATCAGCCAGATGCCCGCGATGAGGCTGAGCCCGAACGCGATCTGCGGCATGAGGTCGAGCCAGAACCAGATCTCGGCGATCGCGCGACCCTTGCGCAGCTCGGTCTCGCGCAGCGTCTCGGCCTGGCGGCTGAACCGCACGAGAGCGTGCTTGCCCCGACCGAACGCCTTGAGCACGCGGATGCCGTGCACGCTCTCCTCGACGCTGGTGGCCAGGTCGCCCGCCTGGTCCTGGCTGCGCCGGGCGAGCGCGCCGTAGCGCTTCTCGAACAGGTACCCCTGGATCCACATCGGCACGCCCGTGACGAGGAAGATCACGCCGAGCAGCCAGTGCCAGCGGAACAGCAGCACGGCGCCGATCGCGATGGTGAGGATGTTCACGACGAGCAGGATCAGGCCGAACGCCAGCCACCGCCGGATGATGTTGATGTCCTGCATCATGCGGCTGAGCAGCTGACCCGACTGCCAGCGGTCGTGGAAGGCGACGGGAAGGCTCTGCAGTCGCGAATACAGCTCGGCGCGCATCTGGTACTCGACCTCGGTGGCCGGGGTCAGCACGAACCAGCGGCGCAGCCATACCATCACCGCCTCGCCGAGGGAGAGCGCCAGCACGCCGAAAGCTCCGGCGAGGATGAACCCGACCGAGCCGTCGGCGCCCGCTCCCAGATCGAAGTTCTTCACGACCTGCTCGAGCACGATCGGGATCATCAGGGCGATCACGGCGGCGGCGAGCGCGCTGAGCGCACCGCCGACGAGGCGGCCGAGGATCGGCTGCACGAAGGGCTTCAGGCGCCAGAGCGCGGCGAACGTGGACAGGGACGACGAGGACGAGCTGGCAGACATGACTCTCGGTTGCGTGGCGAGTGGGTGACGAAGGTGGGGCGGATGCCCTGGCATCCGGTGCGAGGGCGACGCGGGCGACCGGAGTCGCGCGTCGCGTGCTCAGTCGCGCAGACGGAGTGCGCGCGACGGGAGCGCCGCGCGCAAGAGTGCGCCGCCGATCAGATCTCGCCTCGCTCGCGGGCGAGCAGGCTCTGCTTCACCGGCAGTCCCCACGCGAAGCCGCCCAGCGACCCGTCCGAACGCAGCACGCGGTGGCAGGGCACGAACAGGGCGGGCGCGTTGCGCGCGCAGATCGACGCCGCCGCGCGCACGGCCTGCGGGCTGCCGAGCTCGACGGCGAACTCGCTGTAGCTGAGCGGGCGGCCCGGTTCGATGCGGCGCAGCGCCTCCCAGCCGGCGGACTGCAGGGCAGTACCGCGCTGGCGGACGACCACCTCGTCGATGGCGTGCAGGTCGCCGGTGTAGTACGCGTGAGCCGCGGGCGCGGCATCCGTCTCCCCCTCGGCGAC
>NZ_DAMDLU010000181.1:0-4433 GCF_032084865.1 Microbacterium sp.
CGTCGACGCCGGTGCGGGCGGCGATGAGTCGCGCCACGTCGTCGACGTCGGGTTCGCGCAGGCGCAGCGGGCGCACCCGCGAGCGGATGGTGGGAAGCAGGTCGGCCTCGCTGGGGGCGCACAGCACCCACACCGTCTTCTCCGGCGGCTCTTCAAGGGCCTTCAGCAGCACGTTCGAGGTGCGCTCGACCATGCGATCGGCGTCTTCGACGACGATCACCCGGTAGCGTCCCGCGGACGGGGCGAAGTACGACCGCTCGACCAGTGCGCGCGCCTCGGCGATGGTGATGATCACCTTGTCGGTGCGCAGCGCCGTGACATCCGGATGCGTGCGCGCGAGCACCTGACGCATCGTGGCCTCGTCGACCGGCTCGTCCGCGATCAGCGCGGCCGCGAACGCGTAGGCCAGCGTGGATCGTCCCGACCCCGGCGGGCCGGTGATCAGCCAGGCGTGCGACAGGGATGCCGGGTCGGCTGCGGCCTGACGGAGGGTCTGCACCGCGGCATCCTGACCCCACACGTCCGTCCACGGGAACGGCGCGGTGGTGAGGGCTGTCATGCTCTCCAGCCTATCCGCGGGGCCGACATCGCCTGATGCTCCGCCCACTCAGACGAGGATCGACATGCGCGCCCGGATCAGCACGGCGATGTCGTCGGGATCGAGCGAGGCGTCGACGACGAGGAACCGCTGCGGCTCGGCGGCGGCGAGCGCGAGATACGCCGCCCGCACGCGGGCGTGGAAGTCCTCCTTCTCGGCCTCGAGACGATCGAACGGCTTGTCGTCCGCGTCGAGCCGGCGACGGGCCGTCGACGGGTCGAGGTCGAGCAGCACGGTCAGATCCGGCAGAGCGCCCTCGGTCGCCCACAGCGAGAGGTCGCGCACCTCGGCTGCGTCGAGCACACGCCCGGCACCTTGATACGCGACGGACGAGTCGAGGTAGCGATCCTGGATGACGACGTCGCCCCGCTCCAACGCCGGTCGGACGACCGTCGCGACATGGTGGGCCCGGTCGGCGGCGTACAGCAGAGCCTCGGCTCGGGGTGCGATGTCGCCACGGTGGTGAAGCACGATGTCGCGGACGAGGGTGCCGACCTCGGAGCCGCCGGGCTCGCGGGTGTGCAGCACGGTGCGACCGCGCTGCTGCATCCACTGCGCGAGCAGCCGGGCCTGGGTGGTCTTGCCCGAGCCGTCACCGCCTTCGAACGTGATCCACAGTCCCGGCTGTTCCAGGGTCACGCGTCCGCCTTGGCCGCCGCGCGTGCCGCGTCAGCCTTCGCGATCGCGTTCGCCTTGCGCGTGGCGGCGGCCTTCTTCGCCGCTGCAGAGCGCGCAGCCGCATTGTCGGCGTCCGACGCCGGCTTTGTCGTGGTCTTCTTGGCGGCCGGTTTCTTGGCTGCGGTCTTCTTGGCTGCCGGCTTCTTGGCCGGGGCCTTCTTCGCGGTCGGCTTCTTCGCACCGCGCTTGGGCGCGGGGCCCTTGGCGCGCTTGTCGGCGAGCATCTGGACGGCGATCTCGAACGTGACGTCGTCGGGGGTCTGCCCGCGCGGGATGGTCACGTTGGTCTCGCCATCGGTGACGTAGGCGCCGAAGCGGCCGTCGCGGATGCGGATCGGCTTGCCGCTGACGGGATCGGCCTCGAACTCCTTCAGCGCGCTGGACGCCTTGCGCCCGCCGTACTTCGGCTGGGCGTACAGCTCTAGTGCCTTCTCGAGTGTGACGTCGAAGATCTGCGACTCGCTCTCCAGCGAGCGCGAGTCGGTGCCCTTCTTCAGGTAGGGCCCGAAGCGTCCGTTCTGCGCCGTGATCTCCTCACCCGTGGCGGGATCGGCGCCCACCACGCGCGGCAGGCTGAGCAGCTGCAGCGCGGTGTCGAGGTCGATCGTGTCGACCGACATCGAGCGGAACAGCGACGCGGTGCGGGGCTTGGGCGCCGCATCCTTCTTCGTCTTCTTCTTGCCCTTCGAACCGGCTTCCTGAGCCTGTGGCAGGACCTCGCCGGTCGACTCGTCGACGGCGTCGTCGTCGGAGACCGGGTCGTTCTCCTGCACGTACGGGCCGAAGCGGCCGTCCTTGACGACGATGATCTTGCCGTTCTCGGGGTTCTCGCCGAGCACACGGTCGCCGGCGACGGGGGCGTCGATCAGCTCGCGCGCCTTGTCGGCGGTGAGCTCATCCGGCGCGAGGTCCTCGGGCACGTTGACGATGCGCGGCTTGGCCTCGGGGTCCGCCGGATCGGCGACCTCGAGGTACGGGCCGTACTTGCCGAAGCGGAGGGTGGCGTCGTCGGTGATGCGCGTCGAGTTCAGCGCCCGCGCGTCGATCTCGCCGAGGTTGTCGACGACCTGTCGCAGCCCCACCTGATTCTCGGAGCCGTAGTAGAACGACTTGAGCCACTCGACGCGGTTCTGCTCGCCGCGGGCGATCGCGTCGAGGTCGTCTTCAAGTGCTGCGGTGAAGTCGTAGTCGATCAGGTCGGCGAAGTGCTGCTCGAGCAGCCGCACGACGCTGAACGCCAGCCACGTGGGCACGAGTGCCTGTCCGCGCTTGGTCGCGTAGCCGC
This sequence comes from Microbacterium sp., assembly GCF_032084865.1. Taxonomy (GTDB): domain Bacteria; phylum Actinomycetota; class Actinomycetes; order Actinomycetales; family Microbacteriaceae; genus Microbacterium. The sequence goes on from NZ_DAMDLU010000181.1 coordinate 2,562, forward strand.
GATCGATGACGGTGCCGATGATGCTCGCGAAGGTCGACGGGCGGCCGATGCCGTGCTCTTCGAGGGCCTTCACCAGCGAGGCCTCGGTGTAGCGCGGCTTCGGCGTGGTGCGGTGCCCCTTCGCCACGGATTCGCCGATGACGAGCTCGTCGCCGACGCTCACGGCGGGCAGCGACTGCTCGGCCGAGGAGTCCTGCGCGTTGCGCTTCTCGTCGCGGCCCTCCTCGTACGCCTCGAGGAACCCCTTGAACGTGTAGACGGTTCCGGATGCCGTGAACTCGACCCGCTTGCCGGCAGCCTGGGTCTCGAGGGTGACCGTTGTCGTCTCGTACTTGGCATCCGACATCTGACTGGCGACCGTGCGCTTCCAGATCAGGTCGTACAGGCGCTGCTCTTCGCGGTCGAGGCCGGAGGCGACCGATGCGGGAGTGCGGAAGGTCTCACCCGACGGGCGGATCGCCTCGTGCGCCTCCTGCGCGTTCTTGCTCTTCGACTTGTAGACGCGCGGCTTCAGCGGCACGGCCGAGTCGCCGTACAGGGCCACGGCCTGGCTTCGCGCAGCCTGGATCGCCTGCGTGCTCAGCGCGACCGAGTCGGTGCGCATATAGGTGATGTAGCCCTTCTCGTAGAGCCGCTGGGCGACGCTCATCGCCTGCTTGGCGCTCATCGAGAGCTTGCGTCCGGCCTCCTGCTGCAGCGTGGAGGTGGTGAAGGGCGCGTAGGGGCTGCGGGTGCCGGGCTTCGCCTCGACCTTCGAGACGGTCGCCGTTCCCGTGGCGTCCACGGCGACGGCGAGCGCTTCGGCGTCGGCCTCGGAGAGCACGACGACGGCCTTCTTGAGCTTTCCGGTGTCGTCGAAATCGGTTCCGCGGGCGAGCTGACCACCGTCGACGCGCACGAGACGCACACCGAACGCGGATCCCTGGGCCGAGCCTGCAGACGCGGACGCCTGCGACTCGACATCCCAGTACTCGGCCGAGACGAACGCCATCCGCTCGCGCTCGCGCTCGACGACCATGCGGGTGGCGGCCGACTGCACGCGGCCGGCGGACAGCCCCGACTTGACCTTGTACCAGAGCACCGGCGAGACGTCCCAGCCGTACAGCCGGTCGAGGATGCGGCGGGTCTCCTGCGCGTCGACGAGGGCGAGGTCGAGCTCTCGTGTGTTGCCCACGGCGGCCTGGATGGCGTCTTTGGTGATCTCGTGGAAGACCATGCGCTTGACGGGAACCTTGGGCTTGAGCGTCTCGAGCAGGTGCCAGGCGATGGCCTCGCCTTCGCGGTCCTCATCTGTGGCGAGCAGGACCTCGTCGGCGCTCTTCAGCGCACGGCGCAGCTCGGCGACCGTCTTGGTCTTGCGATCGGACACCACGTAGTAGGGGTCGAAGTCGTTCTCGACGTCGATGGAGTACTTGCCGTACGCCTTCTTGTCGTCGGCGGGGATGTCCTTCTTGTCGGCGAGGTCGCGGATGTGACCGACCGAGCTGAGCACCTGGTACCCGTCGCCGAGGTATCCCTGGATCGACCGCATCTTCGTCGGGGACTCGACGATGACGAGCTTCTTGCCTTCTGCCAAGGGGCGTCCTTTCTTCGAAGCACACCATACACACCGCGATCCTGGCGTGAGCCGAGAGATCCTCCGGCGAATCGGCTGACGCGCGGGCGGTGCGAGGGCGTCGCACGTTCAGCTTCTCGGGGGTCCCGCCCGGGCCCGGGCGACGGCGACCAGTCCAGAGTACGCGGATCTGACCTCGACCGTCGCCGTGAGCGCGTCGACGGTGCACGAGACGAGCTCCGATCCGGATGCCAGGGCCACGCGCGCGGCGAGAGAGCAGGCATCCTCCCCGGGGGCGACGGCGCCCGACGCGGCGT
>NZ_DAMDLU010000182.1:0-4414 GCF_032084865.1 Microbacterium sp.
GCGGACGCGCGATGGCGGATGCCGCCGCGCACACGCCCACCGGCATGAGCGCGGTGCTCGGGGGCGACGCCGACGAGGTGCTCGCGCTGCTCGACGAGCTCGAGCTCACTGCTGCCAACTACAACGTCGCCGGGCAGATAGTCGCGGCGGGCGCGCTGCCCGCGCTCGCGCAGCTCGCGGAGCGGGCTCCGCGCGCGGTGCGCGTGATGCCGCTGCAGGTCGCCGGGGCATTCCACACCTCGTACATGGCTCCCGCCGTCGACACGCTGCGCGCCGCCGTGTCGACCGTCTCGGCGAGCGACCCGACCGTCACACTCTGGTCGAACCGCGACGGCGCGGTCGTCGACGACGGACAGGCCGCCCTCGACCGCATCGTGACCCAGGTGTCGTCGCCGGTGCGCTGGGATCTCTGCATGGAGGCGTTCGCCGCCGCCGGCATCACCGGATTCATCGAGCTCGCCCCTGCCGGCGCCCTCACCGGCCTCGCCAAGCGCGGCCTGCGCGGCGTGCCGAATGTCGCAGTGAAGACCCCCGACGACCTCGACGCGGCCGCGGAGCTGCTGGCCGGGTCATCGCAGAACGGAGCAGTCTCGTGAGCACCCTCAAGCAGGCCAGCGGCCCCGCCTACACGCGCATCTACTCGGTCGGCGCGGCGCGCGGCGAGAACGCCGTGCCCAACGACGATCTGGTCGGGCCGATCGACTCCAGCGATGAGTGGATCCGGCAGCGCACCGGCATCATCACGCGCACCCGTGCGATCGCCGAGACGAGCGTGATCGAGCTCTCCACCGACGCGGCGAAGGAGGCCGTCGAGCGCTCGGGGGTCGACCCGGCCGAGATCGATCTCGTGATCATCGCGACGATCAGCAACCCGAAGCAGACGCCCTCGGTCGCCGCGATCGTGGCCGACCGGATCGGCGCCACGCCTGCCGCGGCCTACGACATGAACGCCGCGTGCGCCGGGTACGCCTACGCCATCGCGCAGGCGGATGCGCTCATCCGCGCCGGAGCCGCACGCCACGCCGTCGTCATCGGCGCCGAGAAGCTCTCGGATGTCGTCGACCCCACCGACCGGAGCATCTCGTTCCTGCTCGGCGACGGAGCCGGCGCCGTGGTCATCGGCCCGAGCGAGACGCCCGGCATCTCGTCGACCGTCTGGGGCTCGGACGGCTCGAAGTCCGACCTCGTGGGCATGAACCACACCCTCACCGACTTCCGCGACGGCAAGGCTCCCTGGCCCACGCTCCGCCAGGAGGGGCCGAGCGTGTTCCGCTGGGCGGTGTGGGAGATGGCCAAGGTCGCCCGCGAGGCGCTCGAGCGGGCCGGCATCGAGGCATCCGACCTCGCCGCATTCATCCCGCACCAGGCGAACCTGCGCATCATCGAGGAGTTCGCCAAGCAGCTGAAGCTGCCCGTGACCACCGTCATCGCCCGCGACATCGAGACCACCGGCAACACGTCGGCCGCCTCGATCCCTCTCGCGACGCACCGGCTGCTCGAGGAGCACCCGGAACTGAGCGGTGGTCTGGCCCTGCAGATCGGGTTCGGCGCCGGTCTGGTCTTCGGCGCGCAGGTGGTCGTGCTGCCCTGATCGGGTGCGCGTCTTCCCTAGACTGTTCACCGGTTCAACCCATTCCGAGAAAGTAGGAAACACCATGGCTCTCACCAACGACGAGGTCCTCGCGGGCCTTGCTGAGCTGGTCACCGACGAGACGGGCATCGACGCGTCCGAGGTCACGATGGAGAAGTCGTTCACCGACGACCTCGACATCGACTCGATCTCGATGATGACGATCGTCGTCAACGCCGAGGAGAAGTTCGGCGTCACCATCCCCGACGACGAGGTCAAGAACCTGAAGACCGTCGCCGACGCCGTCAACTTCATCGTCGCCGGCCAGGAGTAACACCCGCGGATGCCACCCCCGCGGACTGCGGGGTGTGGCATCCTCCTGTCCCGATCCCTCCTCCTCACGAAGGACTCCCATGACCAAGCGCATCGTCGTCACCGGTATCGGCGCCACGTCCGCTCTGGGCGGCACGGCTCCCGACAACTGGGCGAACCTGCTCGCCGGCCAGTCCGGCACCCGCACCTTGCCGCACGACTGGATCGAGAAGTACCAGATCCCGGTGCACTTCGCTGCGGAGGCCATCGTGCGTCCCGAAGAGGTGCTGCCGCGTCACGAGGCGAAGCGCCTCGACCCGTCGACGCAGTTCGCGATGATCGCCGCTCGCGAGGCGTGGGAGGACGCGGGGGCACCCGACGTCGCTCCGGAGCGTCTGGGCGTCGACTGGGCCACCGGCATCGGCGGCGTGTGGACGCTGCTGGATGCCTGGGACACGCTGCGTGAAAAGGGTCCGCGGCGCGTGATGCCGCTGACCGTGCCCATGCTGATGCCGAATGCCGGCGCCGGCAACCTCTCCCTGCACTTCAACGCGAAGGCATTCGCCCGCACGGTGGTCAGCGCGTGCGCCTCGAGCACCGAGTCGATCGCGAACGCCTATCAGCACCTGCAGGACGACCTCGCCGATGTCGTGATCGCCGGCGGTGCCGAGTCTGCGATCCACCCGATCACGATGGCATCGTTCGCCTCGGCTCAGGCGCTCTCCCGACGCAACGACGACCCGGCCACGGCATCCCGCCCCGGCGCGATCGATCGCGACGGCTTCGTGATGGGCGAGGGCGGCGCCGCTCTCGTGCTCGAGACCGAGGAGCACGCCACCGCCCGCGGGGCGAAGATCTACGCCTACGTGGTGGGCGGCGGCGTGACAGCCGACTCGTACCACATCACCGGAAACGACCCCGAAGGAGCCGGCGCGGCGCGCGCCGTCGAGGCGGCTCTCGCCCAGGCCGGCGCGTCGCCGGACGAGGTCGCGCACATCAACGCGCACGCGACCTCCACTCCGGTCGGCGACCCCAACGAGTACGAAGCCCTCAAGCGCGTGTTCGGCGACCGTATCGACGAGATCCCCGTCTCGGCGACCAAGGCGTCGACCGGTCACCTGCTCGGCGGCACCGGCGCGCTCGAGGCCGTCTTCACGATCCTCGCGCTGCGCGACCGCGTCGCTCCCCCGACCATCAACATGACCGAGCCGGATCCCGCGGTGCCGTTCAAGCTCTCCACCGAGCCGCAGCCGCTGGGCGAGGGCGACCTGCTCGCGATCAGCAACTCGTTCGGCTTCGGCGGTCACAACGCGGTCGTCGCGTTCCGCAGCGCCTGACCCGACCGCATCGAACAGACACGACGAAGCCCCCGCCTTCCCCGGCGGGGGCTTCTGTCTGATGCGGGAGATTCGCTTTCCCGGTCTCCGGGTGCGATCACCGGATCCCGCTACTCGCGCCTCGCCCGCACGTCCTGTGCGACGGCGTCGGCCCGATCAGCCGACCTTGTGCAGCCAGACGACGTGCGTGTCGTCGCCGGCGTGACGGAACGGCTCAAGCTCCTCATCCCACGCCGAGCCGAGAGCGACGTCGAGTTCGCGCTGCAGCTCGGCCGCGTTGCCGGCTGCGATCTCCATCGCATAGCGGATGCGGTCTTCGCCGATCACGATGTTGCCCGCCGAGTCGGTCTGGGCGTAGTGGATCCCGAGATCGGGAGTGTGCAGCCATCGGCCGCCCTCACTGGCTGGTGTCGGATCCTCCGACACCTCGAAGCGCAGATGCTCCCAGCCGCGGATCGCCGTCGCGAGCGCCGCACCGGTGCCGGCGGGCGCATCCCAGTAGAACTCCGCGCGGCGGGTGCCCTGCTGCACGGGCTGATCGCTCCAGTCGAAGTTGACGGCACGACCGATGGCGCGTCCCACCGCCCATTCGAGGTGCGGGCAGAGCGCGCGTGGAGCGGAGTGGATGAACACCACTCCGCGTGCGTATCCCGTCGCCATGATCTCTCCGTTTCATCAGGTACGTCTTCCCCTACGACCTGAACCGAAGATGCGGCGAACTATGCGGTTGTACGGCGATTATCGCCCAGAACCGCGCGAATCACAAGCGTGTGATTCCGGATGCCGGAACGGCCCCGGTCGCGGTGACCGGGGCCGTTCCGTTGATGTGTCGAACGGTCACGCCTCGCTCATCGCGAGCTTGGCCTGCTGGCCCTTCGCGGCGTAGTAGGCCGCGCGAGCGGCATCCCGCCGGGCCTGCTCTGCGTAGCCGGCCTCGAGCACGTCCTGCGCGACCTCGACCTGCTCGTGCTGGTCGGTGCCGTTGTACTTCTCGATGTAGGCGTCGAGCTCGGGGCCCGACTCCCACGAGGTGATCAGGCAGTAGCGCGGCTCGGTGCCGTTGTGGGTGGTCGCGTGCCACAGGCGCTGGGTGTCGACGATGAGCTGAGCGCCGGCCGGAAGGGCGATGCGGTACTCGACGCTCGGGTCGGTGCGGTTCTCACGCAGGACGAAGTAGCTGTCCTTGTCGTCGGTG
>NZ_DAMDLU010000183.1:0-2402 GCF_032084865.1 Microbacterium sp.
TGTACAGGGTGAGGCGGCCGGTCACGGCGAGAACGAGCGTGACCACCGAGATGACGACGGCGAGGCCGACGCCCAGCCAGCGGGAGGCGATGGCGCGCCAGTGGTCGCGGCGCGCGTCTGCGGTGTCAGCCAAGGACGTTCACCCCGATCCCGATCACGCAGGCCGACAGCACGACCACGCCGACGACGGCGGCCAGCACGCGGGCGGTGAAGGTGGTGCGCAGCAGCGCGAGCATCTTCACGTCGACCAGCGGGCCGACGATGAGGAACGCGATGATCGCACCCGACGAGAAGGTCGAGGCGAACGACAGGGCGAAGAAGGCGTCGACGTTCGAGCAGATCGCGACGGTCATCGCGAGTGCGACCATGGCGATGATCGACAGCACGGGGTTCGAGCCGATCGCCAGCAGCACGTCACGCGGCACGAGCACCTGCACGGCTCCGGCGAGCGCGGAGCCGATCACGAGTGCCGGCATGACGGCGCGCAGCTCGATGAGGAACTGCACGAGGCTGCGACGTGCGGGGCTGCCGGGCTCGTGCGCCACATGCTCGCAGGTGTCGACGAATCGTTCGGTGAGCAGCGCCTGCTGGTCGCGGCGCAGACTGAAGATCCACCCGATCAGGTTCGCGATGACGAAGCCGCCGAGCAGACGGGCGACGAGGATCCCGCCGTCCCAGCCGAACGCGGCGTGGGTGGTGAGGATCACGATGGGGTTGACGATCGGCGCGGCGATGAGGAAGGTCATCGCCTCGGCCGGTGCGAGGCCGCGCATCATCAGCCCGCGGGCGAAGGGCACGTTGCCGCACTCGCAGACCGGGATGAACATGCCCAGCAGCGACAGCACGCCGCGCCGCGCCCACGGATTGCGCGGCAGCCAGCGCTGCACGGCATCCGATGGCAGCCACACCTGCACGACGATCGACAGGACGACGCCGAGGATCACCCAGGGCAGCGCCTCGATCAGCACGCTGAGCGCGAGGGTCAGTCCGTCCTGAGCGCGGGCGGGCAGGGCATCCGGAAAGAGCGTCGGCGCGAACAGGTCGATGAGCACCAGAACGGCGACGATGCCGGCACCGGTCGCGAGGGCGGGGCCGGTCGGCACTCGGCGGGGCGGCGGCCGGTGCGCATGCGGCACCGTCGGCGAGGCCGTGAGTGTCACGGCGAGGCCTCGGGTGCGGCATCCTGCCGGTTGGCGCAGGTGGCGCAGAGACCGAAGATGTCGACGACGTGCTCGGCGTCGCGGAAGCCGTGCAGGGACGCCGTGCGCTGAGCCCACTGCTCGACGTCCTTCGCCTCGATCTCGACCGTCAGACCGCACGACCGGCAGATGAGGTGATGGTGGTGCCCTTCGGTCGAGCACGCCCGGTACAGCGCCTCGCCCTCAGGGCTCTGCAGCGAGTCCGCCTCGCCCGAGGCGGCGAGGCCGGCCAGCGCACGGTACACCGTGGCGAGGCCGATCCCGGTGTTCGCCTGGCGCAGCTCGGCGTGCAGCGACTGGGCGCTCACGAAGCCGCGCGCGTCGGCGAGCGCATCGCGCACGCGTTCGCGCTGCCAGGTGTTCCGCTGAGCCATGCCTCGAGTCTAGGCCGGGCGGCTGTGCAGGCGATCCGTGCGGATCGCGCTCGGCCGCCGATCAGCGACGGGCTGTCAGCGGCCGGTGCGGTCGGCCTTCGCGCCGGATGCCGACGGCTCGTCGTCATCGAACGAGTCGGCCGCGCCCGGGGCAGCTGCGTCATCCGCAGCGGCGTCATCCGCCGGCGCGTCAGAGGCAGCATCGTCATCCGCAGCGTCATCGGCCACGGCGGGTTCGCTCGCCGCGGCGGTCAGCACGCCTTCGGGACGCAGCAGCTCGCGCACCTCGGCCATGAAGCTGTTCAGCTGCTGCTGCTGCCAGCGCAGCTGGCGGGTCTGATCCTCGGCATCCCGCAGCACGCCGGTGGCGTGCCCGGTGACCGAGTCGACGATCTTCTGCGCCTTGGCCCGTGCGCGCTCGAGGATCTCGCGAGCCTTCACCTGTGCGTCGGCCTCGATGGCCTGCGCCTGCGTGCGCATCAGGCGCTCGTAGTCCTCGGCCTTCGACGAGATGCGCTGCGCGTGATCGAGCGAGGCGGCGACCTGCTCGTTGGCGTCGGCGGTGATCCGCTCGGCGTGCGCGACCGCCTGGTTGTGCAGCACGAGGAACTCCTGCTGCGCGTCGTCCTGTCTGCGCGTCAGCGTCTCTTCGAACTCCAGCACCCGTGCGTTCATCTCGCGCACCTCGCGCTCGGCGTCGGCGCGCAGGTCGGTGGTCTCGCGGGTGACCATGGCGCGCAGCGCCGCGGCGCCCTTCTCGGCCTCGGTGCGCACGGTGGCGGCCTCGCGCTCGGCCTGCGCGACCTTCTCTGCGGCGTGCGCCGACTCA
>NZ_DAMDLU010000183.1:2412-4341 GCF_032084865.1 Microbacterium sp.
CGAGGCGTGCCTCGTGCGCGGTGTGCTCGGTGTCGATCTTCAGCCGGATCTGGTCGGCGTCGTGCTGCGCCTGAGCGATGATGCGGGTCACGTCGGCGGCGAGTTCGCCCCGCTTGCTCTCGCCCTCTTCTCGCGCCGCGTCCAGCAGCCGCTCGGCCTGAGTCGCCGCGTTGTGGATCAGCACGCTCGCCTGCTCTTCGGCGACGCGAAGCACCGCCTCGAACTGCTGACGGCTCGGGGGCTCGCCGTCACTGCGAGGCGCGTCGACCAGCTCGGTGCTCAGCGTGGCGATCTGAGCGGTGGCCTCGTCGGCCTGGGCGCGCGCCGCCGCGAGCTCGGCTTCGAGCCGCGCGATGCGGTCATCGCTGTCGGCGGTCGCGTCGACCACGGCCCGCTCGGTCTGCTCCCGCAGCTCCTGCAGGTCGCTGCGACGGCGCTCGTCGGCCTCGTCCAGCGACGCGGAGACCCGCTTGAGCTGGTCTCGCAGCGTCGCGATCGCGGCATCCACCTCGACCTTGTCGTAGCCGCGGAACGCCTGGGTGAACGACGAGCGATCCTTGGGGACGCTGGTCAGCAGCTGGTCGAAGAAGTCGCCGTTCTGCTCATGGTCGTTGTGCTGCGTCTCGCTCACCGGGTGGGGCCTCTCTCAAGTCTTCGCGCGCTCCGGCTCAATAGTCTCATGCGCGGGCGACGCGACGAACACGCGAGCGCGTGCGCTGAGCGATCCAGCAACCCGCGTAGATCATGAACGAGATCGTCGTGATGTACGGGCTCACCGGAAGCGTGCCGGCGAGCGCCAGCAGGATGCCCCCGACCGCAGCCGTGAAGCCGAAGAGCGCCGCGAGCAGCGGCACCGCGACCGGCCCACTCGACAGGCGCATCGCCGCCGCCGCCGGGGTGACCAGCAGCGCCATCACCAGCAGGGCGCCGATGATGTGCACGCTGACCGCGACGATCAGTCCGAGCAGCACCATGAAGATGAGGCTGACCGCCCGCACCGGCACACCGCGCGCCGCTGCGGATTCGGCGTCGAGCGAGTCGAAGCGCAGCGGATGCCACATCAGCAGCAGTCCGACCAGAACGACTGCGGAGATGCCGATCAGCCACCCGAGATCCGGGTTCGAGACCGACACGATCTGACCCGTCAGCAGTCCGAAGCGGTTGGCCGTGCGCCCTTCGACGAGAGAGAGGAACAGGATGCCGAGGCCCAGCCCGAACGGCATCAGCACGCCCACGATCGAATTGCGGTCACGCGCCTTCGCGCCGAGCACGCCGATCAGGACGGCGGCGACCAGAGCGCCGCCGAGCGAACCCACGACGACGCTGCCGCCGAACAGCAGCGCGGCCGCAGCGCCCGCGAATGAGAGCTCGCTCACGCCGTGCACGGCGAAGGCGAGGTCGCGCTGCATGACGAAGACGCCGATCAGCCCGCCGACGACGCCGAGCACAGCACCCGCGATGAGCGAGTTGGACAGCAGGGCCAGCAGCTCGCCGTAGTCCTGGAACGAGAACACGTCGCCCCAGTCGAGCAGCGGCCTCACGCGTGTGCTCCCTGGGATGCGTCGTCGTCGGAGTGCTCGTGCGCGTGCGTGCCCTCGGCATCCGGCGCCCCGACGACCACCAGCCGGTCACCGGCGCGCAGCACGAACACGGCCGTGCCGTACAAGTCGGTGAGCACGCGGCTCTGCAGCACCTCGTCGGGGGCGCCGAGCACGAATCGGCCCCCGGCGATGTACAGGATGCGGTCGACGAGGCCGAGGATCGGGTTGACGTCGTGGGTGACGAACAGCACGCCGGCCCCCTGCCGTCTCTGCCGGTCGATGATGCTGGTGATGCCGCGCTGGTTGGCGAGGTCGAGGCCGGAGAGCGGCTCGTCGCACAGCAGCAGCGCGGGGTCGTCGGCGAGGGCCTGGCCGACCCGCAGGCGCT
>NZ_DAMDLU010000184.1:0-4251 GCF_032084865.1 Microbacterium sp.
CGGGCTCGTCCGACCAGCCAGGCGAGGGATGCCGTGAAGAGCGCGACCCCGACGGCCAGCTCCCGCGGCGCGGGGATCGAGACGGGCCCCAGCGTCATCGTCGGGCTCGGCGCCGAGAGGCCGAAGGCGATGCCGAACACGCCCATCGCCGCGACCACGACGACCGCAGCCGCCGCTCGCCGGCCGGGATGCAGGGCGAAGAGGCTCGCGAGGAACGCACCGAAAAGGCTGACGACCAGCAGCGGGACGAGCACGGCCTGATATTCACCGAGCGGCGGCGCGAGGGTGAGGATCTGCTTCCAGCCGACGACGACTCCCAGCACCGCGTCACGCAGCGCTGCACCGAACGCTGCAGCGGAGGTCAGTCCTGACGGCACCGCAAGAGGCACGGCGAGCGCAAGGTAGGCGCCGACCACCGTGATGGTGCCGAGCACCGGCCCGAGCCTACGTGTGCGCACGAGCAGCCCCACGGCGATGCCCGTCAGTCCACCCGTCGCGGCCACGGCGATCACCCGCGGCGACTCGTAGACCGGCCATGCGGCAGCGGTCGTCAGCGCCACGCCGACGAGCAGGTAGGCGAGAGCCCACAGGGTCAGGGCGCGCGAGGCCGGCGGTCGACGGCGGGTCCGCGCGACGGCATCCGTGCCGCTCATCGCAGCGCTCCCCTGGCCAGCATCTTCGGCAGGTCGCCCAGCGCGCCGAGAGTGAGCACTGAGAGCTCGCGGGCGTTGCGCAGCGTCGGCTCCGCGCCCGGCTCGCTGCGCACCGCGACCGGTTCGACCGCCGCGGGCAGCCGCACGGCGGCACGGCGGAGCCGGTCCGTCCCCATCCGCGATCCGGTGAGCAGGAAGGCGATCGACAGGTCGGGGTAGGCCTGGGCGGTCAGGGCGGTGACCGCCTCGAGGCGCATCACGTCGTCGGCGAGCTCGAGCGTCGAGGTGCCGTCGAGCAGCGTGCGCGGGGTGAGGGTCGACAGCGTCCGGATCGACTGCGTCGTCGTGGCGCCGTGCTCGGAGACGGCTCCGCTGACGGCGAACAGCACGTCGCGGCCCTCGAACACGCCCTGCAGGGCGAGGGATGCCGCGGCGCTGACCGTGTTCTCGAACTCGTCGTCGCCCTCGTACGAGTCGGTCGCGAGATCGAGCAGGACGGCGATGCGCGCGTGGCGCGACTCCTCGTATTGGCGCACCATGAGTCGGCCGGTCTTGGCCGTCGACTTCCAGTGCACGTGGCGCTGAGAGTCGCCGACCACGTACTCGCGCACCGCGTGGAACGAGAGATCCGCATCGACGAGGGTGGTGCTGGGGGTGCCCTCGAGGTCGCGGATGAGACCGGCTGCGGTGCTCGGGATGGCGACGGTCACCGGATGCACGTGGATGCGCTGCACGTCGGGCCAGCTGAGCTCGCGGCGCAGCAGCCCGATCGGATCGCCGCGGGTGATGGTCATCGGCCCGACGTCGATCACGCCGCGGCGGTGTGCGGCGATCGTCAGCTCTTCACCGTGCTGCGCGCCCGGTCGCAGCAGCGGCACGTGCGCTTCGATCAGCCCGTCGCCGACCGGCACGTCGACGACGCCGGGCAGCGACAGGCGCGTGCCGTGGTTGTGCACATCGAGAGTCGCCGCGATCTCGGAGCCGGCCACCACACGGTCGCGGTCGAGCGCGAGCCCGATGCGGTAGTCGTGGGCGCCGAGCACGAACGGGACGCAGAGCACGAGCAGCGTGAGCGAGATCGCGGCGACCGCCCACGCCTCCACCCATCCGAACGCCAGTCCCGCGGCGACCCCGAGCACGAGCGCGCATACGACGAGCGCGCCGGCGGCGGTGACCGTCTCCTGCACCCATGCGGCGGCCATGCGGCCTGCGCGGCTCAGAGCACGCCCGGTCCGGCGCAGGCCGGACACCGCACCGCGGACGGCACCGCGCTGTGTCGTGGTGGAGTACCGCGTGACCGTGGAGGTGCGGGTCGACGTGCTGGTGCGCGCCGCCGTCCTCGTGATCCGCGATTCGGTGCTGAAGCTCACGCAGTGCCGTTCTCGCGCGGGGGATCGACGTCGAGCAGGATCTGCCCGATCACCGCGACCGCGGTGACCCCGTCGAACTCCGCTTCGGGTTCGAGCACGAGGCGGTGGGCGAGCGCCACCACGGCCAGCTCGCGCACGTCGTCGGGGGTGACGAACGTGCGTCCGCTCTTCGCCGCCCAGGTCATCACGAGGCGCGACAGGGCGAGCGCGCCGCGCACGCTGACGCCGAGGCGCACCTCGGATGCCCGGCGGGTCGCGTCGACAATGCGCATGATGTAGTCGGAGATGAGCGGGTTCACGTAGACGCCCCTGGCGATCTCGCCCATCGTCAGCAGCGTGTCGGTGCCGACGAGCGGCGCGAGCTTCTTCTGCGGCTCGGGGGCCGCCTGCAGGATCCGCATCGTGGCCGCGTCGTCGGGGTAGCCGATCGAGGTCTTGATCATGAAGCGGTCGAGCTGCGCCTCGGGAAGCCGGTACGTGCCGCCCTGCTCGATCGGGTTCTGCGTGGCCAGCACGACGAACGGCGAGCCGACGGCCCGGCTGACACCGTCGACCGTGACCGTTCCCTCCTCCATCACCTCGAGCAGAGCGGACTGGGTCTTCGGGCTCGCCCGGTTGATCTCGTCGGCGAGCACGATATTGGCGAACACGGGGCCGGCGTGGAACTCGAACTCGCCCGCCTTCTGGTCGTACACCGTGATGCCGGTCACGTCACCGGGCAGCAGGTCGGGGGTGAACTGGATCCGCGTGCTCGTGCCCGTGACCGTCTGCGCGATGGATCGCGCGAGCGCGGTCTTGCCCGTGCCCGGGAAGTCCTCCAGCAGCACGTGCCCGCCGGTCACCGCGGTCGCGACCACGAGCTCGATCACGTGCCGCTTGCCGAGGATCGCCTGCTCGACGTTCTCCGAGAGGAGCGAGAACGTCTCGGCGAACCAGGAGGCCTGTTCGGGGGCGATGGTCATGCAGCATCCTCTCGACGGGGGCGGGCGGCGGGTGCGCCGCCGAAGGTCATGGGCATCCGGTCATCCTCTGGGTGATCGGAGAGAGCGTCACGTACGCGCCGTTCCACGAGAGCGTCACGTCGAACGAGCCCGGTGCGTCGGCGAGCTCGACCGACGTCACCCGGTACGAGCCGCGCGCGGCGGACGAGACGCGTACGGCGGCTGACGGGTCGGCGGGCGGCAGGCACTGTGCGAAGTCGACCTCGACGATGGTCGGCGCCGTGGTGGCGGTGATGTTCACGGTGTTGGAGCACCGCTCGGTCTCGGTCGCGTGGCATGCCCTGGCGCGGACCTGCCCCGGGGAGGCGTCCGCACTCAGCGTGAAGTCGCCGCGCCACGACCCGTACATCTGGTACTGGGCCACGAAGCCCGGCTCGACGTCGATCGCGGGTGCCGAGGCGAGCGGGTACGAGTACCGATCGCCGTGACGGGTGGGGTTCTCGCTGACTTTGTACGTGGTGTCGCCGCCGGGGCCGTCGACGAAGGTGAAGGTGAACACCCGCGCGGTGGTCGACTCGGCGACGCCGTATCCGTTCGACACGCAGGCCTTCACGTTGTACGCCTGGTACGCCTCGAGGCCCTGCAGCGACGGCGACGACGAGGTGACATCCGCCCCAGAGACCTGCAGGGCACCGGAATCGTCGGCGCTGCACGTCGCCCTGCCCGAACGCCACGCCAGGTACACGACCTCGAGCGGCTCGGCGCTGCCGTTGGCCTGCGGCGCGATGCCAGACACGTTCACGGCCGTGTTCGACACGGCGGTGGCCTGGGTCTGAGCGGGATCGAAGTACGGGGCGCCGGCGACCGTGACCGAGACGGGGTACGAGGCCCCTTCGTTGCCGCCGCCGGTGGGCGGCTGGAACTGGCTGACCGGCACGAGCGTGATGGTCTGCGCTCCGGGAGCCAGCTTCAGCTCGGCGGTCGTGGTGGCCCCGGTGCGCTGGATCACCTCACCGGTCTCGGCCACCCGGAACGCGCGGGCGTCGCTCGCCGCGGTGACGGCGAGCGAGACCACGCCCTTGCCGCGGTCGCTGCTGCCGTGCCGGTACACGGGGGTCGCGGTGGCGTTCGAGATCACCGGCGCTTCGTACGCCCAGCTGGTGTGCGCCGAGGTGGTCGCCGACGTTCCGACGGCGTTGACCGCCGCTGCCGTGAACGAGTGCGGCACCCCGTTCACCAGACCGTTCACCGCGCATCGGTATGCGCTGCCCGCCGGCCGGCAGGCGG
>NZ_DAMDLU010000185.1:0-4207 GCF_032084865.1 Microbacterium sp.
GGAAGCGCCGCGAGCGCGGCGTCGACGGTCGTGGGCGACAGGACGGTGAGCCGTGCGACGGCGCGAACCGCAGAGGCGAGGCCGCCGGTGACACGATGCACGACCGGCGCGTCCAGCGCAGACCCCACCTCGATCAGGTACTCGGCGGTCTCGGCGACCGTGAGCAGCAGCGATTCGGCGAACTCCACCCCTTGCTGCGGCGGAACGGCGGCGCGACTGCGCACGGCGAGCCGCACGAGCAGATGCGGCCGGGAGGCCCGCAGCCGGGCGAGCCGCTGCCAGTCTTCTGGGCTGAGGCCGTCAGCATCGTCGATGACCAGCGCGGCGCCTGGTGCCGCGAGATCGTCGTCTGCGACATCCGGCACCGTCCCCGCCGCCCAGGTCACGTCTTCACGTTCAGCCGCCCACGCGCGCAGTGTCGTGGAGGCCCCCGCGCCGGCCGGACCTGCCAGCACCACCACGGGACTCGACGACGACAGCGCATCCAGAAGGCGCCTGCGAGGCAGCGGGCTCTGATCGCCCGCGAACATCATGCCCTCAGTGTAGCTAGAGTGCTCGAGGACGAGAGGGACCCGGATGCCGCCTGCACAGATCGCCGCACGACAGCCGCGACGCGTGGTCCTGCTGCTGGCCGCGGTGAATCTGGTCGCTCTGGGCTCGCTCACGGCGCCGGTCGTCGCCGTCATGCCGTTGAAGTTAGCCGCTCTCCTTCCTGAGGATCAGCGCGCCGGCGCTCTCGCCACCGCGCTCGCCCTCGGCAGCGCCGCAGCCCTCGTGAGCAACCCGCTGTTCGGCGCGCTGTCGGATCGCACACGCGGACGTCTGGGAAGACGGCGACCCTGGATGCTGGGCGGCGTGCTCACCGGGTTCGCATTCATCGGCGCGCTGGCCGCTGCCGACAGCGTCGCGGCGGTCATCATGAGCTGGGTCGGCGCGCAGCTCGCCGTCAACGCGACGATGGCGGCATCCACGGCACTGCTGGCCGACTCGGTCACCGAGCAGCAGCGCGGGTCGGCGTCGGGTCTCTTCACCGCTGCGGCGTTCGTCGGCACCCTGCCGCCGCTGGCTCTTTCGGCGCTGCTGCCCCGCCACGTGGATGTGGTCTCGTTCGTCATGCCGGCGCTCGCGCTGGTCGTGGTGGGCGCGGCCATGATGATCCCCGAGCGGATGCCGGTGCAGGCGATACCCGCTCAGGCGGGGCCCCGCCGACACCAGCGCGCGCGACTCGCCGGCTCCCGCGCCTTCGTCGCGGTGTGGCTGCAGCGGTTTGCGATGCAGGCCGCATTCTCGCTGGCGGCGGCGTTCACCCTCTACCTGGTCATCGATCGGATGACCGGCGACCCTGTGACGGCGACGCCCGTGGCGATGATCGCCACGCTGTGCGGTGGCACGGGCATCATCGTGGGCGCCATCGTCGGCGGAACGTGGGCGTCACGCCGTGGTGGCTACCTGCCGTTCTTCGCCGCTGCGGGCATCGGGCTCGCTACCGCCGCGACTGTGCGGGCTGTGGCCGAGACGCCCGTCGCGCTCTGGCTCGCCGCGGCTGCCGGCGGTCTCGCCGTCGGCACCTCGCTGGCCGTCAACCTCGCCCTGGCGATGCGCGTGGTGCCCGCTCGGCGGGAGGGCGCTTATCTCGGGCTGCTCAACGTCGCCGAGACGATTCCGCAGGTCGTGGTTCCCGTTGCGGCGGCGGCGCTGCTGCGCGTCGGCGCGGGCGACCCGATCTCCGGCGCGGCAGACAACTACGCCGTGCTCTATGCGGCCGCTGCCGTGATGGCGCTGGTGAGCCTGCTCACGCTTCCGGCCGTGCGACGGGCATCCGCTCCCGACGCTGTCGATGCCGCTGCGCGTCCCGCCGTCTCGACGCCAGCCTGAGGTTTCGAGGTCTGGGCTAGATTGATCGGTCGGGAAGGGGAGCGGCAGATGGATACGTCGAGTGGAGCGTCGATCGATGTCGATACGCCCATGACCGAGGGCGTCGGCCGCAGCTCCGCGCCACCCGCTCATCGCACGGGCGTGTTGAACGTGCTGCGGGCGCTGCGCGACGACGGGCCGCAGGATCGCATCCCCGCGGTGCTCGAAGAACACTACCTCGAGGCGTGGTTCGGTTTCGCTCCGCATGAGCTGCGGTCTGTGCTGAATGCCGCTCCCGATCCCGAGGTGCACAGGCGGCCGCTTGTGGCGTACACACGGTCGCTGCTGCGAGGGGAGGCTGTGCCGCCGATGGCTGACGCGCGGCAGAGCGATCTGAAAGCCCTCAGCTCTGCCGCGCGTGGCACCGTCATCGCGATCGGTGTGCTCGAGGCCCGGCTGGGCGGCGAGTTCGATTCCGCGATGCAGCTGGTGAATCGGGCGGCTGCTGATGCCCCGGTCAGCAACGCACTCGTCGACGGCTCCCTCGGGATCGCGTCGTTCACGTTCCTGCAGGCCGGCATCACCCGGATGCTCGCAGGAGATCTCGGTCGTGCGCTGGCTGACTTCGAGCGGGTCAAGTGGACGGTTCCGCCCGCGGATCTGGCCTTCCTGGTGCGCGATGCGCACGCCAAGGCTGCTCTTGTGCACGCGATGTTCGGCGATCCGGAGCTGGTTCACCGAGAGCTCGCCGAAGCTCAGCGGGTGCCACGCACGCAGAGCTGGGCGGAGGTGCTCGTCGACGCCACTGCCAAACTCGCCACGCTCATCGCAGACGGGTCCGAAGCCGCGTTCACCCAGCTGCTCAGCCTCCCGCGTCAGGAGATCGGCGAGATGTGGCCGTTGTTCGTGCTGTCCCTGGCGCCAGCGGTGCTCGCAGGCCGGAGCGGCGCGGAGCGGCTGCTCGTGGCGCTGGAGAATGCGCCCCTGCCCGGCTCGACGACCGGCCAGGGCATGACAGGCAGCGCCAGCGCTGTCGTGCGCGCCGCACAGGCGGCCTCCGCCGGGCGTCTGTCCGAGGCACGCGCCGTTCTCGCATCGGCCGACCCTGAGCTCGTGGTCACGAGGCTCGTGCAGGCGGGGTTGGCGCTCGACGGCGGTATGCCGTCGCAGGCGCTGGCGCTGGCGCTGCGGACGGCGGAGCAGACCGGTGGCCTGCGTCAGCTGGAGCTCTGGCGTCTCGGTGTCCTTCACCTCGCGCATCGCGCCCTCGGCGAGGATGCTGCTGCCGACGCGGCTCTCGAGCAGGCGCGGCGATGTGCGGAGGGACTGTCGCGAGTGAACCTGCCGATCAGCGGCGCCTCCCGCGCGCTGGTCGAGGCCGTGCTGCGCGATGAGACGAGTCCCGCCCCTGCCGCGGCGACGCTGTCGCTGACACCGCGCGAGCTCGAGGTGCTCGCGCACCTGGCTGCGGGCGTCAGTCGGCGCGGGATCGCCGAGCGCCTGTTCGTGTCGGTCAACACCATAAAGTCGCAGGTGTCGAGTCTGTACCGCAAGCTCGACGCCGCCGACCGCGACGAGATGCTCGCCGAGGCCTACCGCCGCGGGCTCATCTGAGAACCGCGCGGCAACGACGAAGGCCCCGGCCTGCTCCCCAGCAGCCCGAGGCCTTCGTCAGTCGCCTATCAGGCGTGTCGGCGTCGACGCATCAGCATCAGCGCGGCACCACCCAGCAGCAGCAGCGCGCCGAACCCGAGGGCCCAGGGCAACAGCTGTCCGCCGGTGATGGCGAGCGGGGTGAGCACCTTGTGCTCGGTGCTGCTGGACGCCGGGTCGAGCACCGCACCACCGGGAGGCGTGGCCGAAGCCGTGGCGACGTTGTTCAGCGTCTGCCCTGCGGCCGAGTCGTTCACCGTGACCGTGTAGGTGATGGTGACCGTCTCGTCGAGGCCGAGCGCTCCGCTCCACGACAGCTTCGTGCCGTCGATCCTCGGCGCGGCGACCTCGCGATCGCCGATCTTCGCGACCGCACCGCCGGTGAGCTTCGCGTGAGCGAGCACCTTGGCGAGATCGTCGGTGATGACGACCCGGTCGAGTGCCGTCTCGCCGGTGTTGGCACCGGTGAGCGTGTAGGTCACGATGCTTCCGGTGGCGACCGCTGTGCCGGATGCCGGGTTCGACGTCTTCGCGAACGTGAAGCCGGGCTTTCCGACGGGGTTCTCGGTGGTCGACGGCGGCGGCGTCAACTCGGCGCCTCCCGGAGGCACCGCGACTCCCGCGACCGTGTTCTTCAGCATCTCACCGCCGGCGTCGCCGTGCACGGTCACCGAGTAGGTGATCGTGACGCGCTCGCCGA
>NZ_DAMDLU010000186.1:0-4206 GCF_032084865.1 Microbacterium sp.
CGGCGACGGTCGCGATCGCCGGCGTCTCGGCCGCGCTCGCGGACGCCGCAGCTGCGGCGCTGGAGGCAGGACTCGCCATCGCGCGTACGGTGGTCGAGCGATCCGGTCGCGCCGGAACCCACGATGAGATCGCCGCGACGCGGCTTGCGATCATCGGCATGGGCAAGGCGGGTGCCCGTGAGCTGAACTACCTGAGCGACGTCGATGTGATCTTCGTCGCAGGCACGGCCGACGAGAGCGTCGTCAGCGAGGCAAGGGCGATCGACATCGCCACGCGTCTGGCGCGCGAGACCATGACGGCTCTGAGCGGCGTCGAGGTCGAGCCCCCGCTGTGGGAGGTCGACGCCGCCCTCCGTCCGGAGGGGAAGCAGGGCGCGCTGGTGCGCTCCCTGGCATCCCATCTGGCGTACTACGACCGCTGGGCGAAGAGCTGGGAGTTCCAGGCGCTGCTCAAGGCCCGCCCGCTGGCGGGCGACGCCCAGCTCGGCGAGGAGTACATCGCGGCCGTGCAGCCGAAAGTGTGGACGAGCGCCGAGAGATCCGACTTCGTCGAGAGCGTGCAGCGCATGCGCGAGCGCGTCACCGACCACATCCCGGCCGACGACGTACCGTACCAGATCAAGCTCGGGCCCGGCGGCCTGCGCGACATCGAGTTCACCGTGCAGCTGCTGCAGCTCGTGCACGGACTCGGCGACGCGGGCATCCGCACCCGCGGCACGCTGGAGTCGCTCGACGCGCTCGTCGAGGGCGGCTACATCGGCCGGGCGGAGGCGAGCGCGTTCGGCGAGCAGTACCGCATCCTGCGTCTGCTCGAGCACCGGCTGCAGCTGCACGACCTCACCCGCACGCATCTCATGCCGCGCGACGACGAGGGCATGCGGCGCCTCGCCCGGGCCACGGCGCTGGCGGACAGCGCCTCCGGCTTGCAGGAGATCTGGGACGAGGTGCGCCTCGCAGTGCGCGATCAGCACGTGCGCCTGTTCTACCGTCCGCTGCTCTCGGCCGTCGCTGCGCTGCCGGCCGAGGAGCGCACACTCTCGACGGCGCAGGCGGGTTCGCGTCTCGCCGCGATCGGATTCCGCGATCCCGCCGGTGCGCTGCGGCACATCGCCGCGCTCACGTCGGGCCTGAGCCGCAAGGCCACCATTCAGAAGCACCTCATGCCCGTGATGCTGCGCTGGTTCGCCGACGGCACCGACCCCGACTACGGGCTCGTCGCCTTCCGGCGCATCAGCGAGAGACTCGGCGACACGCACTGGTTCCTGCGGATGCTGCGCGACTCGTCCGGCGCCGCCGAGCGGCTGACGAGACTGCTGTCGAGCTCGCGCTATGTCGGCGAGCTGATGGAGTGGATCCCCGAGTCGGTCGCGTGGCTCGACACGCCGGCCGCGCTGCGTCCGCGCGGCGGGGCGGCGCTCGATGAGGAGGCGCGCGCGATCCAGACCCGGCACGCGACGACGAAGGCCGCGCTGCGAGCCGTGCGGGCGCTGCGGCGGCGTGAGCTGCTGCGCACGGCGATGGGCGCCGTGCTCGAGCAGGTCGGCGTCGACGAGATGGCGAGGGCGCTCACCGAGATCACCGAGGTGACGATCCAGGCGGCGCTGCGCGCGGTGCGCCGCGAGATCGTGCCGCCCGACGACGACGCGATGGACTTCTCGATCATCGCGATGGGCCGCTTCGGCGGTGCCGAGCTCGGTTTCGGCTCCGACGCCGACGTGCTCTTCATCTACGACGCGAACGGCATCGATCCGCAGCGCGCCCAGCAGCACGCCGCGAAGATCGTCGCGGGCCTGCGCGAGCATCTGGCCGATCAGCGCGTGCCGCTGGAACTCGACGCCGACCTGCGCCCCGAAGGGCGCAACGGTCCGGTCGTGCGCACCATCGAGGCGTACACCCAGTACTACCGCCGCTGGTCGCTGTCGTGGGAGGCGCAGGCGCTGCTGCGCGCGCGGGGGATCGCCGGCAGCGTGAAGCTGATCGCGCGGTTCACGGAGCTGGCCGACAGCATCCGCTACCCGCAGAGCGTCTCGCCGCAGGACGTGCGCGAGATCAAGCGCATCAAGGCGCGTGTCGAGGGTGAGCGGCTGCCGCAGGGTGCCGACCCCCGGCGGCACCTCAAGCTCGGGCCCGGCACGCTGAGCGATGTGGAGTGGATGGTGCAGGTGCTGCAGCTGCAGCACGGCCACCGGGTGCCTGATCTGCGCACGACGTCGACCCTGCAGGCGCTCGACGCGGCGGTGCTCGCCGATCTGCTTCCCGCGGACGACGCGGAGCGACTGCGGGAGGCGTGGGTGCTCGCCAGCCGGCTGCGCTCGGCCATGACGCTGCTGACCGGCCAGACGAAGGACGTGCTGCCGGCCGAGATCCGCGAACTGGACGGGGTGGGTCGTCTTCTGGGATATCCTGACCGCGCTGCCACCGTGCTCGAGGAGGACTACCTCCGGGTCACGCGCCGGGCGCGGCGAGTCTTCGAGAAGCAGTTCTACGGCTGACCTTCAGCCGTGATGAAGGGGGAGCAGATGGCGCAGCGCTTCGGGATCATCTGGAATCCGACCAAGATCGAGGGCGACGAGCTTCGGGATGCCGTGACCGCCGCCGTCCCGGCGGACACCGAGCTGATGTGGTGGGAGACCGCCGCCGACGACCCCGGCCGAGCCATGACGACCGAGGCGGTGCGTGCCGGCTGCGACGTCGTCATCGCCGTCGGTGGCGACGGCACGGTGCGCACGGTCGCCGAGATCCTCGCATCGGCCGAGAACGCTCCGGCGCTGGGAATCGTGCCGCAGGGCACCGGAAACCTGCTCGCCCGCAATCTCGGGATCCCGATCGGCAGCATCCCGAACGCGCTGAAGGTCATCGCCGCCGGCAACGAGCGTCGCATCGACATGGGCTGGACCCGCACCGACGATGCGGAGGTGGAGACCGGTTTCCTGGTCATGGTCGGCTTCGGTCTCGACGCGCACATGCTCGCCGAGACCGACGACGACCTGAAGAGCAAGGCCGGCTGGCTCGCCTACGTCGCCGCGATGGGACGCGCGGTCACAGCCTCCGAGACCGTCGACTTCCACATCACGCTCGACGGCGGCGAACAGCAGCTGCTCAGCGGGCACACCCTGCTGATCGGCAACTGCGGCGACATCCAGGGCGGGGT
The DNA here is from genome assembly GCF_032084865.1 of Microbacterium sp. Lineage (GTDB taxonomy): Bacteria > Actinomycetota > Actinomycetes > Actinomycetales > Microbacteriaceae > Microbacterium. Next base: position 3,152 of record NZ_DAMDLU010000186.1, read on the forward strand.
GACGCTGCTGCCCGACGCCGTGGTCGACGACGGCCGCCTCGACCTGCTGCTGATCAGCGCCGACAACGTCTCGCAGTGGCTGCAGACCCTGCGCACAGTGGTCTGGGACAACGGCATCCGGCGCCTGCTCGGCGGTGACGACGAGACCGTGAGCATCGACTTCGCGCAGCATCTCACCGGTGAGACGATCGCCGTGGCACTGCCGGGACCGGTGCCCTTCGAGATCGACGGCGAAGAGGCAGGCGACATCTCCCAGCTCGCCGTGCGCGTGCAGCCGGGTGCGCTGCGCGTGCTCAGCTGAGGGGCTCGTGGCGGTGCGGCGCGGCCGCCGACCTCCTCTAAGCTCAGAGGGAAAGGACGGTGCATGACGACCCTCGACTCGCCGCTTCCCCCCGCTCGCATCGTGATCCCGTGGCGTCCCGCGCCTTCCCGCCTCGACGCTTACGAACGCGTGATCGCGTGGTACCGCGAGATGCTGCCGCACGTTCCGCTGGAGACCGTCGACACGGGGGATGTGCCGTTCGTCCTCGCGGCGTGCCGCAACACCGCCATGCGCAACGCCGACGTGGATGAGGTCGTCGTCGTGGGTGATGCGGACACCATCCCCGAACGCGAACCGCTGATCGCGGCGATCCGTGCGGCGGCGGAGAGCCGCTTCGTGCACCTGCCCTACGACGAATACCGCTGGCTCGGACGCACCGGCTCCGCCGATCACGCCGCCGGCGTGCCCCTCGCGGACTGCACCGTCGAGCAGTACGTCGACGGCGCCTGCTCGGGCGTGTACGTCGCGACACCGCGCACCTGGCGAAGCCACGGCGGTCAGGACGAGGGCTTCCGCGGCTGGGGCTTCGAAGACGCCGCGTGGTTCCTCGCGCACTCGACGATCCTCGGCGCACCGCCCGTGCGGCACCCCGGACGTGTGTACGCGCTGCATCACGTCGGCGAGGTGCGCGCGGGCGCCGCGTACGACGCGAACGCCACGCGCATGGAGCGCTACCGTGCAGCCGCCGGCGACCCCGTGGCGATGGCGCGGCTGGTGGGTGCGGTGGGCGCTG
>NZ_DAMDLU010000187.1:0-4144 GCF_032084865.1 Microbacterium sp.
GATGCCCACATCCCGGGGTGGCGCAGGGTCGCCGCTCTCGTGCGCAGCGCGGGGTCCGTGCCGGGCATCCAGCTCGGCCACGCCGGCAGGCGCGCGGCTGTCCGCGAGCCCTGGCGGGCCGGCGCTCCGCTCGACGGGACGGATGCCGCTGAAGGCAGCGGCCCTTGGCCGGTGGTCGGGCCTTCGCAGATCGCGTGCGGCCCTGGCCACCAGGTTCCGATCGAGATGTCGCTGGACGACATCGACCACTCGGTGCAGCGCTGGCACGATGCCGCCAGCCGCGCGGTCCGAGCGGGCTTCTCGTTCATCGAACTGCACGGCGCGCACGGATACCTGCTGCATTCGTTCCTGTCGCCGGTCTCGAACCACCGGATGGACGTATACGGCGGCAGCGCGGAGAACCGACTGCGCTATCCTCTCGAGGTCGTCGCCGCGGTTCGGGATGCCATCGGCGGCGCCGCCGCGCTGTCGTATCGGATCTCGTCGGTCGACGGAGCAGCGGGCGGACTCGGCATAGACGAGATGGTCGAGGTGGCGCGCCGTCTCGCCGAAGCGGGAGTGGACATCATCGACACGTCGTCGGGCGGCATCACGACCGACCGTTCCTCGGACACCCGCGTCCGCCGCGGTTTCGCGTTCCACGCCGACTTCTCTCGTCGAATCCGCTCCGAGGTCGATGTGCTGACCGCCACGGTCGGATTCGTCGTCGACCCCCACCAGGCCGAATTGCTCATCGAGCGCGGCGACGCCGACCTGGTGCTGCTGGGACGTGAGATGCTCGATGACCCCAACTGGGCGCTGCACGCGCGTGCAGCGCTGGGCGACGAGAGCCACGCCTCGTGGGACGTGCGATTCGGAAGCGCGGTGGGTCCACGCGCACGCACACTCGCGCGTCTGGCGGCGTCCGGAGAGACGCCACTCAGTCGCTTCGGAGGCTGAGCAGCTCCCGCGCAGCGGCCGAGCCGTCCAGCAGCCGGTTCCGCCGCCACTGGACCCGCCATCCCTCCGGGTGCCGGACCAGGCCCCAACGGTTGGCGCTGACGCGCTCCCCCACCCAGCGAGCTCCGTCGTGGATCATCACCGCCGAGTGGGTGATCGCCGTCGCCGTGTCGCCGTCGAGCACGATGTGCGGCGCCGAGAGGATGTGCGCGCACCCGCGCCGCATGTAGTCGATGTGCGTCGGATACTCGACCAGCCCGCGCACACCCGCGGCATCCAGCACGGTGTCATCGAACTGGTACGTCCCGTCGCTCGCCCACAGGTCGGCGACCGCCTCGCCGTCTGCCGAATCCACGGCAGGACCGTACCGCGCGATCAGCTCAGCGATCTCGGCTCGGTCCTCCAGAGCTCGCAGACGCCGCTCGACCTCGCCCATCACCAGTCCTGCCAGGGGGTGATCGTCGACACCGGCGCCGAGAACAGGATCTCTCCTGCGCCGCCGGGAATTCCGCTCTCGACCGCACGGAGCTCGCCTGAGACCGCCGCCGGGTCGTCCTCGAGGTAGACGAGTCGGATGCGGTGGCTGCCCGGTGTGCCGTCGAGGCTCTGGTCGAACGGGAGCGAGGAGTGGCGCTGCGGATGGCTGTACGAGAACGTCCACACGCCGGCGACACCGTTCACCTCCAGCAGCGCAGGAACGACCTCACGGTCCTCGCGCCGGTGCGCCTCATGCGCCTCGGCGCCGTGCGGATCCTCGAACCGGGTGAGGGTGACGTGCACGCCCCTGTTGGGCCGGTAGGGTAGCACGTCGGCCGAGACCAGAGCACGAGGCGCCGCATAGCCCTTCACTGGCTTGAAGAATGCCAGCATGGGTCTGTGGATGCCGGGGATCAGGGGTCCACGCCCCCACTGGTGCGAAGCTTCGCCGAGGGCGTCCCACGCCGCGACGGACTCATCAACGGGGTCGCGGAACCAGTACATCGCGACGAAGTCCACCTCGCCAGTCATGGGGCCCTCGACCATGTCCGAATACTGCGGACGCACCTCCCAGCGGTCTCCCCACGCGACTCCGGGCAGGGCGAGGTTCTCGGGACGATGGTCGAGCTGATGCCACCTGTTGTAGTCGGCGTGCAGCGATCGATCCTCGAGACTGACGAACGAGAAGAAGGCGAGGGGTGCTGTCATGGTCATCCTTTGCTTCGTGTGCGCTGGCGGCCGGTCATCGTGATCGGCGTGCGACCGCCCTGAGCTCTGAGGCGGGCACGTCGACGCGACGCACCTCGATCGCTCCGGTGCGCTGAACGGCGGCTCCCTCCGGGACCCATGTCTTCGCGGTGCACACGAAGAGGTCGCGTCCGTCCTGGCCTCCCAGCGCGACCGCATAGGGGTTCGCGACGGCGAGCCGGTCCGTGACGTGACCATCGACATCGACGCGGATGACCTCGTCACTGAACGGGGAAGCGACCCAGATGCCGTCCTCCGAGTCCACCGCGAGCCCATCCGGCCACTCGGACTCGAACTCCACCAGCGTCCGTCGCCCGCTCAGCGATCCGTCTGCGGCGACGTCGAAGACGCTGAGCCGGCCCGGGGATGATCGCGTCTCCGCGACGACCAGCTCGGTGCCGCCGCGACGCAGAGCCATGCCGTTGGGGAAGAGCAGGTCGTCGGCGACTGCACGCACCGAACCGTCGACGTCGACCAGCGCGAGGCTGGCCGGCGTGATGTCCTCGCCGGGAGGTGCACCGCTGCCGAAGTTGCCGACGTAGGCGCGGCCCTCCTGGTCGGTGAGCAGGTCATTGAGATGCCAGGAGGCCGCCTGGGTGAGGTCTGCATGCAGCACCGGCTCGGCGCCGGGATCTCTCAGATCGATCCGGAAGACGCGGCGATCATGCTGCGAAGCGACCAGCAGCGTGTCCTCGTCGAGGAAGCCCAGCCCTGAAGGCTTCTGCGGGATATGGGCGAGCACCTCGAGCCTGCCGGCGCTCCACCTCAGCACCTGATGCGAGTGCATGTCGGAGAAGTACAGCGCACCTTCGCGCCAGCGCGCTCCCTCGGGGAACGCGAGCCCCTCGACGATCGTGTTCCCGTGCATCGCCGACCTCTCTCAGTCGAGGCGGGCCCGCGCCATCGAGGTGCGCCCGCAATTCACCCGGTGCATTTAGCACAACCAAACAACCGCTTGCTCAAGGTCACTCTAGTCATGGGACTGACCGCCGTCAATCAACGAGTCGACCGACTTCGTCAGCGTCCGGAGACCTGACCGAACAGCTTGGCGATCGGAGCCAGCACCAGCGGGCGCGCGGCGAACCAGCCACCGGCGATCACGGCCATCGCGATGAGGAACACCCAGAACCCGGTCCACACGTCCGCGTACGCGATGCCGTCCACCGATCCCTGAGCAGCGAACATGTGGTTGAGGTTGCGCAGCGCACCGGTGAGGAGAACGAGCGCGACGTGCACGATGATGAACGCGACGAAGTACAGCATCACCGGGAAGTGCAGCGCGCGCGCCCACTCCACCGGGTACGCCTTGGACAGCTTCTCGGCATTCTTCGGCCACAGCCCCGACATCCGGAATCCGGTGATGATCGCGAGCGGAGCGGCGACGAACACCGTGGCGAAGTAGGCCAGCTGCTGCAGGCTGTTGTAATTCACCCAGCCGTTGTCGGTCGGCCAGTCGAACGAGACATACTGCAGGCCGGCCGACAGCGCGTTCGGGAAGACCTCCCAGCTCGTCGGCACGATGCGCGCCCAGTGGCCGGTGGTGACGAGCAGCACGACGAAGATGACGCCGTTGATGATCCACAGCAGATCGAGCGCCTGGTGGAACCACAGCGTCAGGCTGATCTTTCCCTTGCTGTCGCCGCGCGGAGCCCAGAAGACGGTGGGCCGCTTCTCGCTGCGCACGCGCAGTCCCGAGCGGATGATCAGCACCATGAGGAACATGTTGAAGAAGTGCGCCCAGTTCGCCCATGGGGCGAAGCCCGGTTCGACCTCGACAACCGGGTGGTACTCGCCCGGGTAGGTCACGAGGAAGTCCTGCATGAACGGGGTGCTGAGGAAGGCGCGCATGAGGAACACCGCGGCGACGGCCAGCAGGCCGAGGGATGCCAGGCCCAGCAGCCCTCCGATCGCCTGCGGCCAGGTCGGCCGCAGCGGCGAGGGTTCGGGCAGCGGCCCGGCCGCGTGCCGCGGCGCGCGACCC
>NZ_DAMDLU010000188.1:0-4123 GCF_032084865.1 Microbacterium sp.
GCGCGGCGACCAGCAGCGCGCGCACACCGCCGCCGCCGCCGCCGCCGAGCCACGACACGGACCGCGTCCGGCATCCGTCGGCCAGATGCAGCCGACCGGCCCCACCGACCCCTCGTCGTCGCATTCGCGCATCGACGTGTACGCCTGACAGACAAGGAGCACGATGACCTCCGTCGAACCCCTCACGGCCACTGCCGGCGTGCACACCGGCAGCACGACGCCCCCGGTCACCCAGAAGAAGACCCTCGACTCCGAGGTGTTCCTGAAGCTGCTGGTCACCCAGCTGTCGAACCAGGATCCGAGTTCGCCGATGAACACCAACGAGATGATCGCGCAGACCACGCAGCTCGCCTCGATGGAGCAGCTCACGCAGCTCACGTCGATGACGTCCGAGAGCTTCGCGCTGAGCATGCGCCACACGGCTGCCGCACTGATCGGCCGCGAAGCGCAGTACGTCGACGCCGACGGTGTCTCGCACACCGGCGTCGTCACCTCGGTGTCGTTCGCCGGCCCCGTCCCCACCGTCGCGATCGGCGACAAGAACGTCCCGCTCGACGCCCTCTCCGGCCTGACTCTCACCTCCTCCTGAAAGGCTCATCATGCTCCGCTCGCTCTTCTCCGGGATCTCCGGCCTGCGCACCCACCAGACCATGCTCGACGTCACGGGCAACAACATCGCCAACGTCAACACGGTCGGATTCAAGTCATCCGCCGTGCAGTTCCAGGACTCGCTCTCGCAGCTCGTGCAGAACTCGATGGGCCCGCGGGCCGACGCCGGCGGCTCGAACCCCGCCCAGGTCGGTCTCGGCGTGCAGCTCGCCGGCATCCGCACCAACTTCTCGTCCGGCGCCCCGCAGCCGACGGGCGTTCCGACCGACCTGATGATCGCCGGCGACGGCTTCTTCATGGTGCGCTCCGGGGGCGAGACGCTCTACACCCGCAACGGAGGCTTCTCGTTCGACGCGGCCGGCCGGCTCACCAGCGCCGACGGCGCCCTCGTGCAGGGCTGGACCGCGCAGAACGGCGTGATCACGGGCGGCCAGGCGCTCGGCAGCATCACCCTGCCGGTCGGCGCGGTCGTGCCCGCCGTCGGCACCACCCGCGCAGGGGTGACCGGCAACCTGCCCGCCGAGACCGCCACGAACGCGCAGCTCGTGCGCGATGTGCAGGTCTACGACGCGGGCGGTAACGCCACGACGCTGCGGCTGACGTTCACCCGCACCACCGGCGGCTGGGATGTCGAATCCGGCGGCACCACGGTCTCGCTGACGCTCACCGACGGCAAGCTGACCGGCCCCGACGAGATCGTCTCGGGCGGTGTCACCGTCGACCTGACGAAGCTCACCGGCTTCAGCAACGTGAGCACCGTCGCCATCACCGAGCAGAACGGACGCCCCGCCGGCACGCTCTCGTCGTACGCGCTCACCGAGGACGGCAGCCTGATGGGCACGTTCAGCAACGGCGAATCGCGGGTGCTCGCCCGCGTCGCCCTCGCCGGCTTCACCAACCCGGGCGGTCTCGAGAAGGTCGGGTCGTCGCAGTTCCGCCCCACCGCGAACTCCGGCCAGGCGACCGTGGGGCAGGCCGGCCAGGACGGCATGGGCGGCATCATCAGCGGCGCTCTGGAGATGTCGAACGTCGACCTGTCGCAGGAGTTCACGAACCTCATCGTGGCGCAGCGCGGATTCCAGGCGAACGCCCGCATCATCACCACGAGCGACGAGGTGCTGCAGGAGCTCACCAACCTGAAGCGCTGAGCCCGACGGCATCCGGCATCCGGCCCTCTTTCCGCCGGCTGGTCCCGAATGGCTGCCTCGCCCCGCGCGAGGCGACCATTCGGGACCAGCCGACGTGTGTTCTGTCGGGCGCGTCTCTCATCCTTTCGGCTGAGACGTACTTCACCCTTGCTCGCGATGTGCCGCGCGCGCGGCGCTGGTGAAGTGGAAGCATGCCAGATTCTGCGGTTCGCCCCTCCTTCTCCGACCGGCTGACCTCGCGCCGAGGCGCGTGGGTCTCGCTCGGTCTCGTCCTGCTCGTGATGGTGCTGCTGTTCGGCGCGTTCGGCTCAGCCAAAGCACCCGAAGGCAACACCGCGGCCCCGCCCGACTCGGAATCCGCGCGCACCAGCGCGCTTCTGGACGAGTTCCCGAACGCGGACCGTCAGTCGGTGCTCGTCGTCACCACGCGGGACGACGGCGCGGCCCTCACCGACGCCGACCTCGCCGGCCTGAAGGATCTGCTGCCCGTTCTCGACCAGCGCACGGATGCCGATGCCACCGGCCCCCTGGTGAGCGAAGACGGCGAAGCCGCGCTGCTGGTCGCCCCGATCACCGTCGGCGAGACGAACACCGCCACGGCCGAGGTGATCGGCGACATCCGCGCGGATCTGGCCGACAACCCGATCGACGGGCTCACCTCGCACGTCACCGGCGGACCGGCCTTCGGCGCCGACGTCGCATCGGCGTTCGAGGGCGCGGACTTCACCCTGCTGCTCGTGACGATCCTCATCGTCGCCGTGCTGCTGATCATCACCTACCGCTCCCCCGTGCTCTGGCTGATCCCGCTGGTCGTCGTCGCCCTCGCCGACGGTCTCGCCGGCCGGATGGCCGCCGCCGCCGGTGCGGCCTGGAACCTGCAGTTCGATGCGGGCATCATCAGCGTGCTGGTTTTCGGCGCCGGCACGAACTACGCCCTGCTGCTCATCTCGCGCTACCGCGAGGAACTGCTCGAGACCGACGACCACCGACGCGCGCTGAGCATCGCCTGGCGTCGCACGGCGCCCGCCATCCTCGCGTCGAACGTCACCGTCGTGCTCGCGCTGCTCACCCTCGTGCTCGCCGTCATCCCCGGCACGCACGGTCTGGGCGTCTCCAGCGCGATCGGCCTGCTGATCGCCCTGACCGCCGTGCTGTTCCTGCTGCCGCCGCTGCTGGCGGTGTGCGGCCGTGGCATCTTCTGGCCGTTCGTGCCGCGCCCCGGTCAGACCCGCGTCCCGGGTCGCGCCTGGCGAGGCCTCGCCACCAAGGTCGTGCGCCGACCCGTCCTGAGCCTCATCGGCGGCGTGGCGCTGCTGGCCGTCATGGCGACCGGCCTCGTGGGCACCTCGGTCGGACTCGACCAGATCGAGAAGTTCCGCGTGCAGTCCGAGTCGGCCACCGGCCTGGAGGTGCTCTCGCAGCACTTCCCCGCCGGCGAGGCGCAGCCGATCCTCATCGTCACCGACAGCGACCACGCCGATGACGTGCTCGCCGCGATCGACGACGTCGAGGGGGTGGTGCGCGCGCATCCGATCGGCGAGAGCACCGACGGCTCGCTGACCAAGCTGATGGTCACGAGCGAGTACGCCCCCAGCACGACGCAGAGCCTCGATCAGATCGTCGAGCTGCGCGACGCCGTGCACGCCGTCCCCGACGCGGATGCCCTGGTGGGCGGCGCCGTGGCCACCGACTTCGACGCACGCACCGGCAACCAGCAGGACCTGCTGCTGATCGCGCCGCTCGTGCTCGCCGTCACCTTCCTCGTGCTGCTCGTGCTGCTGCGGTCGCTCGTGGCGCCGGTGCTGCTGCTTCTGGTGAACCTCGCCAGTGCGGTCGCCGCGATCGGTGCGGGTGCCTGGCTGAGCCGGGTGCTGCTCGGTCAGCACGCCCTCGACCTGCAGGTGCCGCTGCTCGCGTTCCTGTTCCTCGTCGCCCTGGGCGTCGACTACACGATCTTCCTCGTGCACCGCGCCCGCGGTGAGGCGGCCGAGCACGGCACGCGCGGCGGCATCGTCGAGGCGATCACCCACACCGGTGGGGTGATCACCAGCGCCGGCATCGTGCTGGCAGCCGTCTTCGCCGCGCTGGGCGTACTGCCCCTGGTCACTCTCGGCCAGCTCGGACTGATCGTCGGGGTCGGGGTGATCGTCGACACGCTGGTCGTGCGCACCGTGATCGTGCCCGCGATCTTCGCCCTCGTCGGCGACCGGATCTGGTGGCCGAGCCGCCCGGGCTCTTCGCCCGCGAGCGGTTCGGAGGAAGAATCGACCCATGAGCCTCGTGAGCATGCCTCTGTCACCCGCTGACGAGCCCGGCGGCGGCGGCCGGATGCCCGGTCGCGGCCGCCGCGAGCGCGGGCACGGCGG
>NZ_DAMDLU010000189.1:0-4115 GCF_032084865.1 Microbacterium sp.
ACGATCGGGCCGATCAGCACGAGCACGAATGCCAGGCCGGTGACGCGCTGGACGACGGCCGCGACGATCGTCGCGACCGCGATGACCGCCAGCACTCAGCGTCGCTCGGCGAGAAGATCCCGCACGGCGGCTTCGAGACCCGTGACGGCGCCGGCGGCGTCGGCCGGGCTGTCGCCGCGGGCGTCGATGTACACCTTCAGCTTCGGCTCGGTGCCGCTCGGACGCACGATCACGCGCGAGCCGTCGTCGAGGCGGTAGCGCAGCACGTCTCCGGCGGGCACACCCGCGTCGCCGGTGGCCAGATCCTCCGCCGATGCGATCGCGCGGGTGCCGAACGCCGCGGGTGGCTGGGCGCGCAGAGACGCCATCGTCGCGCCTATCAGCGCCAGGTCGTCGACGCGCACCGACACCTGGCCGCTCGCGAAGTGGCCGATCTCCGAGCCGAGCTCGTCGAGCAGACCGGCGATGTCGGTCTCGCGCACCCGTGCCTCGGCGGCGAGTCCGAGCAGCGCGACGGCGGCGGAGATGCCGTCCTTGTCGCGCACGGTGTCGGGGTTCACCAGGTAGCCCAGCGCCTCTTCGAAGCCGAACACCATGCCGGGCGCACGGGAGATCCATTTGAAGCCGGTGAGCGTCTCGTGGAAGTCGAGCCCGTAGCGTTCGGCGACCGCGCGCAGCCCGGGGGACGAGACCAGGGAGCAGGCGAGCGACGCTCCGGGTGTGCCCTGCGCGGCTCGTGCCGCGCGCCAGCCGAGCAGCAGCCCGACCTCGTTCCCGGTCAGGCGGCGCCAGCCGCCGTCGGCCGCGGCATCAGGGACGGCGACGGCGAGGCGATCGGCGTCAGGATCGTTCGCGATGATGAACTCGGCATCGGCCTCCCGGGCTCGGGCGACCGCGAGATCCATCGCGCCCGGCTCCTCGGGATTGGGGAACGAGACGGTGGGGAACGTCGGGTCGGCGTCGCGCTGCGCGTCGACGATGCGCGGTGCCGGGTAGCCGGCCGCCTTGACGACGCGCGAGAAGGTCTCCCAGCCCACGCCGTGCATGGCGGTGTACACCCAGCGCATCTCCTGTACGCCGAAGGGCGCGGGGGCCACCGCCGCGGTCGCCGCGATGTATGCGTCGACGACGTCTTCACCGGCGATCTGGTAGGAATCCGAGCGCGGCAGCAGTCCCACATCGCCCGCATCGGCGACGCGCTGGATGTGCGCGGCGATCTGCGCATCCGCCGGCGCGACGATCTGCGAACCGCCGTCGTCGCCGCCGAGATACACCTTGTAGCCGTTGTCGTTCGGCGGGTTGTGGCTGGCCGTGACCATGATCCCGGCATCCGCCTGCAGATGACGCACGGCGAACGCGAGCACCGGTGTCGGCAGCAGCCGCGGCAGCAGGATCGCGCGCAGGCCCGCACCAGCGAGGATCTCGGCGGAGTCCAGCGCGAAGCGGCGGGAGTTGCGCCGGCCGTCGTAGCCGATGACCACCGTCGGGCGGGTCGTCGCCCGTTGCAGCAGGTAGCCCGCGAAGCCGGCGGCCGCCTGGGTCACCAGCACCCGGTTCATGCGATTGCTGCCCGCACCCAGTTCGCCGCGCAGGCCCGCGGTGCCGAAGGCCAGGCGCCGGCCGAAGCGGTCCTCGAGGTCGGCGAGAGCCGCGGCCTCACCGCCGGCGGCGCGGGTGATGATTCCGGCGAGCTCGTCACGGGTCTCGGCATCCGGGTCCTGTCGCAGCCAGGCGCGCGCCTGGGACAGCCGCTCGCTCACAGCGCCTCGATCACTCGGGCCAGCAGCGCCGAGATCACCGGCTCGGCCTCCCGGCCGGCTTCGATGACCTCCTCGTGGCTGAGCGGGGTCTTCTGGATGCCGGCGGCGAGGTTCGTGACGAGCGAGAGGCCGAGGATCTCCATTCCCGCCTCCCGGGCCGCGATCGCCTCGAGGGCGGTGGACATGCCGACGATGTGTCCGCCGATCGCCTTCGCCATCTGCACCTCTGCGGGCGTCTCGTAGTGCGGGCCGCGGAACTGGGTGTACACGCCCTCGTCGAGAGTGGGGTCGACGGTGCGGGCGATGTCGCGCAGACGCGTCGAGTACAGGTCGGTGAGGTCGACGAAGGTGGCACCCTCGAGCGGGGAGTCGGCGGTGAGGTTGATGTGATCGCTGATGAGCACCGGCTGGCCGGGCTGCCACGTCTCGCGGATGCCGCCGGCGCCGTTGGTGAGCACCATGATCGCAGCGCCCGTGGCGGCTGCGGTGCGCACCGAGTGCACGACACGGCGCACACCGTGGTCTTCGTAGTAGTGGGTGCGGGCGCCGATCACCAGCACGTTCCTGCCGCCCGGGGTGCGGATGCTGCGCAGCGTGCCCACATGCCCTTCCAGTGCGGGCTTCGAGAAGCCGGTCACCTCGGTGGCGGGGACGGTGGCGACGGTCTCGCCGATCAGTTCGGCGGCCTTGCCCCAGCCGGAGCCGAGGGTCAGGGCGATGTCGTGGTGGTTGACCCCTGTCAGGCGAGCGATGTCGGCGGCCGCGTCGGCGGCGATGGCGAATGGATCGGCCGTCGGGTCGTCCAGAGGGTTCACGGAGTTGTCACGCATGCCTCCACTCTAGGAAGGTGGCGGGGCCGCGGCCAGGATTGCGGAAGAATGGAGTTCATGTCTCAGACTTCCTTCGCGAACAGGCAGAGCGTCGCCGTCCTCGGCGGCGGTCCCGGTGGGTACGAGGCGGCGATCGCCGCCGCGCAGCTGGGGGCGGATGTCACGCTCGTCGAGCGTGTGGGCGTGGGCGGGTCGGCCGTGCTCACCGACGTGGTGCCGTCGAAGAGCCTCATCGCCACCGCCGACGCGGCGGTCGCCATCGCCGGGGCGACCGACCTCGGCGTGCAGTTCTACGCGCGCGGCGCGGACGACCGGCCGCTCAAGCCCGAGATCGCCATCAACCTCGCCGCCGTGAACAAGCGGCTGCTCGCCCTCGCAGGTCAGCAGTCGGAGGACATGCGCACGACCCTGCTCGAGGCCGGTGTGCGCATCCTCTCCGGACACGGCCGGCTCGAGGGGCCGAACGCCATCGTGGTCTCCACGGGTCCTGGGGGCACCGACTTCGACCGCGTCGAGGCGGACACCATCGTCGTCTCGGTCGGCGCCTCGCCGCGCGAGCTGCCGTCGGCGAAGCCCGACGGCGAGCGCATCCTCACCTGGACCCAGCTGTACGACATGAAGGCGCTTCCCGAGCACCTGATCGTCGTGGGCTCGGGTGTGACCGGTGCGGAGTTCGCGTCGGCGTACATGAACCTCGGGGCGAAGGTCACGTTGATCTCGAGCCGAGACCAGGTGCTGCCCGGTGAGGACGAGGACGCCGCCAAGGTGCTCGAGAAGGTGTTCACGCGCGGCGGCATGCAGGTGCTCTCCAAGTCCCGCGCCGACAGCGTGAAGCGCACTGACGACGGCGTGCTGGTCACCCTCTCCGACGGGCGCACGGTCGAGGGCAGTCACTGCCTGATGGCGGTCGGGTCGATCCCGAACACGGCCGGCATCGGCCTGGAGGAGGCGGGCATCGAGCTCACCGAGTCCGGTCATGTGCGCGTCAACCGCGTGGCGCGCACATCGGTGCCCAACGTCTACGCCGTCGGCGACTGCACGAACTTCTTTCCGCTGGCATCCGTCGCCTCGATGCAGGGGCGCACCGCCGTGTTCCACGCGTTCGGCGACATCGTGATCCCCCTCGAGGTGCGCAAGATCACCGCCAACATCTTCACCGCACCCGAGATCGCGACGGTCGGCCTCTCCGAGCAGGACATCGCGAACGGGCAGGGCGACGGCATCGCGCACAAGCTGCCGCTGGCGGCCAACCCCCGCGCGAAGATGCTGGGAATCAAGGACGGCTTCGTGAAGATCATCGCGCTGCGGGGCTCGGGAACGGTGGTCGGTGGCGTGATCGTCGCGCCGCGGGCATCCGAGCTGATCTACCCGATCGCGATCGCGGTCGAGCGTCGCCTCACCGTCGACCAGGTCGCGCGGGTGTTCGCCGCGTACCCGTCGCTCACCACCAGCATCACCGACGCGACCCGTGCGATGCACGCGGTCGGCGTCGTCTGACACCGCACGCCGCAGACGCAGAAGGCGC
>NZ_DAMDLU010000190.1:0-213 GCF_032084865.1 Microbacterium sp.
CGCCGACGCCCAGAACCGGTTCAACTCCTGACGCCGGCCGCCGCGACCGCGACGACCACCGCGAACGCCAGGCACGCCACCAGCACCACGACGCCGATCGCCGCGGCGATCATCGCCGGCGTGGCGATCCTCGCCTGGCACACGGCCGGGGCGCTGCTGCCGCTGCGGTCACGGGCGCTCAGCGCCGCGGCCTGGTGGCTCGTGGGCTTCGCC
>NZ_DAMDLU010000190.1:223-4031 GCF_032084865.1 Microbacterium sp.
GGTGTGGATCGCCGCGGTCGCCGTGTCGCCCGAGTTCGTCTGGATGGCCTTCCTGCTGTGGCTGCTCGCCGGCCACCTGCTGCCGCTGCGGTGGGGCCTCGTGTTCTCGGGCGTGGTGTTCGCCGTCGTCGTCGTCGGGCCGATCGTGCACCACGGCGTCACCAGCTACGCCAACATCTTCGGGCCGCTCATCGGCGGGATCTTCGCCTTCGGCATCTCGCGCGGATACGTGCAGCTGCTGCGCGATGCCGCCGAGCGGGAGCGACTGCTCGACTCGCTGACCCGCGCGCAGCACGAGATGGCCGGCCTGCAGGACGAGCTCGCCCTCGCCCAGCGCGAGGCCGGTGCGGTCGCCGAGCGCACCCGCATCTCGCGCGACATCCACGACACCGTCGCGCAGGGGCTCTCATCGATCCGGCTGCTCGCGCACGCCGGCGCAGCGCGCAGCACCGATGCAGAGGCCGCGCGCACACTCACGCAGCTGGAGGGCCTCGCGGGTGACAGCCTGGCCGACGTGCGGCGCATCGTCGCCGCTCTCGCGCCCGCCGAGCTCGATCAGAGCGGGCTCGCCGACGCGCTGGAGCGGATGCTGGAGCGCACCCAGAAGGAGGCGGGGGTGCGCTGCGAGCTGCACGTCGACGAGTCGCTGCCGACGCTGCCGACGCCCGTCGAGGTCGCGCTGCTGCGCACCGCGCAGTCGGCGCTGGCCAACGTGCGGCTGCACGCACAGGCATCCCGGGTCGTGGTCAGCCTGATCGACGACGACGGATCGGTGCGACTCGACATCATCGATGACGGCGTCGGATTCGATCTCCCCCGCTGGGAGCGCGACGTCGAGTCGGGCTCTTCGAGCTACGGGCTGCGCTTCATCCGCGCTCGACTGCGTGAGCTCGGCGGCGGCCTGGACATCGAGAGCGCACCCGGCGAGGGCACCGCCATCTCGGTGTCCGTGCCGATCCATCCCGAGCAGGCGCCGCCGGCATCCGCGGCATCGCCGGGATCCGCGGCATCCGCGGCATCGCCGGGATCCGCCAGGCCTGCGCCGACGGCATCCGCTCAGCCCACGACGAAGGAGACTCCGTGACCACCACCGTCCTCCTCGTCGACGACCACCCGGTCGTCCGCACCGGCCTGCGCAGCGTGCTCGATACCGACACCGTCCGCGTGATCGGCGAGGCGGCGACCGGCGAAGAGGCCATCGCTCTTGCCGGTCACCTGCGCCCCGACGTGGTGCTGTGCGATCTGCGCCTCGGAGCCGGCATCGACGGCATCCGCACCACGGCCGCGCTGCGCGCACTCGACCCGGCCCCGGCGGTGCTGATCCTGACGACCTTCGACCGCGACGCCGAGATCCTCGGTGCGATCGAGGCCGGAGCCGCCGGCTACCTGCTCAAGGACGTCGCTCCCGAGGTGATCATCGACGGCATCCACCGTGCGCACGCGGGCGAGACGATCCTCTCCCCCGAACTCGCCGCACGGGTGCTGAAGGGCATGCGCAACCCGCTGCCCAAGCTCACCGACCGTGAGGTCGAGGTGCTGCGACTGCTGGCCACCGGAGCCGCGAACCGCGAGATCGCCAAGGCGCTCTTCGTGACCGAGGCGACCGTGAAGAGCCACATCGCCCACATCTTCACCAAACTCGACGTCGACAGCCGCTCCCGCGCTATCCACGTCGCCCAGCAGGTGGGTCTGCTCTGACCCGGCCGTCCCCTTCGAAAGGACCAACCATGACGAAACTGTTCTACGCCGCCTTCGCCTACATATTCGCGGGCGTGGCATCCGGCCTGTTCTACCGCGAGTTCACGAAGGCGAACGACTTCGCCGAAGGCGCGTTCACGCAGCTCGGACTCGTGCACACCCACCTGCTCACGCTCGGGTTCATCGCGCTGCTGATCGTGCTCGTGCTCGAGAAGGTGTTCGTGCTCTCGCGCAGTCCGAAGCTGTTCGCCTGGTTCTTCTGGCTGTACAACGCAGGCGTGATCCTCACCTCGGCGATGATGGTCTGGCACGGCTCGCTGACGGTGCTCGGCGAGCCCTCGACGAAGATGATCGCGGGTATCGCCGGTCTCGGGCACATCCTGCTCTCGGCGGCGCTGATCGTCTTCTTCGTGCTGCTGCGCAAGGCTGTCTTCGTCGCACGCGCAGCAGGCGTACAGTCGCCGGTGACCGTGCAGGGCTGAGAGAGGCGCAGGCTCGTGAGTGACGAGAAGATCAAGAAGGCGGATCGCACCGACGGTGCGGGACCCACCCCGGCGGAGCCCGCCGCGCCCACCCGCCGGGAGTGGATCGCCCTGGCGGTGCTCTCGGTCGGGCTCGGTCTCATCGTGCTCGACGGCACGATCGTCGGCGTCGCGCTGCCTGCCATCATCAGCGATCTCGGTCTCAACCTCACCGACGCGCAGTGGGTGAACAGCCTCTACGCGGTGGTGCTCGCGGCGCTGCTGCTCTCGACGGGCAGCCTGGCCGACCGCTGGGGGCGCAAGCGGCTGTTCCTGGCGGGGCTGGTCGTCTTCATGGGCGGCAGTCTGCTCGCCGCCGTCTCCGCCGACGCGGGCGCCCTCATCGGCGCCCGCGCCGTGCAGGCCGTCGGCGCGGCGCTGATCATGCCCTCCACGCTGTCGACGGTGAACGCCGTGTTCCGCGGCCGGTATCGCGCGGCCGCTTTCGGCGTGTGGGGCGCGGTCATCTCGGGCGCGGCCGCGGTGGGGCCGCTCGCAGGTGGCGCTCTGACGCAGTGGGCCTCGTGGCACTGGATCTTCCTGGTGAACCTGCCCGTCGGCCTGCTGCTGCTCGTCGCCGCGGCGATCGTCGTGCCCGAGACCCGCGGCCGCAAGACCCGGCCCGGTGTCGACGTCGACGGCGCGCTGCTCAGCGCGATCGGCTTCGGCGCGCTCGTCTTCGCCGTCGTCGAAGGCCCCGATCTCGGCTGGTGGAAGCCGAAGAGCGATCTCACCCTGTTCGGCTGGACATGGTCGGAGGATGCCCCGATCTCGGCCGTTCCCGTCGCACTGGCGATCGCGATCATCGCCCTCGTGCTGTTCGTCGTGTGGGAACGGCACCGCGAGAAGGTGCAGCGCGAGGCACTGCTGGATCTCGGGCTGTTCACGTTCTCGACGTTCTCGTGGGGCAATCTCACCGCCGCGATGGTCGCCATCGGCGAGTTCGCGATCATCTTCGTCCTGCCGCTGTTCCTCATCAACGCGCTCGGCCTCGACGTGATGGGAGCCGGTCTCGTGCTCGCCGCCATGGCTGTGGGCGCATTCTTCTCCGGCGCCGCCGCCCGCCACCTCGCCGCGCGCCTCGGCGCACCGGGCACCGTGCTGCTCGGCCTCGGGCTCGAGATCACCGGGACGCTGGTTCTGGCGCTGCTGCTGCACGCCGACAGCGCCGGCTGGGTGATCGCCCTGCCCCTGGTCGTCTACGGACTCGGCTTGGGGCTCGCCTCGGCACAGCTGACCGGCACCGTGCTGCAGGACATCCCGGTGGCCGTCTCGGGCCAGGGCTCGGCGACCCAGAGCACGGTTCGTCAGGTGGGCTCCGCGCTCGGAACGGCGGTGGCTGGCACCGTGCTGTCGGTGTGGCTGGCCGTCTCGCTGCCTGCCGCACTAGACGGCGCGGGGATCACCGGAGCCGCGGGCGATCAGCTCGCGGAGTCCACACGGCTGTCGGCGGGGACGACGATCGCGCAGCTGCGTGCGCAGGGCGCAGGTTCGGCGTACGGCGAGCAGACGCCCACGGTGATCGACGCGCTGGCCGGCGGGTTCGCCGACGGCACCCGCGGCGCTCTGCTGGTGGCGGTGGTCTTCCT
>NZ_DAMDLU010000191.1:0-4003 GCF_032084865.1 Microbacterium sp.
GCCGCCGTCGCCGTGAGCTGCCGCTCGGACGTGCTGCGCGCCGCGCTGTGGGGCGCGATCCTGATCCCCGCCGCGGTCTACGCGGTCGGCGCGCTCGCCGGCGCGCTGCGCCATGCGTGGGAGGAGGGCGACGACGGGCCGATCGATCGGGTCCGCGACGTCGTCGACTCGTGGGGCGACTGGGCGGCCGTACCCGGCGAGGCGGTGCGGGGCGCCGCTGTCGCCGCCATGCTCACCGTCGGGCATCTGGCCTACCTGCCGACGCTGATCGTGTGGGCGGCTAGCTGGCTCGCCGGGCCCGGGTTCGCCCTGGGCGCGGGCACCGCGGTCTCGCCCGCCGGCACCGAGCTGGGCGTCGTCCCCGGCATCCCCGTGCTCGGACTGGTGCCTGAGAACTCGTCGATCTGGATGCTGGTGAGCGTGCTCGTGCCGATCGCCTGCGGCGCGGTGGCGGGCTGGATGGTGCGCTCGCGGCTGGTCTGGGAGAACACGGCCGAGGGGTACGGGCCCCGAGCCGCCATCGCCGTGGCCATCGCGACTCTGTCGGCCGGCACGGCCGCGCTGGCCGCGGTTCTGGCATCCGGCTCGATCGGACCGGGCCGACTCGCCCAGGCCGGGCCCGCACCCGGAGCATTCGCGCTCGCGATCGGCATCGAGGTGCTCATCGGCGCCGGCATCCTGCTGCTCGCCCCGCGGCATCGCGACGAGCTCGCCGAAGAGCGCACCGACCGGTGGAACGAGGAGATGGCGGGGCTCACCGCCCCGGTAGACTGACCGGGTGCTGACGCTCGCCGTACTCATCTCCGGTACCGGCTCGAACCTTCGAGCCCTCCTCGAGGCGGCGAGTCACCCCGATTTCCCAGCCCGAGTCATCGCCGTGGGCGCCGACCGTGACGCCGCAGGGCTGGCGCACGCCGAGGAGTTCGGCATCCCCACCTTCACCGTTCCCTACACCGCCTACGCCAGTCGCGAGGAGTGGGGCCGGGAGCTGGCCGCGCAGCTGGATGCCTGGCAGCCCGACCTCATCGTGCTCAGCGGGCTGATGCGCCTGCTGCCCCCGGCCGTCGTGGAGCGCTACGCGCCGAACATCATCAACACGCATCCCGCCTACCTGCCCGAGTTCCCCGGGGCGCATGGCGTGCGCGACGCGCTCGCCGCCGGCGCCGCCGAGACCGGAGCCAGCATCATCGTCATCGACGACGGCATCGACAGCGGGCCGATCCTCGCCCAGGAGCGCGTGCCGGTGCTGCCGGGCGACACCGAGACCACCCTGCACGACCGCATCAAGCCCGTCGAGCGACGCCTGCTGATCGATGCCGTCCAGCGCATCGCCACCGGGAAGCTCACGCTCTCACGCTGACACCCACACACGATCTCGCCCGAACGAAGGAGCACCCTCATGGCCGGCCCCAGCCTCGACCCCTCGCTGTACCGCGATCGCGACCTCGTGCAGGTGAAGCGCGCGCTGGTCTCGGTGAGCGACAAGTCCGGTCTCGTCGAACTCGCCGAGGCGCTGACCGAGGCGGGCATCGAGATCGTCTCGACCGGCTCGACCGCGCAGACCATCCGGGACGCCGGTCACGAGGTCACCGACGTTGCGTCCGTCACCGGGGTCGCCGAGATGCTCGACGGGCGGGTCAAGACGCTGCACCCGAAGGTGCACGGCGGTCTGCTGGCCGATCTGCGCCTCGAAGAGCATGAGCGTCAGCTCGAGGACTTCGGCATCGAGCCGTTCGAGCTCGTCGTGGTCAACCTCTACCCGTTCGTCGAGACCGTGGCATCCGGCGCCGAGCCCGACGCCATCGTCGAGCAGATCGACATCGGCGGACCGGCCATGGTGCGCGCCGCGGCGAAAAACCACGCGAACGTCGCGATCGTCGTGTCGCCCGAGTCGTATCCCGCCATCATCGAGGCGGTCGCCGAAGGCGGCACCACGCTCGCGCACCGGCGCGAACTCGCCGCACGCGCCTTCGCGCACACGGCCAATTACGACTCGGCCGTCGCGCAGTGGTTCTCGGAGCGCACCCTCGCCGAGAGCGGAGACCTGCCGGCGCACCTCACCGTGAAGGCCGAGCGCCTGGCCACCCTGCGCTACGGCGAGAACGCGCACCAGCGCGGCGCGATCTACACCCGCGCCGGCGGCCACGGCATCGCCCAGGCGGCTCAGCTGCAGGGCAAGGAGATGTCGTACAACAACTACGTCGACGCCGACGCGGCGCTGCGCGCGGCGTACGACATGGTGCAGCCGGCCGTGGCGATCATCAAGCACGCCAACCCGTGCGGCATCGCGACGACCGCTCGCAACGCTCTCGACCCGATCGCCAGCGCGCACCTGCGCGCTCACGAGTGCGACCCCGTGTCGGCCTACGGCGGAGTGATCGCCGCCAACGGCACCGTCACCCTGAAGATGGCCGAGAACCTCAAGGACATCTTCACCGAGGTCATCGTGGCGCCCTCGTTCGAGCCGGCCGCGCTCGAGGTCTTCAAAGCGAAGAAGAACCTGCGTCTGCTGCAGCTGCCCGCCGACTGGCGGCAGGAGCGGATGGACGTGCGCCTCGTCTCGGGCGGTCTGCTGCTGCAGGATGCCGATCGCTTCCCCGACGACATCGTCTCGGTCGCGACGAACTGGGAGCTCGTCTCGGGCGAGCGGCCCGACGACGTCGAGATGGAGAACCTCATCTTCGCGTGGAAGGCGTGCCGCGCGGTGAAGTCGAACGCGATCGTGTTGGCCAAGGACAACGCGACGGTGGGCGTGGGCATGGGGCAGGTCAACCGGGTCGACTCGTGCCGTCTCGCCGTCGAGCGGGCGGGAGACCGCGCCGCGGGCTCGGTCGCCGCATCCGACGCCTTCTTCCCCTTCGCCGACGGCGCGCAGGTGCTCATCGACGCGGGCATCACCGCGATCGTGCAGCCCGGCGGTTCGGTGCGCGACGAAGAGGTGGTCGACGCGGCACGCAAGGCCGGCGTGACGATGTTCTTCACCGGAGAGCGCCACTTCTTCCACTGATCCCCACGGCGCACTCGGGACATCGCTGCGCGCTGTCCCGAGCCTCGGCGCCGCGGGGCCCCTCATGGGCATGCATGCCATGCGGTCACCTGGCCTGCGGACTGCCGTGTCCGATTTCCGCCAGCCGGGTGCCCGCGGACGTGACAGCATGAAGACATGAGCTTCACGGCCGAGCACGACGAGCGCTACCGCGCGATAAGCGCACGCGACACCCGTTTCGACGGGCAGTTCGTCACGGCTGTGCGCTCGACCCGCATCTACTGCCGCCCGAGCTGCCCCGCCCGCACCCCGAAGCCCGAGAACGTCACCTTCTATCCCACGAGCGCCGCGGCGCACGAGGCCGGATACCGGGCCTGCAAGCGCTGCCTGCCCGAGGCTGCGCCGGGCTCTCCGGCCTGGGACATCCGCGGAGACGCGGCCGCCCGCGCGATGCGCCTGATCACCTCAGGCGTCGTCGAGCAGGAGGGGGTGCCCGGCCTCGCCCGCCGTCTCGGCTACTCGCCGAGACACCTCACGCGGCTGCTGACCACCGAGCTGGGCGCAGGCCCGCTCGCACTCGCCAGGGCGCACCGCGCCCACACCGCGCGCATGCTGCTCGTCGGCACCGACATGCCGGTCTCGGAGGTCGCGTTCTCGGCCGGGTTCGCGAGCATCCGCCAGTGCAACGACACGATCCGCGAGGTCTTCGAGATGACCCCGGGACAGCTCCGCGCGACGCGCCGCTCGTCCGCCCACAGGTCGCACGGCGCGCCGGCCGACGGCGCGACGCAGGGTGTCATCGACCTGCTGCTGCCGCACCGCGCCCCGATCGACACGTCGGACCTGTTCGCCTGGATGGCCGCGCGCGCCCTGCCCGGGGTGGAGAGCGCCACGGCGACGTCGTTCGGTCGTCACCTGCGGATGCCCGGCGGCCCCGCGCATCTCGAGATCCGGCAGACGCCCGAGGGGCAGCTTCGTCTGCGCGCGAAAGTCACCCGACTCGCCGACCTCGCTCCG
>NZ_DAMDLU010000192.1:0-3994 GCF_032084865.1 Microbacterium sp.
GGTCAGCCGACGCGGCGGGTCGACGGGCGGGGTGGGGCGCGGCAGCGCGCGCGCGGTCTGCAGGCTCATGCCGACTCCCTCAGCTTCTCCGCGGCACGCAGCCGCACGGGTATCGCGCGCGGGTTGCGCGCCTTCTCGTCATCGCTCGCGAGCTCTGCGCCCTTCGTGAGGGTGCGGAAGCGCGGGGCGTGCTCCGGAAGCTCGACGGGCAGGCCGGCGGGCGCGGTCGAGGACGATGCTGCCGAGAACGCCTGCTTGACCAGGCGGTCCTCGAGCGACTGGTACGCCATGACGGCGATCCGCCCTCCGACGACGAGCGCGTCCATCGCGGCGGGGATGGCGTCGGCGAGCACGCTCAGCTCGGAGTTGACCTCGATGCGCAGCGCCTGGAAGACGCGCTTCGCGGGATGACCGGCGCGCTGTGCGGCGGCCGGCGTGGCGGCGACGAGCAGGTCGACCAGCTCACCCGAGCGGGTGAGAGGACGCTCGGTGCGCGCCTGGACGATGAAGCGGGCGTAGCGGCCGGCGAGCTTCTCCTCGCCGAAGCGCTCGAAGATCCGGCGGAGCTGGCCCTCGCTGTACTCCGCGAGGATGGTCGCGGCGGTGCGCCCCTTCGTCTGGTCCATGCGCATGTCCAGCGGCGCATCCTTCGAGTACGCGAAGCCGCGCTCCGCCTCGTCGAGCTGCAGGGATGAGACGCCGAGGTCGAACAGGATCGCCGACGCGCCCTGCGCGTGCAGGCCGATCTCGTCGTAGACCGTGTGCACGAGCGTGACACGATCGCCGAACGGCGCCAGACGCTCGCCCGCGATGCGAAGCGCGTCCGTATCGCGGTCGAGTCCGATCAGGCGGATGCCGGGGAAGCGCTCCAGGAAGGCCTCCGAGTGACCGCCCATGCCGAGCGTGGCATCGACGAGCACCGCGCCGTCCTGCTGCAGCGCGGGCGCGAGCAGCTCGATGCAGCGCTCCAGCAGCACGGGTGTGTGGATGTCGCGGATGCTCATGATCTTCTCCCGTGACCTCCGGCTCTGATTCCTCTCCGCTCGACCCGGCACCGGGGAAGTGTGTCGGGGCGGAGCGGCGAGGCATCACAGCCGTGGTCAGAACAAGCCGGGAATCACCTCCTGTTCCAGATCGGCGTAGGACTCTTCATTGCTCTCGAGGTAGTCGTTCCAGGCCGAGGCGTCCCAGATCTCGGCGTGCGCGCCGACTCCCGTGACGACCAGCTCCTTCTCCAGCCCCGCGTACTGCCTGAGGTGCGCGGGGATGGTGATGCGGTTCTGACTGTCGGGCATCTCGGCGCTCGCTCCGGAGAGGAACATGCGCAGGAAGCTGCGGGCCTGCTTGTCGGTGAGCGGAGCTTCGCGGATCCGCTCGTGCTTGGCCTCGAACTCGGCGGTGCTGAAGACGTACAGGCAGCGCTCCTGGCCGCGGGTGACCACGATGCCGCCGGCGAGATCCTCGCGGAACTTCGCAGGAAGGATCACGCGGCCCTTGTCGTCCAGCTTCGGCGTGTGAGTACCCAGCAGCACTGGCCATCACCCCCTCTACGTCCGGCCAACTCGAGGTGCGCACCACTTTACTCCACTTCACTCCACTTACCTACGACCAATCCTCGTCAATCTCGCGAGGGCCGCCCCGATGCCGTCCGCGATACGCGTGATTCCGCGGATCGGGGGCGGTGGGGCACGGTGGAGCGTGAGTGGAGGACCAGTGGCGTGCTCGCCGTCACGCCGACGTCGGAAGGCACGAAAAAACCCGGATGCACGGCATCCGGGTCTCTCAGCGGGGCGGGTCAGCGGGTGAGCTCAGCGATCGTCCTGTCGCCGATCCCAGCGGTCGTTCATGCGATCCATGAAGGAGGAGTCGGCCGCCTTCGCACCGCGGGGGCTCGCCGACACACCGGACGGCACGATTCGCCGCACCGGCGTGAACGCGAGGATCGCCCCTCCCAGCATGGCGAGGAAGGCCACGACTCCGATGATGATGCTGCCGACCGCTCCGAGTCTGCCGCCAGCGGCGACCGCGGCGACGAGACCGCCGATGCCGACGAGCAGCAGAAGGGCGCCGTAGACCAGGTTTCGGTAGCTCAGAGACCGGTCGCCGGACGGCGCCGTGACGACGTCCGCGTCGTGCTGGAGAAGATGGCGTTCCATCTCATCGAGCATGCGCTGCTCTTGTTCGGAAAGAGGCATGTCCAACCCCCTCGGTTCGGTCATCCAAGTCTACCCGCGCGCGGGGCGGTCGGCTAGCCGCGCGTCGCCCGATTGTCTGCATCTAGGCTGGGAATCGTGTCTTCCTCCCTCGTCACCGACGCCGTCGCCGAGAGACTCGACCGGTTCGTGCAGAGCATCCGCTCGCGAAGCGCCGAGTACGGCCCCGACGCCGATCTGTTCCTGGACGCAGCCGCCGCCACGCTGCAGGGTGGGAAGCGCCTTCGTGCGAGGTTCGCGCACGCCGGCTGGCTCGCAGCCGCGGGCGACGTCGCGACCACGGATGACGCACTGTGGGGTCTCGGCGCGGCGCTGGAGATCTTCCAGTCCGCAGCGCTCGTGCACGACGACCTGATCGACAACTCCGATACGCGCCGCGGACGCCCGGCGTCGCATCGCGCGCTCGAAGCCGCTCACCGCGAAGCCGGCTGGCACGGCGATGCCGAGGCCTTCGGCCGCTCGACGGCGGTGCTGCTCGGAGACCTCCTCGTCGCCTGGAGCGACGACCTGCTCGAGGAGTGCCTCATCGGGCATCCGCATGCCGGACCGACGCGGGCGGAATACGCCCGGATGAGGCGCGACGTCACCGTCGGCCAGATGCTCGACGTGACCGAGGAGTCGGCGTGGAGCGTCAACCCGCCCGCCTCCCTGCTCGAACGCGCGCTGCGCGT
The DNA here is from genome assembly GCF_032084865.1 of Microbacterium sp. Taxonomy (GTDB): domain Bacteria; phylum Actinomycetota; class Actinomycetes; order Actinomycetales; family Microbacteriaceae; genus Microbacterium. The sequence continues at coordinate 2,885 of NZ_DAMDLU010000192.1, forward strand.
GGTCGCTCTGAAGTCCGCGCGCTACAGCGTCGAGCAGCCGATCCTCCTCGGCGCGACTCTCGGCGGGGCCGACGAGCGGCTGCTCGCGCGGCTGCGCGCGTTCGGGCATCCGGTCGGCATGGCCTTCCAGCTGCGCGACGACATGCTCGGTGTCTTCGGCGATCCCGTGATCACGGGCAAGCCGGCGGGCGACGACCTGCGCGAGGGCAAGCGCACCGCGCTCATCGCGATCGCCCGCGAGGCTCTGACACCGGATGACCGTGCGCATCTCGACGAGCGCATCGGCGACCCCGAACTCAGCGCAGCCGAGGTCGTGCAGCTGCAAGAGCTCATCCGCGAGACAGGGGCCGCGGCGCAGGTCGAGAAGATGATCGCCGACTACAGCGATGCCGCGGTGCGAGCCCTCCGTGACGCAGACCTGAACGAGACCGCATCCCGCGCGCTGCAGGGCCTGGCCGAGGCCGCGATCGCCCGATCGGCCTGAGCCGACACGGCAGCGAGCGGTGGCATCCCGTCAGGCGAGCGTTCGCGCGACGCGGCGGACCTCGCTCTTGTGCCCGGCGAGAAGCGCGGCGATCGGCGTGCGGCCGAGCGTCTCCTCCTCCGCGAGCAGCCAGTCGATGACCTCGTCGTCCGAGAACGAGGCGTCCTGCAGGGCCATGATCGTGCCGCGCAGCGAGGGCAGCGGGCGCGCGTCGACGACGAACACAGCGGGTACCGCGAACGCGCCGTTGCGGCGCGAGCCGATCAGGTAGTGCTCGTCGAGCAGCCGGCGGACGCGTCCCGGCGTCTCGTGAAGCGCCTCGGCGAGTTCGGGAATCGTCAGCCAGGCGGAGGGATCAGCAGCGTTCTCAGACACCCCTCCACTATCTCATCCGCGACGCGACGCAGTGCGCGAGTTCACACGGATCACTCCAGTCACAAACTTCACACCTGTTGACATCCGTTTACATGCGTGTCAGCGTTTCTGTGGATCCTCAAGCGCTTCTGGGAGAGACGACATGCACATCACCAACCCGCGCACCGCGACGATGCGGATCACCGCACCGGCCGCCGTCGTCGGCACCCTGGCAGCCGCCCTGACCGCCGCTCCCGCCGGCGCCGAGGAGG
>NZ_DAMDLU010000193.1:0-3923 GCF_032084865.1 Microbacterium sp.
CGATCGCCGTGCACCTGCGCCACGTCCGTCCGCTCGAGCTACGGCGTTGGCCGGTGATCGCCATGGCGCTCGCGCTGATCCTCAACGCGCGCCGAGAGCATCGCGTGCGGGCGGTGGAGATGATGGGGATCGCGCTGATCGGCGCGCACACCGCAGCGGCCGGTTCCGGCGAGCGAGCACTGCTGAAGGTGATCGAGTCGGTGCTCAAGCGCCTGCTCGCGGTCGGTGATGGAGGCGTGAAGGCCGCGCAGTCGGCGGCGCGGATGCTCAGCGAGATCTCCGATGACGAACGCGGGTCGCTCGAGGGAGTGCTCACCGATCTGCACGCCCACGCCGGTGTCAGCCTGCTGCACGGCGGGCGCGACGCCGAGGCTGCGGCGCAGTTCGAGAACGCGCTCGCCTCGGCGACCAGGCCCACCGCCCGCCTCACGGCCTTCGGCGGTCTGGCGCTGGTGCACGCGCAGGCCGGAGACATCGGCGCCGCGCAGAGCTGGATCGACGCCGCCCTGCGGCATCCGTGGCACGACAGTGTGCTGCGGGAGTATCAGGGCAGTCTGCTGCTCATCGCCCAGGCGTGGACCCACATCCAGCGCGGCGACCTCGATGCCGCGGAAGACGCGATCGACGGGGTCTGGCACATCATCGACACGATCGAGCACTGGCCTCTGCTCGCACAGGTGCGGGCCGTGACCGACATCTGCCGCGGCGAGCCGCAGCGCGGGCTCGAGCGACTGCACGCGCTGCGGCGGCAGCGAGGATCGCGCATTCCTCGACGACTGGCTCGGCAGCTCGATTTGACCGAGTCGACGCTTCACCTCGCCGCCGGTGACGTCAGCGCCGCCCGCGCGCTCTCGGTGCATTCCCATGACGAGCCCGCTGTGGTCATCGGGGCGGCGCGCGTGCAGCTGTTCGACCGGCATCCGGAACAGGCGCTGCGCCTGCTCGCCCGCATCGCTGAGACGCCGATCGATCGGGCTACCGCGGCGGCCCTCGAAGCAGTCGCGCTGAGGCAGCTCGGGCGTGACCCGACCGGGCCCGCTGCACGCGCCCGGTCGATCGCCGACGCCCACGGACTCACGACGCCATTCCTGTTGCTGCCCCCTGATGGTCACGAGGTCTTCGACGAGAGGGTGCCCTGGCACCCAGGCGACGTGACGACCGTCGTCGCCCCGCAGCCACGGCTGACTCCGCGCGAGCTGATCCTGCTCGGCCGGCTGGTCGAGACGCTCAGCGTGAACGACATCGCCGCCGAACTGCACGTGTCGGTGAACACGGTCAAGTCGCAGCGCAGAACCCTGTACCGCAAGCTCGGCGCGACCTCGCGAGACGAGGCCCTGGCGCTCGCCGCCGAACACGGACTGCTGGCCGCAGCGCCCACGTCAGCCGCGTCGAGGCGCGGCAGCTCGTAGCCGACGATTTCGTTCGGCCCCCTCGCAAAACTGCGCGTTTATTGTGGTGACCATGTGTGGAATCGTCGGATACGTGGGCCCGCGGCCCAGCCAGGACATCCTTCTCGCGGGTCTCGCCCGTCTTGAGTACCGGGGCTACGACTCAGCGGGCATCGCCGTGATCGATGAGCGCGGCGACCTGGGCATGCGCAAGAAGGCCGGCAAGCTCGCCATGCTGCGCGACTCGCTCGCCGAGAACCCGCTCGACGACGGCACGACGGGCATCGGGCACACCCGCTGGGCAACCCACGGTGGACCCACCGATGTGAACGCCCACCCGCACCTCGCCGACGACGACAAGCTCGCCGTCATCCACAACGGCATCATCGAGAACTTCAGCGCGCTGCGCGACGAGCTGCTCGCCGACGGCGTCACCTTCCGCAGCGAGACCGACACCGAGGTCGCCGCGGCTCTGCTGGGGCGCGAGTACCGGGCATCCGGCGACCTCGCCTCGGCCTTCCGCGCCGTCGTCAACCGCCTCGAGGGCGCCTTCACGCTGCTCGCCATGCACCAGGACCAGCCCGGCGTCGTCGTCGGCGCCCGACGCAACTCGCCGCTGGTGATCGGCCTCGGCGAGGGTGAGAACTTCCTCGGCTCCGACGTCGCCGCCTTCGTCGAGCACACTCGCAAGGCGCTCGCGATCGGGCAGGACCAGATGGTCTCGATCACCCCTTCGTCGGTCGAGGTCACCGACTTCGACGGCAACCCCGTCGAGGCGCAGCCGTTCGACGTCTCGTGGGATGCCGCCGCGGCCGAGAAGGGCGGATGGCCGTCGTTCATGGCCAAGGAGGTCGCCGAGCAGCCCGACGCGGTCGCCAACACTCTTCGCGGGCGGATCGCCGACGGCCAGGTGATCATCCCCGAGCTCGACGGACTCGACGAGCTGTTCGTCGGCATCGACCGCGTCATCATCACCGCCTGCGGCACTGCCTCGTACGCGGCACTGGTCGGCAAGTACGCCATCGAGCAGTGGGCGCGCGTGCCCGTCGACGTCGAGCTCGCGCACGAGTTCCGCTACCGCGACCCGGTGATCGGCGACCGCACGCTGGTGGTCTCGATCAGCCAGTCGGGCGAGACGATGGACACGCTGATGGCCGTGAAGTACGCCCGTGAGCGCGGTGCGCGCACCCTGTCGGTGTGCAACACGCAGGGCGCGACCATCCCGCGGGAGTCGGATGCCGTCGTCTACACCCACGCCGGCCCCGAGGTCGCCGTCGCGTCGACCAAGGCGTTCTCGGCGCAGATCACCGCGCTGCTGCTGCTCGGCCTCCACATGGGCCGGGTGCGCAGCACCCTTTCTGCTTCTGCTGCCGCGGACGTGGCCGAACTGCAGGCTCTGCCTGAGAAGATCGCCCAGGTGCTCGCAGAAGAGAACGACCACGTCACGCAGCTGGCCGGCTGGATGGCCGACACCCGCTCGGTGCTGTTCCTCGGCCGCCACGTCGGCTACCCGATCGCTCTCGAGGGTGCGCTCAAGCTCAAGGAGATCTCGTACATCCACGCCGAGGGCTTCGCTGCCGGCGAGCTCAAGCACGGCCCGATCGCGCTGATCGAGCCCGGCCAGCCGGTGTTCGTGATCGTGCCGTCGCCGCGGCATTCGGCGCTGGTGCACTCGAAGGTCGTCTCGAACATCCAGGAGATCCGTGCCCGCGGCGCTCGCGTGATCGTCGTCGCGGAAGAGGGGGATGCCGCCGTGCTGCCCTTCGCCGACGAGGTCATCCGCATCCCGCTCGCCGGCGCCATGTTCGAGCCGCTGCTGGCCGTCGTGCCGCTGCAGATCTTCGCGATGGCGCTCGCCACCGCGAAGGGCCTGGACGTCGACCAGCCCCGCAACCTGGCGAAGTCGGTCACCGTGGAGTGAGCCGGCCGAAGCGGCGTTACGTGCCGGGCCGAAGCGGCGTTACGTTTCGGGGGCCGAAGCGGCGTTACGTTTCGGGGGCCGACACTCCAGATGTCGGACGGTTCGTGGGAATCGGGCCGACATCTGGAGTGTCGGCCCCCGTTGTGTCTCGGTGCCCGGGGTGTGTTTCCGTACCTAGGGTGTGTTTCCGGGCGGGGGTGTGCTTCCGTGCCGGGGTGTGTTTCCGGGCCGGGCGGCGTGACAGCCCCAGGCCGCCGGATGCCGCCGAGTAGGCTGAACGGGTGATCATGGGCACCGGCATCGACCTCGTCGACATCGCACGGTTCGAGCGTTCGGTCGCCCGCACGCCCCGGCTGCTGCAGCGCCTGTTCACCGAGTCCGAGCAGCAGCTCAAGCTGCATTCCCTCGCCGCGAGGTTCGCCGCGAAGGAGGCGCTCATCAAGGCGCTCGGCGGCAGCGACGGGGTGCACTGGACCGAGATCGAGATCGGCGCCGAGCCCTCGGGCAAGCCGCTCTTCCTGCTCAGCGGCTCGACCGCGGCGGTCGTCGCCGAGCGCGGCATCACCGCCCTGCACCTGAGCATGACGCACGACGCGGGCCTGGCCGTGGCCTAC
>NZ_DAMDLU010000194.1:0-3882 GCF_032084865.1 Microbacterium sp.
GGTCACCCGCGGGATCGGCACCCCGGCCTCGGTGTCGCGGTGGGAGCCGGCAGGCGCCAGGGCGACGGGGATGGGCGACGAATGCACGAGCTCGGATGCCACCGAGCCGAGCCGGTGACGGCCGAGGGTGGAGCCGTTGCCGGCGCCGACGACGATGAGGCGTGCGTCGAACTCCTCACCCGCGGCGATGATGCCCTCCGCGAAGGATTCGTTGAAGCGCACGTGTCCGAGGCAGCGGACGTCGGTCGGCACCTGGGCGACGGCCGCCCGCAGCCATTCCTCGGCCTGGGCGCGCACGTGCGCCTCGAAGGCACGCTCCGGGGGGACCACGGCCGCGCTGCGGGTGCCCTCCGGCGGAAGCACGATGACGAGATCGAGGTGCGCATCGATGCTGCGCGCCAGTCTCGCGCCGAGGGCGAGGGCGTCGGCACCGGCATCCGTCGCCGTGTAGCCGACGACGATCGACCCGGTCATGCCTCGGCGACCTCGGCGCCGGCCTTCTCGAGGATCTGCGCGGCGGCGAGGCGGCCCATCCGGATCGCGCCGTCGACGTGCTGGTAGCCGGCACCTGCCATGTCGCTGCAGGCGAAGTGGATCGGACCGACGGCGGCCCGCAGGTCGGCGCCGTAGCGGTGCAGCCCGCCCATGTCGAAGCTCGCGGCGTACGCACCGCGCGTCCACTCCTCGCTGCCCCAGTCGCTCTCGTAGTACACGACCGGGTTCTTCGCCTCGGGACCGTAGTAGTGCGACAGCGATTCGAGGATGCGCTGCTTGCGCTCCTCGGCGCTCAGCGTGAACAGGTCATCGGCGTTCTGGTCGCTGACGAAGCCCACGAGCGTTCCTCGCTCGTCGCCGTGGTTGGTGTTGTCGTACGCCTCGTGCGAGAGCTCGTACGGGCTGAACGCGGTGCCGCTGAGCCCCTGCTCGCGCCAGAACGGGCGGTCGTACACGGCGTGCACCTTGATCACGAAGCCCATCGAGAGGTGCTGGTGCAGCTGGTGCTGGCGGCGCGGCAGCGGCGGCACGAACGAGATGCGGTCGTACAGCACGGGGGCGTGCGCGAGGATCGCGTGCTTTGCGCGGACGGTCATGCCGTCGGCGTGCGCGACGACCCCCTCCTCGACCCCTGAGCCTGTCGAAGGGCCCCACTCGAGCGTACGCACGGGCTGGTTCAGGAACACGTCGTCGCCGAGGCGCTCGGCGAGCAGCACCGGGACCTGCTGCAGCCCTCCGACGACACGCTTGTCGAGGATGAAGTCCGCGTCGACGAGGTTCGAGTACGACCCGGCGGATGCCGCCATCAGCAGTGACTGCAGCAGCGAGAACGTGTGTGTCGGCTTGGTGAGCATGGCAGAGCCCGTGGCGAACGCGAGGTTGCGCACCGCCTCGTCGTCGTCGGTCTGCTGACGCAGCCAGGCGTCCCAGGTGATCGCGTCCCACTCGGCGGCGTTCGGGTGCTCCCACGGACGGTCGGGGTCGATCTCGGCGACCATCGCGTCGAGGCGCTCGGTGATCTCGGCGATCGTCGCCTCGGTCTCGGCCGAGACGGGGAACATCTCTCCCGTGAACCGGTGCAGCGTGCCGTCAGGGCCGACGTAGACGCTGTCGCCCTCGCGGTAGCGATCGAAGGTCTCAAGGCCCAGCTCGGCGATGGTCTCCTTCAGAGCATCCTGATCGGGCGACACCCACTGGCCGCCCAGCTCCAGCATCGCGCCCTCGATCGTGTCGGTCCACAGCCGGCCGCCGACGCGGTCGCGTGCCTCGAGCACGGCCACCGACAGGCCGGCCCTGCGCAGCTCGTTCGCCGCGGTGGTGCCTGCGGCTCCCGCGCCGACGATGACGACGTCGCGCGTGATCTCGTGCTCTGCCATGGGTGATCTCCTTTGATGCGGAATGTTCGTCGGGTATGTGTCGGCCGCGACCCCTGATCCCCCGACCAGGGTCGCGGCCGACCGTCTCAGGCGCGCTCGAGCGCGGCGGCGAGGACGTCGAGGCCCTCGTTCAGCAGATCGTCGCCGATCGACAGCGGCGGCAGGAAGCGGATGACGTTGCCGAAGGTGCCACAGGTGAGGATGATGACGCCCTCGGCGACGCAGGCCTTGGCGACCGCTGCGGTCAGGGCGGCATCGGGGGCGCCCGTCTCGGCGTCGACGAACTCGACGGCGATCATGGCACCGTGGCCGCGGATGTCGCCCAGCCGGGCGTCGTTGTCGCGGATCGTGCTGAGGCGCGTGGTGAGAACCTCGCCGATCTGGCGGGCGCGCTCGATGAGGCCGTCGTTCTCGAAGGCGTCGATCGCGGCGAGCGCTGCGGCGCAGGCGATCGGGTTGCCGCCGTAGGTGCCGCCCAGGCCTCCGGCATGCGCGGCGTCCATGATCTCGGCGCGCCCGGTGACCCCGGCGAGCGGCAGGCCGGCGGCGATGCCCTTGGCGGTGGTGATCAGGTCGGGCTCGATGCCGAAGATCTCGCTGGCGAACATCGCGCCGGTGCGGGCGAAGCCGGTCTGCACCTCGTCGGCGATGAAGACCACGCCGTTGTCGCGGCACCAGGCGACGACGGCGTCGAGGAACCCGTCGGCGGGCACGATGAAGCCGCCCTCGCCCTGGATGGGCTCGATGATCACGGCGGCCAGGCTGTCGGGGCCGATCTGCTTCTCGATGAGCGTGATGGCGCGCTCGGCCGCCTCGGCGCCGGTCAGGCCGTCGCGGTACGGGTACGAGCCGGGTACGCGGTATACCTCGGGGGCGAACGGACCGAAGCCGGCCTTGTAGGGCATCGACTTGGCGGTCAGCGCCATCGTGAGGTTGGTGCGGCCGTGGTAGCCGTGGTCGAAGGCGACGACCGCCTGACGACCGGTGTGCTTGCGGGCGATCTTGATCGCGTTCTCGACCGCCTCGGCGCCCGAGTTGAACAGCGCGGTCTTCTTCGCGAAATCGCCGGGGGTCAGGCGGTTGAGCGCCTCGGCCACGTCGACGTACGACTCGTACGGCGACACCATGAAGCAGGTGTGCGTGAACTGCGCGGCCTGTGCGGCGACGGCCGCAGCGACCTTGGGGTGCGCGTTGCCGACGCTGGTCACGGCGATGCCGGAGCCGAGGTCGATGAGCGAGTTGCCGTCGGCGTCGACTACGACGCCGCCGCCGGCGGCCACGACCGAGACGGGCATGGAGTGCGCGACGCCGGCGGCGACCGCGTCGGCCTTGCGGGCGAGGATCGCCGCGGACTTCGGCCCGGGAAGCTCTGTGCTGATGCGACGGACCTGCTCGAGGGTGGGTCCGCCTGCGGGGGTCGTGGAGGTCTCGTCGATGAGCGTCATGAGGCGAGGCTACGACTCGGGCACACAGCACGCATTCGCCAGAGCGTACACTTCGGAGCGAGGTCTCGCCGCGCCGTACAAGAACGAGGATGCTCCCGTGCAGAACACCACCCCGCCCACGCTGCGCACGCTGCTCGGACAGGCGCATCTGCACCTGAGTCTCGTGTCCGCCGAGCAGGCTCTCACCGACGGGGCGCTCGACGGGCCGGTTCGAGGAGTGCACAGTTCGGACCTGCTCGACCCGACGCCGTTCCTCGCCGACGACCTGGTGCTGATGACCACCGGCAGTCAGTTCGCCGAGCACGACGAGCGCGGGGTCACCGACTACGTCACCCGCCTCGTGGGCCGCGGCGTGCGGGCGCTGGGCTTCGGGTCCGGAGTGCACCGGGTGGGGCCGCCGGACGAACTCGTCGCCGCGTGTGCAGCGGCCGGGCTCGCTCTGTTCGACGTGCCCTACGACATCCCTTTCCTCGCCGTCGCCCGTGCCCACGCGGAGGCGCTGGCGTCGCACGCGTATGCCCGGCGCACCTGGGCGCTCGACGTGCAGCGCGCGCTCGCCCTCGCCG
>NZ_DAMDLU010000195.1:0-3881 GCF_032084865.1 Microbacterium sp.
CGAGCACTCCCCCGGTGACACCCGAGACCCACCGGCCGGCCACTGCGGCGCGACGGCCAGACCGGGCGGCGAAGAGCAGGGTGAACACGAGCAGCGCGAGCGGCGGCACCGAGAGCGCGAACCGGGCCGCGTCCTTCGGGATGGCGAGGCCCGAGAGCAGGGCATCCGGAAGCACCACCTCGAGCGGCACCCCGTGTCCGAACTGCCACAGCGTGCCGCTCACCGGCCAGAGCGCACCCCAGTCGGCGTCGAGTCCGAACGCGAGCACCCAGAGCAGGGTGAAGGGCGCGAGCACGACGGCGAGCCCGACGGCGACCGCGATGGCGGCGTCGAGGGCGGCGAGGAGCGCGACGATGAGGCGTTGCATGACGGATCGAGCCTACGACGTGCATCCGCACCGGATGCTGTGGCCACGCGCGGTGCGGTGAAGCCGGTAGATTCTCTTCGGAGGTCCACCCGATGACTGATGCCCCTGTGCGCCCTGACACCGAACCGCGCAACGCGATCGACCGCTTCTTCGAGATCACCCGACGAGGTTCGACCTTCGCCGCCGAGATCCGCGGAGGTGTGGTCACGTTCGTGACGATGGCGTACATCGTCATCCTGAACCCGATCATCCTCTCCAGCGGAACCGACGTCGCCGGATCGCAGCTCGACTTCGTGCAGCTGAGCGCGGTGACCGGCCTCACCGCCGCGGTCATGACGATCCTGTTCGGTCTCGTGGCGCGCCTGCCGTTCGGGTTCGCCGCCGGGCTCGGCATCAACGCGTTCCTCGCGTTCTCGGTCGTCGGCGAGGTCACCTGGCCCGAGGCCATGGGCCTGGTCGTCATCAACGGCCTGATCATCGTGCTGCTCAGCGCCACGGGTCTGCGCCGCATGATCTTCGACGCCGTCCCCATGCAGCTGAAGATCGCCATCACCGTTGGCATCGGCCTGTTCATCGCGTTCATCGGCTTCGTCAACGCCGGGTTCGTGACGGCCAGCACGTCGCCGCCCGTGGCGCTGGGCGTCGGAGGCTCGGTCGCGACGGTCCCCACGCTCATCTTCGTGGTCACGCTGCTGCTCACCGGGGTCCTCGTGGCGCGGAAGGTGAAGGGCGGCATCCTGATCGGGCTCGTCTCGGGCACCGTGCTCGCCATCCTCGTCGAGGCGATCTGGCACATCGGCGCCAAGGGCGACGACAACCTCGGCGGCTGGGGCCTCTCGGTGCCCGCCCTGCCCTCGCAGCTGGTCAGCCTGCCCGACCTCTCGCTGATCGGCCAGGTCGACCTGTTCGGCGCCTTCGGCCGCATCGGCGCGCTCGCCGCTCTGATGCTCGTCTTCACCCTGGTGTTCACCAACTTCTTCGACGCCATGGGCACCATGACCGGCCTCGCGAAGGAGGCGGATCTCGCCGACGAGCGCGGCAACTTCCCGCGCCTGAAGTCCGCCCTGATCGTGGAGGGCGTGGGCGCCGTCGTGGGAGGGGCCACCTCGGGATCGTCGAACACCGTGTTCATCGAGTCGGGAGCAGGCATCGGCGAGGGCGCGCGCACCGGCTTCGCGAACCTCATCACAGGAGGCCTGTTCCTGATCGCGATGTTCTTCACCCCCCTGGTGTCGATCGTGCCCACCGAGGTCGCCGCGGCCGCGCTGGTGATCGTCGGCGCGCTGATGATGAGCCAGATCCGGTTCATCGACCTCACCGACTTCTCGGCGCTGTTCGGCGTCTTCCTCACCGTGTCGGTCATGCCGATGACCTACTCGATCGCGAACGGCATCGGCGCCGGCTTCATCGGCTGGGTCGCCGCGCGCGGGCTCTCGGGCAAGGCGCGCGAGATCAGCCCGCTGCTGTGGATCGTCACCGCCGGCTTCGTGATCTACTTCGCCCGCGGACCGGTGGAGATGCTGTTCAGCTGACCCACACGTCGTCGATCCCGGCAGGCGTAGCCTCGTAGACGGCGGGCAGGCTGCCCGCCGTGAAGGGATCAGAATGCTGTTCGAGAACAAGGTGGCCCTCGTCACCGCCGCCGGTGCGGGCATCGGCCGCGCGATCGCCGTCAAGCTGGCGGCGGAGGGGGCCCGAGTGGTCGTCTCCGACGTGGACGATGCGGCCGGTGAGCAGACCGTCGCGCTCATCGCCGAGGCCGGCGGCACGGCGGTGTACCAGCGCACGGATGTCTCCGACGACGCGCAGGTGCGCGAGCTGGTGCAGCGCGCCGTGAGCGAGTTCGGCGCCCTCGACCTGGCGGTGAACAACGCCGGGCTGGGAGCGGCCCCCAAGCCGCTGCAGGACGTCAGCGACGCCGAGTGGCAGCGCACCATCACCGTCACGCTGACGGGCACCTTCCAGTCGATGCGCGCCGAGCTCGCGCAGATGACCGCGCAGGGCAGCGGGGCGATCGTGAACATCGCCTCGATCGCCGGGTTGCAGTCCACGTCGCAGCTGACGCCGTACGGCGCCAGCAAGCACGGCGTGGTGTCGCTGACGATGTCGGCGGCGGCCGAGAACGCGGCATCCGGCATCCGCATCAACGCGGTCGCACCGGGCCCCATCGAGACGGCCTCGCTCGCATCGCTCCCCGAGGAGTCCAAGCGCCGATACGCCGATGAGGTGCCCATGAAGCGTCTGGGCCGCTCGGAGGACATCGCCGAGGCGACCGCCTTCCTGCTCTCCGACGCCGCGGGCTTCATCACCGGCGTGACGCTTCCCGTCGACGGCGGCTCCCTGGTGCGCTGAGCCGAAAGCCGAGCTGAGCCGCGAGCATGACGAAGGCCCCGGGGTGGAGCCCGGCGCCTTCGCGCATCAGTCTAGCGGGTCGCTCAAGGGGTCGCTCACCCGTCGAGGAGCGTCTCGCCGATGTATCCGTCCGGTGCGCAGCCCGGCGGCACGGCGAACACCGCACTGCCGATCGGCGTGGTCCAGATGTTCAGCAGATCCGCCTTCGCGAGCCGCTCCTGCATCGGCGTGAACTGACGGGCGACGTCCGCCTGGAACGAGATGAACAACAGGCCCGACTCCGAGAGCGAGTCGGGGTCGGTCGAGGGGACGTCGTAGTTGTACGCGCGGCGGAAGATCCGCTCCCCCGGGTCGGCTGAGCGCGCACGGCGGATGTGCGCCAGGTCGTAGATCACCGGAAAGCCCAGCCGGTCCTTCGCGGCGAAGTCGGGCTCATCGTGCTCCTCACCTCCGGTCAGCGGCGCCCCGGTGTCGAGCCTGCGCCCGACGGCGAACTCCCGTGCCCCGCGGTCGACCTCGTCCCAGGTGTCGAGGTTCATCCGGATGCGTCGCACGACCATCCCGGTGCCCCCTGCCAGCCATCCGTCGGTGCTCCACACCACCATGTCGAAGTCCGCGTCGCCGGGCCGCGGGTTGGCCGTGCCGTCGACCTGACCGAACAGGTTGCGCATGGTTGTGCCGGGCGCCACCGTGCCGTGCGCCTGCCGGAATCCGTGCTGCACCCCGTGCACGGCGGCGAAGCCGCGGGCGTCCTTCAGCAGCATCCGGGCGGTGTGCGCGACCGACATCGGGTCGTCGGCGGCGATCTGGATGAGCAGATCGCCGCCGGTGAACTCCGGGCGCAGCCGATCGATCGAGAACGGCGGCAGCGGCGCGAGCCACGCGTGCTCGGACGCCAACACCCGGTCCGCGGGCACGAGCGCCAGCGCGATGCCGCCCGCGCCTTGGCCCATCAGCAGGCTGACGGTGGGGGTGGGGAGGGTGAGGAGTTCGCTGAGCGTCCGGGCGATCTCGCCGGCGAGGCCGCGTTCCTCGGCCTCCTTCGACAGCGCCGCGCCCGGCGTGTCGATCACGGTGAGCAGGGGCAGCCGTAGCTCCCGGGAGAGCCGAAGCCCGCGCCGCGCCTCGCGGAGGGCCGCGGCGTCCAGGGGGTTCTCGAGGG
>NZ_DAMDLU010000196.1:0-3822 GCF_032084865.1 Microbacterium sp.
GTCGCCGTGGACCACGCCACGGGCGAGGTGCACGCCCTCGCTCCGGCGGCGGACATCTCCGCGTGGGCTGCAGAGGTGGGTGATGCGCTCGTGGCCCCGCCGCTCGAGCCCGCCCCGCCCGCCCCCGCCGGTCAGACCGCGTCGTCGCGTCACGAGGTCGCCGAGTACACCGCTCTCGTCGAGGAGTGCCGCGCGGCGATCCAGCGCGGCGACGCGTACCAGCTGTGCCTGACCACCCGGTTCACCACCGCGCGTCCCGACGATCCTCTGGCCGTCTACCGGCGGCTGCGCGCGGCGACGCCTGCGCACCACGGAGGCTACCTGCGGGCAGGGGAACGGCACGTGCTCAGCGCCAGCCCCGAGCAGTTCCTCGCGACGGGCGGCGGGCGCGCGTCGACGAGTCCGATCAAGGGCACCCGCCCCCGGGGCGTCACGCCGGCGGACGACGCGCGGCTGGCGGAGGAGCTGCGGACGGATGCCAAGGAGCGCGCCGAGAACGTCATGATCGTCGACCTCATGCGCAACGACCTCTCGCACGTCGGCGTTCCCGGCACGGTCGAGGTGGAGCGGCTGTGGCAGGTGGAGACGTATCCCGCGGTGCATCAGCTGGTCAGCGCGGTCAGCGTGCGGCTGCGCGACGGGGTCACCTTCGGCGACCTGTGCGACGCGGCGTTCCCGGCCGGCAGCATGACCGGTGCGCCGAAGCTGTCGGCGATGACGATCCTGCATCGTCTCGAACGGGCGCCCCGCGGCATCTACTCCGGATGCTTCGGGCACGTCGGCCTCGATGGCAGGGTCGACCTCGCGATGGTCATCCGCACGATCGTGATCGACGCGGATTCGGCTTCCGTCGGCGCCGGGGGAGGGATCACCTGGCTCTCCCGCCCGGATGCCGAGGCCGCGGAGGTCGCGACGAAGGCGCGCGCTCCGCTCGCCGCACTCGGCGCGGTGCTGCCGCAGCCCTGGCGGGACCTGCTGCCGGTTTCCTGAGCGCGCACCGCTCGCGATACCCTGGAAGGGCCCGATTTCCGGGCTGTTCCGCATCGTCAGATTGGCCGTTCCTTGACCGAGCACGCGTCCCACGCCGAGTCCCCTGAAGTGATGTCTGCGCACGACATCCAGCTCAAGTGGCAGGAGTACTGGGCGCAGAACGGGACGTTCGGGGCGGGCGGCGACGACGATGATCGGCCCCGCAAGTACATCCTCGGCATGTTCCCGTACCCGTCGGGCGACCTGCACATGGGCCACGCCATCAACTACCTGTACCCCGACATCGTGGCGCGGTACTGGCGTCACCGCGGGCACAACGTGCTCAACCCGGTCGGCTGGGACTCGTTCGGCCTGCCCGCCGAGAACGCCGCGATCAAGCGCGGCGCCGACCCGCGCGAGTGGACCTACAAGAACATCGAGCAGCACAAGGCCGGATTCCGCGGCTACGGCATGTCGTACGACTGGTCGCGCGTGCTGCACACCTCCGACCCCGAGTACTACCGCTGGAACCAGTGGCTGTTCCTGAAGCTCTACGAGCGGGGCCTCGCGTACCGCAAGAAGAGCGCCGTCAACTGGTGCCCGAACGACCAGACGGTGCTCGCGAACGAGCAGGTCGTCGACGGCCGCTGCGAGCGCTGCGGCGCCGGGGTCGTGAAGAAGAAGCTCACGCAGTGGTACTTCAAGATCACCGAGTACGCCGACCGTCTGCTCGACGACCTCGACACGCTCGAGGGGCACTGGCCGCACAAGGTGCTGCAGATGCAGCGCAACTGGATCGGCCGCTCCACCGGCGCCGACGTCGACTTCGTCATCGAGGGCCGCGACGAGCCGGTCACCGTGTTCACCACCCGCCCCGACACGCTGCACGGCGCGACGTTCTTCGTGATCGCCCCTGACTCCGATCTGGCGTCCGAGCTGGCATCCGGTTCGTCGTCTGAGGTGCGCACGCGCTTCCAGGACTACCTCGAGACGGTGCAGAAGCAGACCGAGATCGAGCGGCAGTCGACCGACCGCCCGAAGACCGGCGTGTTCCTCGAGCGCTACGCGATCAACCCGGTGGGCGGCGAGCGGATGCCGATCTGGGCGGCCGACTACGTGCTGGCCGACTACGGTCACGGCGCGGTCATGGCCGTGCCCGCGCACGACCAGCGTGACCTCGACTTCGCCCGCGCGTTCGACCTGCCGGTCAAGGTCGTCGTCGACACCACCGTCACCGGCGGCGCGAACGAGGGCGAGGACCTCGCCGAGCTCGACCCCGCCGTGACCGGCACCGCGCTGGTCGGCAACGGCCGTCTGGTGAATTCCGGCGACCTCGACGGTGTCGACAAGGCCGAGGCGATCGCCCGCACCATCGCTCAGCTCGGTGAGGCGGGCACCGGTCGCGCCGCGAAGAACTACCGCCTGCGCGACTGGCTCATCTCACGTCAGCGCTTCTGGGGCACGCCGATCCCGATGCTGCACCTCGACGACGGCAGCGTCGTGCCGGTGCCCGAAGACCGTCTGCCCGTGCAGCTGCCGAGCGTCGACGGTCTCGACCTGCGCCCGAAGGGCTCGTCGCCGCTGGGCGCGGCCGAGTCGTGGGTGCGCACGGTCGATCCGGCATCGGGTGAGCCCGCGCTGCGCGACGCCGACACCATGGACACCTTCGTCGACAGCTCGTGGTACTTCCTGCGCTTCCTGTCGCCGCACAGCGACCAGTTCGCGTTCGACCCCGCCGAGGCGAAGCGCTGGGCGCCGGTCGACGGGTACTTCGGCGGTGTCGAGCACGCGATCCTGCACCTGCTGTACGCGCGCTTCATCACCAAGGTGCTGTTCGACCTGGGTCTGATCGACTTCGAGGAGCCGTTCTCGAACCTGGTGAACCAGGGCATGGTCATCATGGACGGCGCGAAGATGTCGAAGAGCAAGGGCAACCTCGTCGAGCTGTCCGACCTGCTCGGGCAGTACGGCGCCGACGCTCTGCGTCTGGGGCTGGCGTTCGCCGGCCCCGTGGAAGACGACAAGGAGTGGAACGGCGTCTCGCTGTCGGGCGCGCAGAAGTTCCTCTCCCGCGCGCTGCGCGTCGCCGACGAGGTGTCGAGTGAGCCGGGCGCGGCTCCGGATGCCGGTGACCCGGCGCTGCGCCGCATCACCCACCGCCTGCTGGCCGACGCGCCGGCGCTCGTCGAGCAGACGAAGTTCAACGTCGTCGTCGCCCGTCTCATGGAGCTGGTGAACGGCATCCGCAAGACGATCGACACCGGCGCCGGAGCCGCTGACCCCGCCGTGCGGGAGGCGGCCGAGACTGTCGCGATGATCGTCGAGCTGATCGCCCCGCACACCGGCGAGGAGATGTGGGCCCGGCTCGGGCACGAGCCGTCGGTCAGCGCGGTGCAGTGGCCGGATGCCGATCCGGCGCTGCTCGTGCAGGACACGGCGACCGTCGCCGTGCAGGTGAACGGCAAGGTGCGCGCGACCCTGGACGTCGCCGCCGACATCTCCGACGCCGACCTCGAGGCCGCCGCGCGCGCCGATGAGAAGGTGCAGCGCGCCCTGGAGGGCAAGGAGATCGTGCGCGTGATCGTGCGCGCGCCGAAGATCGTCAACTTCGCCGTCAAGGGCTGAGGTTCTGCCGGTGACTGTGCACATCCGGCCCTCCTGAGGGAGTTGTGCACAGTCTCCGGGATCCGTGGGCAGCGGCCCGTGGCGGGCGGCCTAGCGTGACAGGGTGTCAGCCGACGAGTCCGCAGAGCCGGATGCCCGCGCGCGCCCGCGTCTGAGGCTGGGCATCGGCGCCGCGGTGACGCTCGGCCTGGTGGTGCTGTCGGCCGCGGTCGGCTGGGGGATCCTGCG
>NZ_DAMDLU010000197.1:0-3728 GCF_032084865.1 Microbacterium sp.
GCGCCGGTCGCGCCGCTGGCCCCGGTCGTGCAGTCTGCTCCGGCCACTCCGGTGGCGCCGGCTGCTCCGATGGCTCCGGCTGCCCCGGTGGCGCCGGCTGCTCCGGTGGCTCCGGCGGCGCCGGCGTCCGCACAGGCGGACGACGACGTGGAGTCGACGCGGATCAGCATCCCCGGCCACCGCCTCGTGTTCACTTGGGACGACGGGCAGCGCGTGACGGTATCGGGTCGCACCGTGTTCGGGCGCAACCCCGAGCAGGAGCCGGGGGCGGTGGTCGTCGCCGTGCGCGACGAGACCCTGTCGCTGTCGAAGACCCACTTCGAGGCGGCATCCGCGCCGTCCGGCGGCTGGATCATGGACCGGCAGTCGACCAACGGCACCGTGGTCGTGCGCGAGGGCGTGCGCATCGCATGCCCGCCCGGGCAGCGCGTGCCGGTGCGGCTGGGAGATGCCGTCGAGATCGGCGACCGGATCCTCACGATCGGCGGCTTCGCATGACCGCCCCGGTGCTCGTCACCTCCGGCGCGGCGACCCACACCGGCCGGCGCCGCGTGCTCAACGAGGATGCTCAGCTGGCATCCGCCCCCGTCTTCATCGTCGCCGACGGGATGGGCGGTCACGAGGCGGGGGAGCGCGCGAGCGCGGCCGTCGTCGACGAGTTCGCGACCCTGGTCGGCCGGGAGTCGCTCAGCCTCGACGACGTCCGCCAGACGCTGGCCAGGGCCCGCCAGGTGGTCGAGCATCTCGCGACGACCGGCGAATCGCGTGCGGGCACGACCCTCAGCGGTGTCGTCATCTCGTCGGTGGACGGCCTGGGCTACTGGCTCGCCGTCAACATCGGGGACTCGCGCACGTACCGGTTCTCGGACGGCGAGATGGAGCGCATCACCGTCGACCACTCGGTCATCCAGGAGCTTCTCGATTCGGGGGAGCTGAGTCCGGACGACGCACCGCACGACGCCAGGCGCAACATCATCACGCGGGCGATCGGCGCCGGCAGCACCGGCGACGCCGACTTCTGGCTGTTCCCCGCCGAGCGCGGCGACCGGATGCTGGTCTGCTCCGACGGCCTGACATCCGAGATCGGCGAAGCGCGCATCTGCGAGGTGCTGCGAGGCGAGCCCGACCCGCAGCGCGCGGCCGCGCAGCTCACTGCCGAGGCCGTGCAGGCCGGCGGTCGCGACAACGTCACCGTCGTCGTCGTCGACGCGATCTCGGTCGCCTCACGGCCGGGAACGACCGTGCTCTCGGACGTCGACGACGACACCCGGCCGCGGAAATCATTGAATGGAGGGGCTCGATGAACCAGTTCGCGTACCGACCCGGCAGCTGGCAGGTGATCGCAGAGCAGCACGGGATGATCGCCGTTCCGGGCGACACCCCGGCCGAGAGGATCGCCGTCCTGACCGCGATGATGCGCGATGGCGCACCGCAGCTGACCGAGGTCATCGACGTCCTGACGGGCGGAACCATATCGACGCTCGGCTCGTTCGCCGTCGCTCTGCTCGGCGAGGGCTTCGCCCGTGTCGCCGTGCGCGGCGACATCATCGTGGCCGTGAGCGGCACGGACGGCGACGAGGTCGTCTCGGGAGCCGGGATCAGCACCTGGACCGAGCGGTACATCACTCAACCTCGCTCGTTCGCCGTGTCGCTCGAGGAGGCGCGGTCGACACCGTCGCTCATCGTGCGGTCGGGCACGGTGCTGGCGTCGTCGGTCGTGTTCCCCGTCGCCGAGGGGCTGCCCGCGGCGGACGAGGACGCCGCCGTGGCCCCCGAACAACCGGTGCAGGCCGAGCCCGAAGGTGAGGATGGCGGCGTGCTCGCCGCGGAAGCGCCGGCTCCGGAGGCATCCGCCGGCGAGACGCAGGCTGACGAGCCGCAGGCTGACGATGCGCCCGCCGACGAGATGCCCGCGGACGAGGCGGCAGCCGAGACAGGAGAGGAGAGCGCGGCGGACGCCGGACTCGCCGAGACCGAGGCGATGCCGATCGCGGCCGCGAACGACGCGTCGGGCGCCGATGCCGGGTTCCCCACGCTGATCCCCACCGAGTACACCTTCGCGCCCGCCCCGACCCCGATGCCGGACGACGACGCGCTCGACGCCACCGTCCACTCCGCGCCGAGGGGCCCCGCCGCACCCCCTGCCGCGCCCGAGGGCGACCACGACGGCTCGACGATCTCTCTCGCCGAGCTGCGACGCATGCGCGAAGAGGCCGGCGAGACGCCCCCGCAGGCGACCGCGACCGCCGGGCCGGACACCCCGACGGAGATTCTGCCGGTCGTCGAGAACACCACCGCCGCGCACGGATCCGCCCGCCTGTCGACCGGTCAGGTCGTCACGCTCGATCGCATCGTGATCATCGGCCGTCGCCCGCGCGCCACACGCGCGAGCGGAGACGACCTGCCGCACCTGGTCGCCGTCGACAGCCCGCAGCAGGACATCTCGCGCAGTCACCTCGAGATCCGTCCCGAGGGTGATTCCGTGGTGGTCATCGATCTGCACACCACGAACGGCTCGACGCTGCTGCGCCCCGGCGCCGACCCGATGCGCCTGCACCCCGGCGAGCACACGCTCGTGCTCAGCGGCGACGTCGTCGACCTCGGCGACGGGGTCACCGTCACGTTCGAGGGACTCACATGAATCGCACGCCGTCACCTCCGCCGCAGCTGCCCGGCTTCACATTCCTGCAGCCGCTCGGAGCAGGCGGGTTCGCCGACGTGTTCCTGTACGAACAGGAGATGCCGCGCCGCAAGGTGGCGGTCAAGGTGCTTCTCGCCGACCGCATCACGACGGGGGCAGCGCAGGAGTTCACCGACGAGGCGAACGTGATGGCCATGCTGTCGACCCACCCCGCGATCGTAACGATCTACCAGGCGGGGGTCGCCGGCGACGGCCGGCCGTACCTCGTGATGGAGTACTGCCCGCGACCGAACCTGCAGGCACGCGCGCGACGCGAGCCGTTCTCGGTCGCGGAGGCGCTGCGCGTGGGCATCCAGGTCGCCGGAGCCGTCGAGACCGCGCACCGCGCCGGGGTGCTGCACCGCGACATCAAGCCGGCGAACATCCTCGTCACCGAGTACAACCGACCCGCGCTCACCGACTTCGGGATCGCGTCGACCGCCGGTGCCGTCACCGAGGCGGCCGGCATGTCGATCCCGTGGTCGCCGCCGGAGTCCTTCGCCGAGCCGCCGCGCAGCGGACCGCGCACCGACGTGTACGCCCTCGGTGCCACGGTGTACACGCTGCTCGCCGGCCGCTCGCCCTTCGAGCGTCCGGGGGAGCGCAACACGAGCGCCGACCTGATCGAGCGCATCGAGCGCATGGCCGTTCCCGTGCTGGCGCGTGCCGACTCGCCGGGCAGCCTGCAGGCGGCACTCGCGCGATCGATGGCGAAGAACCCCGACGATCGCTATCCGAGTGCAGTGGCCTTCGCCCGGGCGCTGCAGAAGGTGCAGATCGAACTCGCGCACTCCGTCACCCCGATCGACATCGTCGACGAGCATCCGTCGGCCGACGAGCTGCGCGATGATGACGACGGCCTCACCCGCGTGCGGGAAGTGCAGTCCATCAGCCCCGACACGCCGGCGGCGACCCGCCCGTCGGCGGCTACCGAGCCTCGGCTCGCCGGCGGCGGCATGATCGGGGTGCCGCGATTCGACGCCCCCGCTGCGCAGACCGCTGACGAGCACACCGTGCGGCGCGCGGCCGCGCCGACGACACCCCCCGA
>NZ_DAMDLU010000198.1:0-3461 GCF_032084865.1 Microbacterium sp.
CGGAGCGGCGACGACGCCGGCGGCGCTGCGGAGCGGGCTTGCCGTCGCGGTGCTCGCTGGTCGCGTCGCCGTCGTGCGTGCCCGCACCGTCGGCCTCGCGTTCTGCGGAGGGAGACGAGCCGGATGCCGGCTCGGTGCCTGCGGTGCCCTCGGCGCCTTCGGCGAACGTGGCGCCCACCTTCTCGGCATCCGAGCCACGACGACGGCGCCGGCGCCGCTTGGTGGTGCCCTCATCGGTGACCTCCGCGGCGGCATCCGCTGCTTTCTGCGGCTGACGCTGGCGACGCTCCGACTCGGGCTTCTCGGCCTTCGGAGCGGTGCGCAGCCGACCCTTGGTGCCCTCCGGGATGTCGAGGTCGCTGAACAGGTGCGGGCTCGACGAGTACGTCTCGACGGGCTCGGGCTGGCCGAACTCGAGGGCGCGGTTGATCAGCGCCCATTTGTGCAGGTCGTCCCAGTCGACGAACGTGACCGCGATGCCCGTCTTGCCCGCGCGGCCGGTGCGGCCGGCCCGGTGCAGGTACGTCTTGTCCTCGTCGGGGATCGTGTGGTTGATCACGTGCGTGACGTCGTCGACGTCGATGCCGCGGGCGGCGACGTCGGTGGCGACGAGCACATCTCGCTTGCCGGCCTTGAAGGCGGCCATCGAGCGCTCGCGCTGCTCCTGGCCCATGTCGCCGTGCACGCCGCCGACGTTGAAGCCGCGGTCGCTCAGCTCGTCGACGAGCTTCTGCGCGGCGCGCTTGGTGCGGGTGAAGATGACCGTCTTGCCGCGACCCTCCGCCTGCAGGATGCGGGCGATGATCTCATCCTTGTCGAGCGAGTGCGCCCGGTAGACGATGTGCTTGATGTTCGCCTGTGTCAGGCCCTCGTCGGGATCGGTGGCGCGGATGTGGATCGGGTTCGACATGAACCGGCGCGCCAGCGCGACGATCGGGCCGGGCATGGTCGCCGAGAACAGCTGGGTGTGACGCACGGCGGCCACCTTGGTGAAGATCTTCTCGATGTCGGCGAGGAAGCCGAGGTCGAGCATCTTGTCGGCCTCGTCGAGCACGACCTCGGTCGCGTTCGAGAGGTCGAGCAGGCGCTGGTTGGCCAGGTCGATGAGGCGCCCCGGCGTGCCGACCACGATCTGCGCGCCGGCCTTGAGCTGGTCGATCTGACCCTCGTAGGCCTTGCCGCCGTAGATCGCGACCACGCTGGTGGAGCGGTTCGAGGTGAGCAGGTCGATGTCCTCGTACACCTGCACGGCCAGCTCGCGGGTCGGCACCACGATGAGCGCCTTGACGCCGTGCTCGGGATCCTTGCCCAGGCGCTGCACCACGGGGATGCCGAAGCCGAAGGTCTTGCCCGTGCCGGTCTTGGCCTGGCCGATGATGTCCTGCCCGGGCAGGCCCAGGGGGATGGTCTGCTCCTGGATGGGGAACGCGTCGACGATGCCCTTCGCGGCGAGCGCGTCGACGATGTCCTGATCGATTCCCAGATCAGCGAATGAAGTCACAGTGTTCTCTTGCCTGTCCGGCGCGAGCGCGGAGTGTGCCACGCGGGCGCCTCGTAACGGATCCACGCCGTCTCAATGCAGCCACAGGCGCGGGGCCCTGCTCCGATGGCAGGACGGGACAAGCCTACCGGAGGACAGCCGTTCGCCCAGTAGTCTGGGCGGGTGGTCAACTGGTTCTGGAAGCGCACGCCCCAGCGGCGGACGCTGAAGCTGCGCGGCCGCGGCGAGACGAGCGGCACCACACGGGTCGACTTCGCCGAGCTCGCCCCCGAGCTGAACCGCTTCCTCGGGCAGGCCGCCTATCTGCAGCTCGGCTACTTCGAGACGCTCAGTCGCGGCATCCGGGGCACCCAGGAGCTGGCCCGCAAGGAGGCGCTGTCGCGCGCCGCCGGTGCCGCTCTCGACAAGCATCGCGGGATCGTGCAGGTGATCGCCGAGCGCGGTGACGACCCGACGCAGATCATGCTGCCGTTCCGCGAGAACCTCGACGAGTTCCGTCGCAAGACCATCGGCGAGCGGCAGGAGGAGACGCTGCTCGCGGTGTACCTCACGGCCGGTATGCTCGACGACTTCTACCTGGCGCTGGCCGGCAGCTACGGCGAGACCGGGGCACGGGTCGCCGCCATCCTCCGGCAGGACGACCGCGGCGGGGAGATCGTCTCGATCATCCAGCAGACGATCGAGAGCGACGACGAGTGGCGCTCGCTGCTGTCGATGTGGGGGCGCCGCCTCGTCGGCGACACGCTGCTGGTGTGCCGCGACGCGCTGCGCCCCGGCCGTCTCGTGGCGGACGATCAGCGGATCGAGCCGGTGTACACCGAGCTGATGGGCGCGCACGCCAGGCGGATGGATGCCATGGGGCTCGCCTCGTAGCATCCCGATCCGCCGGGGCATCCGGCGGCGAACCGCGTCAGATGCCGAGCGCCTGCTTCTCGAGCGCGTCGCGGCGCGTGCGCTGCGCCGTGAGGACGAGAGTGGATGCCGTGGACAGCGCGAGCCCGGCGCCGATGCTCACGACCCAGAGCCACACGTCGCCCTCGACGACACCCGCCCACTGCATGATCGTGTAGACCGCGGCGGTCGTGGCAGTCGCGACGGCCGGGGTGACGGCCACGCCGCGCAGCTGCCGCTGCGGCAGGAGGAAGTGCAGGGCGACACTCAGCGAGCACGCCGCGATCAGGGCGAGCAGGATGTACATGTCAGGCGAAGAAGCCGACGCGGCGGGACTCCTCGGTGCCCAGTTCGACGTAGGCGAGGTTCGCGGTAGGCACGATGTACGAGCTGCCCTTGGCATCGGTGAGGCTGATGTGGCTGGCGTTCTGCTCGAGAGCGGCGACCACCTGAGCGCGCACCTCGTCAGCGGTGCTGGAGGTGTCGAAGCTCAGCTCACGACCGGTGTTGATGATGCCGATGCGGATTTCCACGCGATCTCCTCAGGTTGGGCGAACACCGGCAACTCTACCGGCTGGCCCGCGGGCGGGCGGGCGGGCGGCCGCGATTTCGCCGTGGGCGCACAGGCGCACCGCACCCGGCCTCGACGCCCGGTGTCGGCGGACCGCTATACCGTGGAGGCATGATCCCGGATGCCGCGCAGCTCGCCGTCGTGAACGGCGACGCCGCCGCATCCGGCGTCATCATCGGGGCGCCGGGCACGGGCAAGACGAGCACGCTGATCGACCGGGTCGTGCATCTGCTCGCCACCGGTGTGTCCGCCGACGAGGTGCTCGTGCTCACACCCAGCCGCCAGGCGGCCACGGCACTGCGCGACAGGATCGGCGTGCTCATCGACCAGGCGACGCCGGGTCCGCTCGCGCGCTCGCTCGGGTCGTTCGCCTTCCAGCTCGTGCGCGGTGCGATGGTGCATGCCGGGCACGAGCCGCCCGCCCTGCTCACCGGCGCCGACCAGGACCGCATCCTCGCCGATCTGCTCGCCGGCGACGCAGAGGACGGGATGCGTCGC
>NZ_DAMDLU010000198.1:3471-3718 GCF_032084865.1 Microbacterium sp.
CATCCGGCCAGGCGAGCTCGCCGGCTCCGATCGCGAGGTCTGGCGCGCCGCCGACGACTTCCTCTCCGAATACCGCGATGTGATGGGCGGCATGCGCGTCGCGCATCGCGATGTGCCCGAGCTGCTCGCCGAGGCCACCGCGATCCTGCACACGGCGCAGCCCGTGGCGCTCGGCCCGCTGGCCCGGCTGCGCGTCGTGCTGATCGACGACGCGCAGGAGCTCACCCGCGGGGGAGTGCGGCTGGTG
>NZ_DAMDLU010000199.1:0-3716 GCF_032084865.1 Microbacterium sp.
CCGTAGTCGATGGCGAGCCGCAGCTGCGACGGCGACGCGTCGGCCAGCACGACATCGACACCCGTGGCGCGCAGCGCGTGGCCGATGCTCGAGCCGAGAAGCCCCGCTCCGACGACGCGCACCGTCCCCGAGAGCCGTGCGGCGTTCTGCGCCGCGCGCGCACCGTGGGAATCGCTCACTCGTTCTCCTGAGGGCTGTCGTGCGCTCGACGCTGCTCGGAGGCAGCGGGCGCCGGGGAATCCTGGCGCGACAGGGTCAGCAGTGCGCCTCGTTCGATTTTAGTCAGCTCGCGCGCCCTGCCGACCGGGAGAGTTCCCAGGTGCAGCGGCCCGAACTGGCGACGCACCAGCTCGTCGACCGGATGCCCGACGGCGGCCATCATGCGACGGACGATCCGGTTACGGCCGGAGTGCAGCGTCAGCTCGACGAGGCTGAACCCGCGCGACACATCCAGCAGACGCGCCTTGTCGGCCTTGATCGGGCCGTCCTCGAGCTCGATCCCGCGGGTGAGCTGGGCGATCGTCTGAGCGGTGACGGTGCCGGACACCTTGGCGATGTACACCTTCGTCACGCCGAACGACGGGTGGGCCAGCACGTGGGCCAGGTCGCCGTCGTTGGTGAGGATGAGCAGGCCGCTGGTCTCGGCATCCAGTCGCCCGACGTTGTACAGCCGCTCGGGCCACTCCTTCGTGAAACGGCGCAGGTCGGGCCGGCCGCTCTCATCCTTCATGGTGCTCACGACGCCGGTCGGCTTGTTCAGCATCACATAGCGCTTCGAGACGTCGAGCTGCACGGCCGTGCCGTCGACGTCGATGAGGTCTGTCTCGGGATCGATGCGGGTGCCGAGCTCGGTGACCGTCCTGCCGTTTACGCGGATGCGCCCCTCGACGATGTACTGCTCGATGACGCGGCGAGACGCCACGCCGGCGTTCGCGAGGGCCTTCTGCAGCCGGATGCCCTCGGGCTGGTCGCTGTTCATCTTTCCCCCTGGGTCGTTGCTGCCGCTGGCCACGGCCTGGGCCCCTGAGCCTGTCGCAGCCTGGGTCCCTGGCCCTGTCGAAGGGTCATCGGATCATTCCCTCGTCGAATCCGTCGGCGCCGTCGTCGAGCAGCGGCGAGATGGGCGGCAGCTCGACGATCGAGTTGATGCCGAGCTGCTGCAGCAGCTGGTCGGTGGTGCCGTAGTTGATCGCGCCGGTCTCGGAGTCGGCGAACAGCTCGGTGATGAGCCCGCGCGCGAGCAGAGTGCGCACGACCGAGTCGACGTTGACGGCGCGGATGGATGCAACCTGACTGCGCGTCACGGGCTGCTTGTACGCGATGACGGCGAGCGTCTCGAGCGCGGCCTGGGAGAGCCGGGCCGGCGCCTGCCCGCCGATGAAGTCCGCCACCAGGTCGTCATGATCCTCGCGGACGTACAGTCGCCAGCCGCCGCCGACCTCGCGCAGCTCGAAGCCGCGGCGGGGCCCGTGCCCGCGGCCGTCGTAATCCTCCGCCAGCTGCTCGAGCACCTGCCGCACCGCCGGCACGGGCGCGTGCACGGCCGCGGCGAGGGCGACGAGCGCGATCGGCTCATCGATGATCAGCAGGATCGCCTCGACGCGCTCGGCGAGCGGCGCCTCGGCCGTGGTCACGGTGGCGTCGTCCGCAGGGATCGCCTCGGGCCGGGCACCCGTCTCATCGGTCATAGTCTGCTCCCAACGTGGCCAGATGCTCGTCCGACCAGCTCTCCGCCGACCAGCGCAGGGTCAGCTCGCCCAGCGGCTCGAGCTGCTCGAACGACAGCGCGGCGTGCCGGTACAGCTCGAGCACCGAGATGAAGCGCGCCACGACGATGCCCGGCTCGTTGATGCCGGCGACGAGCTCGCGGAAGGTCAGCGACTCGGTGCTGCGCAGCAGCGTCACGACGATCGCGGCCTGCTCGCGAATGCTGACCAGCGGCGCGTGCAGATGGTCGAGTCCGACCGTCGGCAGCTCTTTCGGGGTGAAGGCCATCAGGGCCAGCGCGGCGAAATCGGCGGAGGTGAGCGTCCACACGAGCTCGGGTGTGCGGCTGCGATGCTTCTCGTCGAGCGGCACCGCGCGCACGTGACGGCGTTCCTCGCGCTGCAGGCAGCGGGAGAACCACGTCGAGACCTCTTTGAACGCGCGGTACTGCAGCAGCCGGGCGAACAGCAGGTCGCGGGCCTCGAGCAGCGCCACCGATTCGGCATCCACCAGCTCGCCCTGCGGGAGGAGCCCGGCGATCTTCATGTCGAGCAGGGTGGCGGCCACGACGAGGAATTCGGATGCCTGGTCGAGTTCGGCGTCGCCGTCGAGCTCCCTCAGGTACGAGATGAACTCGTCGGTGACGCGGCTCAGAGACACCTCGGTGATGTCGAGCTCGTGCTTCGAGATGAGGGTGAGCAGCAGGTCGAAGGGTCCGTCGAAGTTCGTCAGAGAGACCCGGAACGCTTCGACCGGCTCAGCGCGGCGCCCGGCCTGGTCGACGGCGGTCTCGTGCTCAGGCGACGGCGCCACGGGCGACCAGCTCCCGCGCCAGTCGCAGGTACGCCTGTGCTGCGGCGTGCTCGGGCGCGAACTCGGTGATGGGAACGCCCGACACCGACGCGTCGGGGAACTTCACGGTGCGACCGATCACGGTCTCGAGGACGTCGTCGCCGAAGGCCTCGACGACGCGCTCCAGCACCTCGCGCGAGTGCAGCGTGCGCGGGTCGTACATGGTGGCGAGCAGCCCGTCGAGCTCGATGGCCGGGTTGAGGCGGTCGCGCACCTTGTCGATGGTCTCGATCAGCAGCGCCACCCCGCGCAGGGCGAAGAACTCGCATTCCAGCGGGATGAGCACGCCGTGCGCCGCGGTCAGCGCGTTCACGGTGAGCAGGCCGAGCGACGGCTGGCAGTCGATGAGGATGACGTCGTACTCGCCCGACACGTGGCGCAGCACCCGGGAGAGGATCGTCTCGCGGGCGACTTCGTTGACGAGGTGCACCTCGGCGGCAGACAGGTCGATGTTCGCCGGCAGGACGTCGAGGTTGGGGACGGCCGAGTGCACGATCGCCTCGCGCGGGTCGCGCTTGGTGTCCAGCAGCAGGTCGTAGACGGTGGGCACGTCGTGGGTCTGGATGCCGAGGCCCGCCGACAGCGCGCCCTGCGGGTCGAAGTCCACGGCGAGCACCCGGCGGCCGTATTCGGCCAGCGAGGCGGCGAGGTTGATCGAGGTCGTCGTCTTGCCGACGCCGCCCTTCTGGTTGCACAGGGCGATGATGCGCGCCGGGCCGTGCGAGGCGAGCGGCGCGGGAGTCGCGAACCCCTGATAGGGACGACCGGTCGGGCCGATGGGGGTGTCGTCACCCTTCGACGCCTTCGACCTGCTCTTCGTCACCTTGTCCGCCATCCTGCTCCTTCGTGCTCGCTCGATTGTATCCGCAGCGCGCCCCCGCGCCGGGGTCGGCACGCGGCAGAGCCTCAGCCCGCCCGCGGGTGCGAAGTCGCGTAGACGTCGCGCAGCGCGTCCACCGACACATGCGTGTAGATCTGGGTCGTCGCCACCGACGCGTGGCCGAGCAGCTCCTGCACCACCCGCACGTCCGCACCGCCCTGCAGCAGGTGCGTCGCGAAGCTGTGCCGCAGGGTGTGCGGCGACACCTCGGCGGCGATCTGGGCACGCTCGGCGGCGGCCCGGATGACCAGCCACGCGCTCTGCCGTGACAGCGGCG
>NZ_DAMDLU010000200.1:0-3594 GCF_032084865.1 Microbacterium sp.
AGCCGCCCGCCCCGTTCGCGGGGTTCCACGGATCGCGAGTGGGCGGGCCGATCAGCGTCTCGGTGTACCCGGTCAGGCCGAACTCGGGCGTGCTCGTCTTGCCCAGGCTGATCCCGCCGGCCTCGTCGAGCACGGCCGCCTGGTCCGCGGTCACGGTCGGAACGTGATCGTGGTGCAGTCGAGAGCCGAAGCGCGTGAGCACGCCGGCTCGCGCCACGAGATCCTTGTCGGCGAAAGGCAGCCCCCACAGGGCGCCGGCCGGCTCGGCCTCCGTCAGCGCGTCGGCGCGTGCGCGGGCGGCCTCTCCGGTGACCTCCACGAACGCGCCGACCTCCTCGTCGCACCGGGCGATGCGTGTCAGGTAGTGGGCGACGAGATCCGACGGAGAGAACGACCCGGCTCGCAGCCCGGCGAGCTGCTCGATCGCGGTCAGATCATGCAGCTCGGTCATGAATCCGAGCCTAGGCTGACCGCGCCGCTGCAGGCGTGACGAGACCCGCCCACCCCTGACATCATCCGATCAGCAGGGCGACCACGGCGATCGCGCCGATGACGATGATGAGCCCCCGCAGCAGCCAGCCGGGCAGGCGCCGGCCGATCATGGCGCCCAGGCCGGAGCCGGCCAGGGAGCCGACGGCGATCGTGGCGATCGCGACCCACGGCAGCGGACCCGAGAACAGGAAGATGATCGTGGCGACCACGCCCGCGATGGTCTGCAGCACGTTCTTCATCGCGTTCACCCGCTGCAGATCCTCGCCGGTGGTCAGCTCGAGGATGCCGACGATGAGCACGCCCTGGGCGGCGCCGAAGTAGCCGCCATAGACTCCCGTTCCGAAGATGAGCGGCAGCCGCAGCCAGCGCGGCCACAGACCGCCCGTCCGAGGCTGGCGGGCGAGGCGGTTCATCATCGGCTGCACGGCGACCAGCGCGCAGCCCACGACGATGAGCACCGGAGCGACGAGGCGGAACACCTCGGCAGGCAGCGCGAGCAGGGCGAGCGCGCCGAGGACGGCGCCGATGATCGTCAGCACGACGAGCGGTACGAGCGGTCGCCACTGGCCGCGCAGCTCGCGGCGGTACCCGACGACGCCGCCGACGTTGCCGATCGCGAGACCGACGGTGTTCGCCATGTTGGCGGGCACCGGGGGCAGGCCCAGCGCGAGCAGTGTGGGGAACACGATGAGACTGCCCGACCCGACCACGGTGTTGATCACCCCCGCTCCGAGTGCGGCGACGGCGAGGAGGCCGAGTTCGAGTGGAGAGAAGGTGGTGATCATCGGTGCAGCTCAGTTCGCGTGTTAAGAATCCGGTTTCATGGCTCACAGACAGTCTGTCGGATTCTGCATACCGGAATCGTCCTCTCGCATCGCAGCGACGCCTTTAGCCTGGTCGAGGCGGACCCGCCCCCATTCACCGCAGCGCCCGACCCGGCGGCGCTCGAGCAGCACGCAAGGACGCACATGGACGATGTCGTGACACACCGCGACGACTGGAAGGTCAAGGAAGAGCTGGCAGAGCGGATGATCCCGCTCATCGGCGGACTGAACCGGGAGCGCGATGTCGTGACGTCGCTGCACGGGCACCGTCTGCTCGGACTGTCGACGACGGGGATCCTCGAGGTGCACGAGCGGGTCGCGCAGCTCGGCCACCGGCAGATCGCCCTCACCGACACGCTCGCCGTGCTCGAGGCGCTGCGCGAGCTCGCTCCCGGCGCCTCGTCGCTGGACGTGGCGCGTCTGATCGAGGATCACGCCGAGACCGGCGGCGACCTCGACGAGTTCCTGCGCAGCACGCTCGCGCCCGCGCTCGGTGCCGAGCTCTCCGATCCCGTCGACGTGGTGCTCTACGGATTCGGCCGGATCGGCCGGCTGCTGGCGCGCATCATCATCGCGCACACCGGCGGGGGTAGCGGTCTGCGCCTGCGCGCGATCGTCGTGCGCCGCGGATCCGACAACGACATCGTCAAGCGCGCCTCGCTGCTGCTGCGCGACTCGGTGCACGGCCGCTTCGCCGGCACCGTCACCGTCGACGAGGAGAACTCGCAGATCATCGCCAACGGCAACCGCATCCAGGTGATCTACTCCGACGACCCCGCCACCGTCGACTACACCGCGTACGACATCCACGACGCGATCGTCGTCGACAACACCGGCCGCTGGCGCGACGAAGATGGCCTCAGCCGGCACCTGCAGGCGAAGGGCGCAGCGCGCGTGCTGCTCACCGCCCCCGGCAAGGGCGAGCTGAAGAACATCGTGCACGGCATCAACGACGGCACGATCGAGCCGGGCGACCGCATCCTCTCCGCGGCATCGTGCACGACCAACGCGATCACCCCGGTGCTCGCCGCGATCGACGAGGCGTACGGCATCGTCCGCGGCCACGTCGAGACCGTGCACTCATTCACGAACGACCAGAACCTCATCGACAACTTCCACAAGGGCGACCGCCGCGGGCGCTCGGCGGTGCTGAACATGGTCATCACCGAGACGGGTGCGGCCAAGGCCGTCTCTCGCGCCCTGCCGCAGCTCGCCGGCAAGCTCACCGGCTCGGCCATCCGCGTGCCCACCCCTGACGTGTCGCTCGCCGTGCTGCACCTGACACTCGAGAACCCGGCCACGAAGGACGAGCTCAACGACTACCTGCGCCGCGCGTCGCTGCACTCGAGGCTGCGTCAGCAGATCGACTACGTCGAGAGCCCCGAGGTCGTCTCGACCGACTTCGTCGGCTCGCACCGCGCCGGCATCGTCGACGGACTCGCGACGATCGCGAACGACCGTGACGTCGTGCTGTACGTCTGGTACGACAACGAATACGGCTACTCGTGCCAGGTCGTGCGCGTGCTCGAGGTGATGGCGGGCACCCACCCGGTCGTGCTGCCCGCACGCCGCGAGGTGACGCTGCACGCCTGATCGCCGCTGGCGGGTGTCGGAGGCCGCGTGGATCATGGAGACATGGATCCCCGCGGCCTTCTCGCTGCTCGCCTGCGCGCGCATCGACTGACCGCGCCCGCAGCGACCGTCGCCGGCGCGGCACGGCACATGCTCGCGGTGCAGAGCCAGGATCTGCTGGCGGGCCGGTGGGCGCTCGGCGTGCGCACATCGGGCTCTCCGACGCTGGATGCCGTCGACGCGGCCTTCGTGAGTGGGGAGCTGGTGCGCGCCTGGGCGATGCGCGGCACGCTGCACATCATCCCGGCCCGTGCCCTCGCCTGGGTGCTGTCGGTCACGGCCGGCCGGCAGCGGCAGCAGGCCGCCGGACGCCGGCGTGCGCTGGGCATCGACGGCGGGATGCTGGATGCCGCATGGCGCGCCGTCGGCCCGTCGGCGCGAGACGGCGGATGCACCAGAGCCGACGCGTTCGAGCGGATGCGGAGCGCCGGCATCGACCCGACCGGGCAGCGCGGCATCCATGTGCTCTTCGCGCTCACCATCGCCGGCTTGATCTGCCAGGGGCCGATCGACCGCGACGGAGCAGGTGCGGTCTCCCGCGAGCAGCGCTTCGTCGCCACCGCCGACTGGGTCGGCGAGTCGGCGCAGCCCGGCGATCCGCTCGCCGAGCTCTTCGTCCGCTACATCGACGGGCACGGGCCGGCGG
>NZ_DAMDLU010000201.1:0-3577 GCF_032084865.1 Microbacterium sp.
AGCATCCGCTCGGTCAGCTCCGCGGCATCCGGCAGCTCCGTCCGCAGCAGCACGTCGGCGCGCAGGTGGGACGGATGCCGCTCGAAGAACGAGCCGAGCGCGCGGGACACACCGAACAGCCGCCACGCCGCTTCCCGCGCTGCGGGATCGGAGAGCACGGCCGTGACCTGGCCGGCGTCGCGGCGTGCGACGCCGACGAGGCCCCGTACGGCGGCATCCGGGTCGGCGGCGACCATCCCGTCGGCGAGCTGCACGCGCTCGAGCCCGGTGAGCTCCGACAGCTCGGTGAGATCAGCGGACGCCGAGGTCAGCTCGACGAAGCCGAGCCGTGCCAGGGCGGACAGCGAAATGGACGCATCAGGACGCGCCATCGCCGCCTCAGAGCAGCCCGAGGTTGTTCTTGAGCTCGAACGGCGTCACCTGGCCGCGGTAGGCCTCCCACTCCTTCTGCTTGTTCAGCAGCACGTAGTTGAAGACCTGCTCGCCGAGCGTCTCGGCGACCAGCTCGGAGTCGCGCATGTACTCGAGCGCGTGGTCGAGGCTGGCCGGCAGCGGCGCGTACCCGAGGGCGCGGCGCTCGGAGTCGCTGAGCGACCACACGTTGTCCTCGGCCTCGGGCGGCAGCTCGTACTCCTCCTCGATGCCCTTGAGGCCGGCTGCCAGCATCAGCGCGTAGGCGAGATACGGGTTCGCCGCCGAATCGAGCGCGCGGTACTCGATGCGCGTCGACTGGCCCTTGTTCGGCTTGTACATCGGCACGCGGATCAGCGCGGAGCGGTTCGCATGACCCCAGGTGACGAAGCTCGGCGCCTCGTCGCCGCCCCAGAGCCGCTTGTACGAATTCACGAACTGGTTGGTGACCGCGGCGATCTCGTTCGCATGACGCAGCAGGCCCGCGATGAACCGGCGGCCGGTGAGCGAGAGCTGGTACTCGGCGCCGGCCTCGTAGAACGCGTTGACGTCGCCCTCGAACAGCGACATGTGCGTGTGCATGCCGCTGCCGGGGTGGTCGTTCAGCGGCTTCGGCATGAACGTCGCGTACACGCCCTGCTCGATCGCGACCTCTTTGACCACCGTGCGGAAGGTCATGATGTTGTCGGCTGTCGTGAGTGCGTCGGCGTAGCGCAGATCGATCTCGTTCTGCCCCGGCCCGCCCTCGTGGTGGCTGTACTCCACCGAGATGCCCAGGTCCTCCAGCATCCGCACGGCGCTGCGGCGGAAGTCGTGCGCCGTGCCGCCTGGCACGTTGTCGAAGTAGCCCGCGTTGTCGGCGGGAACAGGGCCCTCCGGGCCGAGCTGCGAGGATTTCAGCAGGTAGAACTCGATCTCGGGGTGCGTGTAGAACGTGAATCCGGCATCTGCGGCCTTCGCGAGCGCCCGCCGCAGCACGTTGCGCGGGTCGGAGACGGCGGGGCGGCCGTCGGGGGTGGTGAGGTCGCAGAACATGCGGGCGGTCGGGTCGATCTCCCCGCGCCAGGGCAGGATCTGGAATGTCGTCGGGTCGGGCTGCGCGAGCAGGTCGGACTCGTAGGTACGGGTCAGCCCCTCGATCGCCGAGCCGTCGAAGCCGATCCCCTCGGCGAACGCGCCCTCGACCTCAGCGGGGGCGATGGCCACCGACTTGAGCGTGCCGATGACGTCGGTGAACCAGAGCCGGACGAATTTGACGCCGCGCTCTTCGATGGTGCGCAGCACGAAGTCGCGCTGCTTGTCGACCCTCACTGGCCGGACTCGAGAGAGCTGGAGCCCCACGCATCGTCGGCCGCGTCTTCCTCGGCCCACGCGCGAGAACGCTCACGCAGGGTCTGGGGGGCACGAGCCGCGTCCTCGCGGGTGTCGAACGGACCGACCCGGTCGACCGATGCGGACTGCATGCCGAACTCGACCTCCCCGGTGCTGAGGTTGTACCAGTACTTCTCGTCGCCGTCGGACATGTCAGCTCCTTCGTCGGGATCTCGTCACGATCCTAATCGCTGGGTCGTGCATCGCTAGGCTATTCGCCATGGCACAGGCAATCGGCGTCGACATCGGCGGAACGGGCATCAAGGCGGGCATCGTCAACCTCGACACGGGCACTCTGGATTCGGATCGCGTGCGCGTGCCGACGCCCGAGGGCGCGCACCCCGCCGACGTGGTCGAGACCGTGCGCGAGGTGCTCGACACCCTGGGCGTCGCGGAGTCGACGCTGCCGTTGGGTGTGGCGTTCCCCGCGATCGTGAAGTACGGTAAGACCCTTTCAGCGGCCAACATCTCGAAGGAATGGGTCGACTTCGAGGCCGAGAAGTTCTTCGAGAGCGGACTGGGCCGCAGCATCACGTTCGTGAACGACGCCGACGCGGCCGGCGTGGCGGAGGCGCGTCACGGTGCTGCCCGCGACGCACGCGGCCTCACCATCATGACGACGCTCGGCACCGGCATCGGCTCGGCGTTCCTGTACAACGGCGTGCTCGTGCCGAACACCGAACTCGGCCATCTCAAGCGCGACGGCGAGTCGATCGAGCGATGGACCGCGTACTCGGCGATGGAGCGCGAGAACCTGTCGTGGGAGGACTGGTCGGCGCGTCTGCAGGAGTTCTACTCGCACGTCGAGTTCCTCTTCAGCCCCGACCTGTTCGTGGTCGGCGGCGGGGTGTCGAAGCACCCCGAGAAGTTCCTGCCGCTGCTCGATCTGCGGACCCCGATCGTGTCCGCCGTGCACCGCAACGCCTCCGGCATCATCGGTGCGGCGGCGCTGTCCGTCGACTGACATCGCGACAGCACGAAGGCCCGGTCGTCGACCGGGCCTTCTGTGTGCTTCGGGGCGAGTGGGCCGGCCTGTACGCCGGGTTCTGTTCAGGAGTTCTTCGCTCCCTTGACGGCCATCTCTCTCGACGACACGTTGCCGTGTCGTTCCAGCAACCTACCCGAGGACTCGGCGAGCCGCGTCAACGTCCTCTGTCTGGTCTTGCTCCGGGCGAGGTTTACCTGGCAGAGCGCGTCACCGCGCTCCCCGGTGGTCTCTTACACCACCCTTTCACCCTTACCCCTCCGACCCTTCCGGGTCGGACGGGCGGTCTTCTCTCTGTGGCACTGTCTCGCGGATCGCTCCGGGTGGGTGTTACCCACCGCCCTGCCCTGTGGAGCCCGGACGTTCCTCGGTGCGCTCACGCGCCACGCGGCCGTCCGGCCGACCCACTCGCCCCTCGATTCTACGCGCCCTTCGCGGCGTCCTCCGCGACGTGCACGTCGAGCGGGACGTCGATGGCGAAGCCGGGGAACAGCCGTGCGGTAGCCGCGTCCGCGGCATCCCGGAGGATCCCCGCGACGGCTTCGGCCTGCTCGGCGGGGGCGTGCACGACGACCTCGTCGTGCAGGAACAGCGCGAGATGCGCGCGATCGCGGAAGATCGGTCCGGATGCCGCCGCAGGCACGGATGCCGGTGGCAGCCCCATGAGACGGTGGCGGATCTCGGCGAGCCACAGCAGCGCCCATTCGGCTGCCGTGCCCTGCACGATGAAGTTGCGTGTGAAGCGTCCGCGATCGCGCGCCCGGCTGCGCGCCCGGCTCTCCTCGGCCCCCGCGGCGTCGGGCCCGCTGG
>NZ_DAMDLU010000202.1:0-3489 GCF_032084865.1 Microbacterium sp.
GATGACCTCGGCGCCGATCCCCGGCCCGGTGAGGGCGGCGGCGAGGCGGCCGCGAGCTCGGATGCTGCCGCGAAGACCTCCGATGCGATCGGACGTTCGCTCGGATCGGTCGCCGTCATCCCCGTCAGCAGGTGCGTCCAGGCGGGCCCGAGATCTGCCGGCACCTCGGGGGCTGAGGCCAACCTCGCCATCGCGGCGCCGATGCCGTCGGACTGGGGGAAGGCGCGTACGCCGGTGAGCGCCTCGAGCATCACCAGTCCGAGCGAGTAGATGTCTGCCCCCGGCGCGGGCATCGCGCCCTGCAGCTGCTCAGGCGCGATGTACGCGGCCGTTCCGATCACGATGCCGGGCGAGGTCAGGCGGGCGGCATCCACCAGGGCCGAGATGCCGAAGTCGGCGAGCTTCGCGCCCGATCGGCTGGCGGGAAACGGCGCCTGCGACATGAGCACGTTCGACGGCTTGATGTCGCGGTGCACGATGCCGGCACTGTGCACGACATGCAGCGCCTCCGCCAGGTCAGCCCCGAGCGCCGCGACCGCGGCGGCAGGAAGGGGCCGCTGCGCGATGCGTTCGGCCAGCGTGGGGCCGTCGACGTACTCCATCACCAGGTACTCGGGGCGTCCCGGCACCAGCTGCGCGTCGTAGAGCGTGACGAGGGCCGGATGATTGAGCGAGGCGAGCGCCGTCATCTCGCCCCGTGCACGGGCGGCCGATGCGTCATCGCCCTCCAGCTCTGCGCGCAGCACCTTGATCGCGACGATGCGTCCGAGGAGGGTGTCCTTCGCCCGATAGACCCGCGCCATCCCACCCTGACCGACGCATTCGAGGATCTGATAGCGACCGTCGATCAGGTCAGAAGGGGGCAGCGAATCGTCGTCGGTCATCAAGTCCTCCCGTCGCCTGTTCGGGGCCAGCGACGACATCACTCTATGCCGACGTGGGGCGCAGCCCGACGGCCTTGACAGTCGACGAGCCCGCCGTCGATCAGATTCGCCCGCGCAGCGGGGTGCGTTCGGCAGGGTCGCCGCCTGCGGGCATGCTCATCTCCGCGCGTACTCCGAGCAGACGCACCTCGCGCCCCGGATCCACGGCTGCGGCAAGCTTCAGTGCGGTGCGCACGAAATCCTCGCGATCGGACGTCGGCGCGGGCAGTTTCCGCCCGAGCGTTCTGGTGTCGAAGGGCGCGTACCTCACCTTGAGGTGCGCGCGCTCGACCGGCCGTGCTTCCGCCGCGCAGTCATCGAACGCCCGGAGGGCCAGCTCACGAACCGCCGAGGTGATCTGCTCGGTCGTCGTGAGGTTCTGCTGATACGTCGTCTCTCTGCTGTGACTGCGCGCCACCCAGGGGGTGTCGTCGACGAGCGCAGGTCCGCGCCCGTAGCCGAGGTCTGTGTACCAGACGCCCAGTCTCGGTCCGAACTCCGCGATGAGCACTGCGCGGTCGGCATCCGCCAGCTCTCGCACGGTGCGGATGCCGTGACCGGCCAGCCGCTTCTGCACCCGCGGGCCGATGCCCCACAGCTCGCGTGTCGTCCGCTCCCCCATCATCTCGAACCAGTTCTGCTCGGTGAGACGGAAGACTCCCCGCGGCTTGCCGAACCCCGTCGCGATCTTCGCGCGGATCTTGTTGTCGCCGATCCCGACCGAGCAGTGCAGTGCGGTGGCCGCCAGCACCGCCTCCTGTGCCCGCAGCGCCACGGACTCGGGGTCGTCGGTCGTCACCCCGAGAAAGCACTCGTCCCATCCGATGATCTCGAGCGTCACGCCGGGCAGTGCGCGCAGCGTCGCCATCACCGTCGCCGACACGCGCTCGTAGGCGGCGTGATCCACCGGCAGGAAGACGGCGTCGTCGGGTGCCTTGCGCGCCGCGATCTTCATCGGCATGCCCGAACCGATCCCGAACTCGCGTGCCTCGTACGATGCCGTCGCCACGACAGCCCGCTCGGTGGGGTCGCCGTTGCCGCCGATGATCACAGGACGGCCGGCGAGCTCCGGATGCTGCAGCACCTCGACAGCAGCGATGAACTGGTCCATGTCGACGTGCAGCACCCACGACCTCATGTCTCGAGTCTGCGCCGCCCGCTGCGTCATGTCACGCGCTCGCCGGGACTAGCCTTGACAGGTGAGCCACACTCCCCTCCCCCGAACGACTCCCGGATGGCGGGGCTGGATGGTGTGGGGCGTCGCGGTCGCGGCGTACGTGCTCGCGATCATGAACCGCAGCTCGCTCAGTGCGGTGGGTGTGGATGCGGCCGAGCGCTTCCAGGCCGACGCGGCGACGCTCTCGCTGTTCGCCGTCGTGCAGCTCGCCGTGTACGGCGGGCTGCAGATCCCCATCGGGGTGCTGCTCGACAGGTACGGGTCGCGTCCGATCATGGTGATCGGGATGCTGCTCATGGCGCTCGGGCAGTTCGTGATGGCGGTGTCACCGAGCATCGGCATCGCCATCATCGCGCGCGTTCTGCTCGGCGCGGGGGATGCGGCGATCTTTCCCGCCGTGCTGCGCCTCGTCGCCACGTGGTTCCCCGCCCAGCGCGGTCCCGTGATGGGACAGCTGACGGGCCTCGTCGGCCAGACAGGCCAGCTCATCGCCCTGACGCCCCTGGCCGTGCTGCTGCACTCCACGAACTGGACGATCACCTTCGGCAGCGTCGCCGGGCTCGGCCTGCTCTTCGCGATCCTCGTCTGGATGCTGGTGCGCAACCATCCGCCCGAGCGCAGCGCCGACGTGACGGTGAACACCGAGACGGGTGTCGTGCAGGTGATCACCTCGGCGATCGACACCGGCGTCGGCATCCGCGCGGCCTGGGCGCACCCCGGCACCCGACTGGCGTTCTGGTCGCACTTCACCACCCCGTTCGCCAGCACGGCGTTCCTGCTGCTGTGGGGCATGCCGTTCCTCACCGCGGGTCAGGGGCTCACGCCCGCCGGCGCCGCCGGCATCCTGTCGATCACCGTGCTCGTCAGCATGGCGCTGAGCCCGGTGCTCGGCATGCTGTCACGTCGCATCCCCACCCGCCGGTCGCTCGCACTCGTGCTGCCGAGCATCGCCGTTCAGGTGGCCGCGTGGATCACGGTGATCCTCTGGCCGGGGCCCGCGCCGATCTGGCTGCTCATCGTGCTGGTGGTGTGCCTGGCCGCGGGCGGCCCGGCATCGATGATCGCCTTCGACCACGCCCGCACGCACAACCCGGCTCACCGCCTCAGCACCGCGACCGGCGTGACCAACTCCGGCGGATTCCTCGCCGCACTCATCGCGATCTTCTTCATCGGTCTCACGCTCGACCTGCAGGGCGCCGGCACACCCGACACCTACTCGCTCGACGCATTCCGCTGGGCGTTCGCCACGCAGATCCCGCTCTGGCTGCTGGGTGCGTCGTTCATCATCCGTGAGCGCAAGAGCACCCGCATCCGGATGGGCCTGGACCCCGAGCGCAACCGACGCCGCTGAGCAGGGGTGCGCGGGCGGCGGGTCAGCGGCGCGGGGTC
>NZ_DAMDLU010000203.1:0-3447 GCF_032084865.1 Microbacterium sp.
CGCGCACCCGCCGACGCCAGCACCGCCTCCCGACGCCGCAGCTCGGCGCTGAGGCTTCCCACGCCGCGCCGGGCACCGGCCGCGTCGAGGTCGGTCACGACGGCGACGACGTGCGGCAGTGCGCGCAGCGGGTCGAACGCCGTGCCGCCCTTGAAGTCGATCAGCACGAACGTCACCTCCTCGGGTGCGTGCGCTGCGGCGATGGCGGCGACCCAGCTGGTCAGCAGCTCGCTCTTGCCCGTGCCGGTCATGCCGGTGACGATGGCGTGCGGTCCGTCGTCGACGAGGTCGACGAGCACATCGCCCTGCTCCCCTCTCCCGAACCGTGCGAGGAGTCGGCCGTCGCCGCCGGCGGCCGCCTCGAGCTCACCCAGCACCACGGCATCCGGCACCTGAGCGTCGTCCTCCGATCTGCTCGCCGCTCCGGCCGCGATCAAGCCGATCTGCTGCATCGAGACCGCCTCCAGGGCGAGATCCCGCAGTCCCTCCACCGTGCGCGCCACCGCTCGTGACGGCGCGACGCACTCCAGCACGGTCGTGACACCCTCCGGAGGCTCCTCCCCCGGCATCCGCACGCAGATCACCGCATCCGCCGGCTCGGCTCCGTCGCCGACCCTCAGCCGGAGTCGTGCGCCGCGACGGTCGACGTGCGGAAAGCCTCCGAGACCCCAGTCGGCGACACCGCGACCGTGCAGACTCAGCTCCGACGGCCCGAACCGCAGACACAGCTGCGCCACGAGTGCTCTCACGACAGCACTCGCGATCGGGCCGGGAGCGCGGACGCACACCCCGCCGCCGAGTTCGACGACGATCGGAGCGTCGGCGAGCTGCTCGGCGCGTTCCCGGAAGGCGCGCGATCGATCGTCGTCGCCGCCCGAGGCGCGCACCCGACTGCCGATGCGCCCCCGCCCGATCACCAGCTCGGTGGCCGAGCTCAGCGGCGTGCGGCCGCGCAGCGGCGGGTCGAGCAGACAGCCCGCCGCATCGGGTGTGCGATGCCAGCGCATCCGGTGCTCCTGATCATGCAGGCGGCCGAGCTCGTCTTCGGCGCGCTGCCAGGCCGCGTCGGATTCTCCCTCCGCCCGACGGCGAGCTCTGCGCCGCGACCGCATGCCGTCGGCGAACGAGGCGAGCAGCATGAGCGGGCCGAGGGCGGCGAAGCACAGCGCGAACAGCGATCCCGTGATCAGCCACAGCACGACTCCCGCGATGACGGGGACGATCGCGGCGAGCAGCGGGAGCGGTGGTCGCCCCGGCTGCGCGGGGGCGGCGGGCAGGACGATGGTCGTGGCATCCATCCGCCCATCTCAGCTCATCGCCAGGGCGTGATCCGGCCTGTCCACAGGCCGGAGGTGCTCAATCCTCGATCGCGGGATCTGTGGAGGAGGACTCGTCGGCGACCGCCGGCCGTTGCGCGGCGCCACCGCTGAAGCGCACATTGAGGACGATCAGCGTCACGTTGTCGCGTCCGCCGTTCTCCAGCGCGGCATCGACCATCGCGTTCACCGCATCGGCGGGCTCGGCGTTCTCGCGCAGGAAGTGCAGGATGCCGTAGTCGGTGAGCTCCTTGGTGAGACCGTCGGAGCAGATGATGAAGCGGTCGCCGTCGACGACGTCGATCGCGACGTAGTCCGGCGAGACGAGCTCGTTCGCCCCGACCGCGCGCGTGATCACGTTGCTGTAGGGGTGCGCATCGGCCTCTTCCGGGCTGATCTTGCCCGATGCGATGAGCTCCTGCACGACGGAGTGGTCGGTGGTGACCTGGATCAGGCGGCCCTCGCGTTCGAGGTAGACACGGGAATCGCCGATGTTCAGCGAGATCCAGCGCAAGCCGTCCTCACCGCGGTCGAGGTACACGCCGGTCAGGGTCGTGCCGGTTCCCTCGTCGGTCGTCTCGGGATGCCGGTGAATGTCGTCGACGGCCATCTGCAGCGCCGCGACGATGCGCTCGTCGTCGATCTGCCCCGAGTCGACCATGTCGGAGAGGCGGTCGACGGTCGCCTGGCTGGCGATCTCGCCGCCGGCGTGCCCGCCCATGCCGTCGGCGACGATGAACAGCGGGTACTTCGCGAGGAAGGAGTCCTGGTTGTTCTCGCGGCGTCGGCCGCGGTCGGTCACACCCGCCCAGCTGAGCTCGAGGTCGTCGCTGACGCGGAAAGTCTGCGTCGTGGTCTCAGGCACGTGGGCACTCCATCGGGCGGCTGGGCGGCTGAACAGCCGCGGGATTCATCATCATCGTAGTGGTGCCGTCACATCCGGTCGGCAGGATCGTCGATCAGCGGGAACAGCGCGTCGATCTCGGCCAGGTCGGCTGCCGACGGGGCCCACGCGTCGGCGGCCGATGCGTTCGCCTCGACCTGCTCGGGCGTGGTCGCCCCGGCGATCACGCTGGAGACACCCGGCTGCGCCAGCA
Source organism: Microbacterium sp. (assembly GCF_032084865.1). Classification (GTDB taxonomy): domain Bacteria; phylum Actinomycetota; class Actinomycetes; order Actinomycetales; family Microbacteriaceae; genus Microbacterium. Next base: position 2,414 of record NZ_DAMDLU010000203.1, read on the forward strand.
GCCAGCCGAAGGTGGCCTGCAGCATGGTGATGTCGCGCTGGTCGCAGAAGGCCTGGTACTGCTCGAGCGCGTCCCAGGGCGCATCCGCCCAGATGTGCCGACGCGTGCCCATGATCCGGCTGCCCGCCGGCCCGCCCTCACGGGTGAACTTGCCGGTGAGCAGTCCGTTCTTCAGCGGGAAGAACGGGAAGAAGCCGAGGTCGTAGCGGTTCACCGCCGGCAGCACCTCCCGTTCGGACGCACGCGCCAGCAGCGAGTAGTGGTTCTGGGCCGAGATGAACCGTCCCGTCGAGCGCGCCCGGGCGGTGAACTCGGCCTCGGCGATCTGCCAGCCGGTGAGGTTCGAATGACCGTAGTAGCGGATCTTCCCCTCGTCGACGAGTTCGTCGAGCGCGTCGATGGTCTCGGCGATCGGCGTCTGCGGGTCGGGCAGGTGCAGCTGGTACAGGTCGATCCAGTCGGTGCGCAGACGGCGCAGGGAGTGCTCGACGGCGTGACGCACGTACCGGCGCGACCCGCGGCCGCCGGGAAAGTCGTAGCCCATGTCCCGTTCGTGACCGAACTTGGTCGCCAGCACGACCCGATCACGGCGCCCCTCGAGCACCTCGCCCATGAGCTCTTCGCTGCGCCCGGCGTCGGCACCGTACATGTCGGCGGTGTCGAAGAAGAACACCCCGCTCGCGAGGGCCGCGTCGATCACGGCACGCGTGCCGTCGATCGTCTCGGTCACGGTTCCCGCACGACCGAAGTTGTTGCACCCGAGACCGGCTGCGGAGACGACGAGTCCGGATGCGCCGACGCGACGCTGCGAGGTGACCATGCATCCACACTATCGGGGTGCCGGACGTGCTCGGCCCGGCCGAGCGGGTCGACAGCGACGGCGCGCAGACGCGAGAAGGCCCCCGACGTCGTCGGGGGCCTTCTCGTGATCAGGTCAGGGACGCGGCTGCGTCGGGTCCTCGGGCGCCGCGGGGGGCGCGGGAGGAACGGGAGGTGCTGCCGGAGGTGCTGCCGGCGGCGCCGGGGGTGCCGGC
>NZ_DAMDLU010000204.1:0-3322 GCF_032084865.1 Microbacterium sp.
CGCTGGGGGACTGGCTCGACGAGCGGTTCCCGCCGCACCGCCCGCGCCCCGCCCGCAGTCGCCTGCTCGTGCTCGCCGGCCCGACCGCGGTCGGCAAGGGCACGGTCGCGGCACGCATCCGCGAGACCCATCCTGAGATCCACCTGTCGGTGTCGGCGACCACGCGCGCGCCGCGTCCGGGCGAGGTCGACGGGGTGCAATACTACTTCGTCGACGATGCCGAATTCGACCGCCTCATCGCCGACCAGCAGCTTCTCGAGTACGCGGTGGTGCACAACAGGCACCGCTACGGCACGCCGCGCGGTCCCGTCGACAGCGCGCTGGCCGAGGGGCGGACGGTGCTGCTCGAGATCGATCTGCAGGGCGCCAGGCAGGTTCGGGCGGCCGAGCCGTCGGCATCCCTCGTCTTCCTGCTGCCGCCCAGCTGGGACGAACTCGTGCAGCGGCTCGTCGGCCGCGGCACCGAGGATGCCGAGGAGCGCTCCCGCCGGCTGCGCACCGCCCGGGTCGAACTGGCCGCGCAGAACGAGTTCGATTACCTCGTCGTGAACGCCGACGTCGCCACCGCGGCCGAAGAGGTCGTAGAATTGTCCACAGACTCTGCGCGTCGCTCGGCTCCCTGAGCTCTTCCGACCGCGTGCCGCATCGATTTCGCGACAGCTCGTCACTCCCGACGCCCGTCGCCAGACCAGGAGGTCCACCATGGCCGGACACAACAACGGCATCATCGACCCGCCCATCGACAACCTTCTCGAGCGCGTCGACTCGAAGTACGAGCTCGTGATCTACGCGTCGAAGCGCGCACGCCAGATCAACGACTACTACTCCGACCTGCACGAGGGCAATCTCTTCGACAACGTCGGGCCGCTCGTCGACTCCTCGGTCGAGGACAAGCCCCTCACGATCGCCCTGCACGAGATCAACGAGGACAAGCTGCGCATCCGTCACGCTGAGTGATCGCCTTCGCACTGTGAGCCGCCGACGTCCTCATCGGGATGTCGGCGGCTTCATGCACACTGGCGTCGAGCCGTCACCGGCTCCGCCCCACGACCCCGCTTTGGAGCCCCGATGAGCGCGCTGCGCCTGTTCACGTCCGAGTCCGTCACCGAAGGACACCCCGACAAGATCTGCGACCAGATCTCCGACAGCATCCTCGACGGGCTGCTCACGGTGGATCGGGACTCGCGCGTGGCCGTCGAGACGCTCGTCACGACCGGTCTGGTGCACGTCGCCGGTGAGATCCGCACCGAGGGCTACGTCGACATCCCGACCATCGTGCGCGACGTCGTGAACGGCATCGGCTACACCTCGAGCGACACCGGCTTCGACGGCTCGTCGTGCGGTGTCAGCATCTCGGTCGGCGAGCAGTCGACCGACATCGCGAACGGCGTCGACCAGGCGCAGGAGCAGCGCGACGGCGGATCCACCGACCCCCGCGACCTGCTCGGTGCGGGCGACCAGGGCATCATGTTCGGCTTCGCGACCAACGAGACCCCGCAGCTCATGCCGATGGCCGCGTGGACGGCGCACCGCATCGCCGAGCGCCTCACCGAGGTGCGCCGCTCGGGCGAACTGGCGTTTCTGCGCCCCGACGGCAAGACGCAGGTCACGCTGGGCTACGACGGCTTCACGCCGAAGACCGTCGACGCGGTCGTGCTCTCGACACAGCACCACCCCGACATCTCGCAGGACGAGCTGAAGCAGCTCGTGCGCGACGTCGTCATCGACCCGGTTCTCGAGCAGACCGGCCTCGACCTTGCCGACGACCTGAAGTACTACATCAACCCGGCCGGCCCCTTCGTCACCGGCGGGCCGAAGGGCGACGCCGGCCTCACCGGCCGCAAGATCATCATCGACACGTACGGCGGAGCCGCCCGTCACGGCGGCGGTGCGTTCAGCGGCAAGGACCCGTCGAAGGTCGACCGCTCGGGTGCCTACGCGATGCGCTGGGTCGCGAAGAACGTGGTCGCGGCGGGGCTCGCCGACCGTGCCGAGGTGCAGGTCGCGTACGCCATCGGCGTGGCGCGCCCGGTCGGGCTGTACGTCGAGACGTTCGGCACCGGCCGCGTCTCGGAGGAGACCATCACCGAGGCGATCTCGCAGGTGTTCGACCTGCGCCCGCAGGCCATCATCGAAGAGCTCGACCTGCTGCGTCCGATCTACGCGCAGACCGCCGCCTACGGGCACTTCGGCCGCGAGCTGCCCGACTTCACCTGGGAGCGCACCGACCGCGCCGACGACCTGCGTCGCGCAGCCGGCCTCTGAGGGCCCGGTGTCCGAGGCTCGTCCCGAGCGGGCGGCGCTCAGCCCGGGGGAGGGGCGCCGCATCGCGCGGGTGCTGATCGACTCACCGCTGCCGCAGCTGGACAGGCTGTTCGACTACGCGCTCCCCGACGAGCTGGGCGAGGTCGTGCCTGGCGTGCGCATCAAAGCGCCGCTGCGCACCGCCGGCCGTGTCGTCGACGGGTTCATCGTCGAGATCGACGTGGAGCCGGATGCGTCCCGCACGCTCTCCGAGATCGACAGCGTCGTCTCGCCCACGGTCGTGATGCCCGACCGCCTGTACCGCCTCGCGCGGCGCGCGGCGGACCGCGCCGCGGGGTCGGCATCCGACGTGCTGCGTCTCGCCATCCCGAAACGGCAGGTGCGGGTCGAGAAGGCGTGGACGCCGTCCGACGAGACGATCGAGCTCGATTCGGATGCCGTGACCCGAGCGCACGAGATCATCGCCCGCTACCAAGGGCTCGCCGAGGTGATCGCGCAGTCGGGTCGGGCGGCGGTCGAGGCCATCCCCATCCAGATCGGCTCCGAGCCCGGTTGGGCGGGGCTGCTGGCCGCCGCTGCCGCCGTGGAGCTGGCGGAGGGCCGCTCGAGCATCCTCGTGGTGCCCGACTACCGCGACCAGGATCTGCTGCTCACCGCGCTCGAGCGACTCGTGCCGGCAGCGGCTGTCGCACGCCATGACGCCAGGCAGGCGAACCCTGACAGGTATCGCGCCTTTCTGCGCATGCTCGACGACGCGCCCTGCATCGTGGTCGGCAATCGCTCGGCGGTCTACTCGCCGGTGCGTGCGTCGCTCGTCGCCATCTGGGACGACTCCGACCCGCTGCTCGCCGAGCCGCTCGCGCCTTACGTGCACGCGCGCGACGCGGCGCTGATCCGGCAGGAGCAGGAGGGCAGCGCGCTGCTGCTCGTCGCGCACACCCGCTCGACCGACGTGGAGCGCCTCGTGCAGCACTCCTGGCTGCGCGACATCACCGCCGCGCGGCGCGTCATCCCGAACGTACGCCTGAGCACGCCGCAGGAGCTCGAGCGGACGATG
>NZ_DAMDLU010000205.1:0-3292 GCF_032084865.1 Microbacterium sp.
GGGCCGATCAGCAGGATCGAGTCCTCCACTGATGCCCAGACTTTCGTGCCGCGACTGGCTCCGAGGAGGTAGCCGACATCCTCCGGCGTTGGGGATTCCAGCGACGGCCGCAGCGTCCCAGCACGGTGCAGCAGTGCCTTCGCCGACGCAGCCGTCTTCACTTCCTGGCTGGTTGCGATCCCGGCGAGGCGGTGCGGATCGGTCTCGGTCTTCCTGGTGTGGTGGCGCAGCGCGATCCACAGCCACACCGTGACGGCGGCGAGCCCGCCAAGCATGACCGCGCTGACGAGCCAGTACAGGATCGGGTTGAGCCCATCGGCACCCAGCGCGGTTGCTGGGTCGGCGGGGTTGAACAGCACCCCGAGACCTGCAGCGAGGCCGGCGTCCGGTTGCGGCAGGGCGGTGAGGAACGCGGTGACGCTGCCGGCTGCGCGCAGGACGAGCGCGATGCCGAACATGCCGATCAGCCCGATGAGGGCGGCGTTGGTGAGTTCGTCGCCCATGCCGCCTGCTTGTCGCTGGTTCATGTCAGCCGCCGCACTGCGAACGTGCCCGAGATACGCCCGAGCAGGATGATCTCCTGCCCCGCGGCGTCGGGGAGGGTGTCGAGGTCGATGAGCGCGCGGGCGTCGCCGGTTCTGGCGGCGTCGGTGTGGGAGACGATCACAGCGACGGCGACATCCTCACCGGGGACGAACCCGGCGGCGGTGACCTCCATCAAGCGTGGCACCCGGCGTGCGTGACGACTCCGCCGCGTCTCCGGCACCGGCCTCTCCGGCAAGGGTGCGGCGCGGCGGGGTGCGCGGGGGCGGATGATGTCGGTGAAGACGCTCCCATCGCACTCACGTACCTCCACCCGGACCGCGACGGTTCGGTCCCTGGTGATGGCATCCATGAGCGGCCCGAACGTAGCCCGCGTCCACACGCTCTCGCCGGGTGCGGAGAATGGCCTCCCGTCGACGGTCGCGGCCAGTGTCCCGTCGGCGGCGACGATTACGAGGACATGCGGCAGCTCGACCGGCGCCGAGGTCTCGTCGTCGTTCGGGTTGGATCGGCGCAGGCTGGTGAGGTTCATCGGTGGCCTCCCGCCGCGCGGCTGCTCGTGTCGAACAGGGCGAGCTCGGCAGGGTGCAGCTGATGCTGCGTGACGAAGCCCCTGGCTTTGATCCGCCACAGGCCTTGGCCGACGCCGAGGTTCGGCAAGAGCTGCTGCTCAGTGCCGGTCAGACCGAGCGCGGTCGCGGTCGGCCCGAGCTGGTCGGACTCCTGCCGGTACACGATCCGCGTCTCGGCGTTCGCGAGTAGTGAGTTGGCCAGGGAGCGCATGGCGGAGCCTTGGTCGCCCACGTTGTCGAGGTCGGTGAGCTTGTGGAAGATCAGCATGTTCGCGATCCCGTAGTGCCTGGCGAGTCGCCAGTGCGCGTCCATCCGCCGCAGCAGCGCCGGGTGGGACATGAGCCGCCAGGCTTCGTCGTAGATCACCCACCGCTGCCCACCGTTCGGGTCGAGCAGCGCGGACTCCATCCACGCCGACGAGCACGTCATCAACACCGAGATCAGGGTCGAGTTCTCGGTGACCCGCGAGAGGTCGAGCGAAATCATCGGCAACGACGGATCGAACGCGACCGTCGAAGGCCCATCGAACAACCCGGCCAGATCACCGGCCACCAGACGGCGCAGCGCGTGGCCGACGAGACGACCGTCCTCGGCCAAACGGCCGTCGGCATCCACGCTCGGGTCGAGGATGCGGTCAACGACCATCGGCAGAATCGGCACGTCGTTCTCCCGCACCGTCTGGGTCAGGGCGATGTCGATCGCGGTGTGCTCCAACGGCGACAACCCCCGTGCGAGCACTGTCTCGGCGAGCGCACCGATCAAGTCACGACGCCGAGCCGCGACAGTGTTCGTCCACTGCTCGTCTGAGAGGCCCGCTGGCCGGTGGCCCTCGTCGAGCGGGTTCAGTCGGGTGTTGAGGCCGTGGCCGAGCACGATCGCCCTCCCACCGACGGCGTTGGCGACCGCGGTGTGCTCGCCCTTCGGGTCGCCGGGAACGTACACGCGCCGCCCGAACGGCAACGACCGCGTGTAGAGCGACTTGGCGAGGCTCGACTTCCCAGAGCCGACGATCCCGGCCAGCACCACGTTCGGGGCGGTGATGATCCCGCGCGCGTACAGCACCCACGGGTCGTAGACGAAGCTCCCACCCGAGTACAGGTCCTGACCCACGAACACCCCATCGGCACCGAGGCCACCTTCGGCGACGAACGGATACGCACCCGCCAGAGTCGCCGACGTGTCCTGATGCCGCGTCAGGCGGAACCTGCCCGGCGTCCGCAACCGAGCGGCACCTGGCTCGCCGGCCTTCGGCAGGTAGATCGTCGCGCGCCGCTCGGCCCGTTCCTGTTCGGCCTTCGCCTTCGCGGCCGCGAGCGCAGCCTTGCGCTGCTCCGCGTGGAGCCGGGCCTCTGCGCGGCGGCGCTGCTTGCGGAGCTTCCGTCGTTCCTTCGTCGGTGCCACCAGAACGGCGGTGTGCAGCCGCTCGCGATCCTGGGTCACAGCCCCAGCCCCCGCGCCTGCTTCACCGCAGCGATCTTCGCGGGCTCGAACCACGACCCATCCGGCTTCGACGGCACATCCGCTCGCTTCGGCGCGCCTGGCGAGGAGTACGACACCAGCAACTCAGGGCCGTCCCGCATCGGGGACGGCCCGGCCAGCTCGGCACCCTGAGCCTCGGCGTCAGGGTCGGTGTAGCGGCGCAGCAGCGAGACGCATCCGATGTGCGGATTGACGACCAGCGCGTAGTCGCCCGAGATCGCCACCTGGTCGTTGGTTCCCTCGCCAGGCTCGTCGTAGACGTACCCGTTCTCCAACGCGGCCTCAGTGGTCTCGTCGCCGCAATCCCACTGCGCGAGGTAGTCCACCGCATCGACATGCCCCAGCTCACCGAGGATACGCAACGGCCTGTCGGCTTCATCGCCCTGGAGGAACACCACGTTGACCCACCTGGACGGCGCGGCCTCCTCGACGGCGGGGTCAGGATGCCAGGCGATCCGGCCGGCCGCGATGAAACCCTCGGCGATCCGGTCGTAGGCCCGATCTACGAGGCTCGCCGCCTGGCGCAACTCCTCCGCAGCAGCGAGCGCCTCCCGCACGCCTGCCTCGTGGCTTCCGTCGTCGTTGAACGCGTGCGCGGCCTTGCGCTCGTGAACATCGGCGATCTGATCGAGCACCTGCCGCAGCGACCGCATCCCCGACGACAGATCGCCGATCACCCCGTACATCTGCGCGGGCT
>NZ_DAMDLU010000206.1:0-3271 GCF_032084865.1 Microbacterium sp.
CGCCACCCCCACCCGCGCCGAGCGCGAGGCCGCCAACCGCCGTCCCCTGGTCGCGAACACGAAGGAGGCCCGCGCTGCGGCGAAGGCCGACCTGCAGGCGCGCCGGCAGCGGGCCCGCATCGGCATGGAGAACGGCGAGGACAAGTACCTTCCCACGCGCGACCGCGGCCCGCAGCGGCGCTGGGTACGCGACTACGTCGACGCCGGGTGGCACATCTCCGAGTGGCTGATGGCCGCGATGCTGCTGGTCATCGTGCTCAGCCTCGTCAACATCCCCGCGGTGCAGCTGTGGGCGATGGTCGGGCTGTGGGGATACATGCTGCTCGCGGTCGGCGACATGGTGCTGCTGAGCATGCGGGTGAAGAAGAAGGTCGCCGCGAAGTTCGGCCTCGAGCGTCGCGAGCGCGGGCTCGGCTGGTACGCGGCGATGCGGTCGCTGCAGATGCGCTTCATGCGTCTGCCGAAGCCGCAGGTGCGCCGCGGTCAGTACCCCGACTGACCCTTCGGCAAGCTCAGGGACCCAGGTCCTGTTCCGAGGCCTGTGCCGCTCAGCGGCGCAGGCCTCTGTTGATCTGCCTGGCCCACAATGGTCCGCGATACAGGAACGCCGTGTAGCCCTGCACGAGGGTGGCCCCGGCATCCAGTCGTCGCTGCACGTCGTCGGCGGTCTCCACTCCCCCGACCGCGATCACGCAGAAGCCGGCGGGCACCGCGCTCCTGACGACCGCGAGCACCTCGAGCGAGCGCTCCTTCAGCGGCGCGCCGGAGAGCCCGCCCGCGCCAGCGGCGTCGACGACCGCAGGGTCGGTGATCAGGCCGTCGCGCGAGATGGTCGTGTTGTGGGCGATGATCCCGGCGAGCCCCTCCTGCACCGCCATGCGAGCGATGGCCGCGATCTCGTCATCGGGCAGGTCGGGGGCGATCTTCACGAGCAGCGGCGTCTCGCCCGCAGCCTGCTTCACCGCGCGCAGCAGCGGGGCGAGCGTCTCGACCGCCTGCAGGCCGCGCAGGCCCGGGGTGTTCGGCGACGAGACGTTCACGGCGAGGTAGTCGGCGAGCGGTGCGAGGCGCACGGCCGACGTGACATAGTCCGCGACGGCGTCCTCGACGGCGACCACGCGGCTCTTTCCGATGTTCACCCCGATCACGGCGCGAGGAGCGCGCCTGCGCAGCGCGGTGAGCCGCCGCGCGGCGGCATCCGCCCCCTCGTTGTTGAAGCCCATCCGGTTGATGACGGCCCGGTCGGGGATCAGGCGGAACAGCCGCGGCTTCGGGTTGCCCTCCTGCGGGATGGCGGTGACCGTGCCGATCTCGATGTGCCCGAAGCCGAGGGCATCCAGGCCGCGCACGCCCACGGCGTTCTTGTCGAAGCCGGCGGCGACCCCGAAGGGCGACGGGAAGTCCAGCCCGAGCGCGCGCACCCGCTGATCCGGACGAGGTGCTGTCAGCGCGCGCGCCGCCCAGGACAGGGGCGGCACCCCGAGCGCGCGGATGACCGCCATCGCGGCGTGGTGCGCGGATTCGGGGTCGAAGCGTGCGAGGACGTGGCGGAAGAGCAGTGAGTACATCACTGCCCAAGGTTACCGGTCGTCTTATTCCGCTTCCGCCGCCACGTGGTCGGCGCGCAGGTCGCCGATGGCGCGCTCGAAGTCGTCGAGCGAGTCGAACGCCTGGTACACGCTGGCGAAACGCAGGAAGGCCACCTCGTCGAGCTCACGCAGCGGACCGAGGATCGCGAGCCCGATCTCGTTGGTGTCGAGCTGAGAGACACCGGTCTGCCGCACGGCCTCTTCGACCTTCTGTGCGAGCAGCGCCAGGTTCGCCTCGGTGACGGGACGGCCCTGACACGCCTTGCGCACGCCGGAGATCACCTTGTCGCGGCTGAACGCCTCCATGACGCCGGAGCGCTTGATCACCATGAGGCTCGCCGTCTCGGTCGTCGAGAACCGTCCACCGCATTCCGGACACTGTCGTCGGCGGCGGATCGACAGGCCGTCGTCGCTGGTGCGGGAATCGATGACGCGGGAGTCCGGATGCCGGCAGAAGGGGCAGTGCATGATCGGTCAGCCTACTCGCTCGCCCTCGGGCTCACCGGGAGGCGTCGGCGAAGCGCGCCTCGACGGCGTCACCGTGTGCGGGCAGGATCTCGGCGTTCGCGAGCGCGACGACCCCGGCCCTGACCTCGGCCAGGGCGGCGTGGTCGTACTCGATGACCTGCTGCGGACGCAGGAAGGTGTACGCGCCGAGTCCGGCGGCGTAGCGGGCCTGACCACCGGTCGGCAGCACGTGGTTGCTGCCGGCCAGGTAGTCGCCGAGGCTGACCGGTGTCTGGTCGCCGACGAACACCGCACCGGCGCTCGTGAAGCGCTCCGCGGCGGCGGAGGCGTCGGCGAGGTGCAGTTCGAGGTGCTCCGGCGCGTAGGCGTTGCTGAAGGCCTCCGCCATCGAGCGGTCATCCACGAGCACGATGGCCGACTGCGGGCCGGCGAGGGCCTCGGCGACGCGCGCGGTGTGCGTGGTGGTGGCCGCGAGGTCCGCGACCACCGAGGCGACGCGTTCGGCGAGCTCGACCGAATCGGTCACCAGCACGGCGGACGCCTGCTCGTCGTGCTCCGCCTGGCTGATCAGGTCCGCAGCGATCAGGGTGGGATCGGCCGCAGCATCCGCGACGATGAGGATCTCGGTCGCGCCCGCCTCGGAGTCCGTGCCGACGACGCCGGCGACGACCCGCTTCGCCGAGGCGACGTAGTTGTTCCCCGGGCCCGACACGACGTCGACGGGGTCGAGCCCGAGATCGGCGACCCCGTGGGCGAGGGCGCCGATCGCGCCGGCCCCGCCGATCGCGTAGATCTCGTCGATGCCGAGCAGGTCGGCGGCGGCGAGGATCGTCGGGTGCACCCGACCGCCGTGCGCCGCCTGCGGCGGCGATGCGAGGGCGATGGAGGTGACGCCGGCGACCTGCGCGGGGACGACGTTCATCACCACGCTGGATGCGAGGGGCGCCTTGCCGCCGGGGATGTACACCCCCGCACGCGTCACGGGCTGCCACCGCTGGGTGATACTCGCGCCGGGTCCGATCCGAGTGGTCTTCGGGCTCGGGACCTGAGCGGCCGAACCCCGACGGACCCGCTCGATGGCGGTCTCGAGAGCGGAGCGCACGACGGGATCGACCGACGCTGCGGCCTCGGCGACGTGCTCGGCGGGGACGCGGATGGCGTGACCGCTCACCCGGTCGAAGCGCTCGGCCTGCTCGCGCAGGGCGACCTCGCCG
>NZ_DAMDLU010000207.1:0-2831 GCF_032084865.1 Microbacterium sp.
CCCCGTCGCCACCGACGCCGGTCACCTGGTTCGACACGCTCTATCGCCCTCTTTCGTCGCTGAAGCTCACGTGCCACCTGGCGCTGACTGCAGCGCCCGGGTCGCACTTGCGTAACAGTCATCAAGCCTAACGCCAAACAGATTCCGAATCGTCTGCCCCGATGGCCGTTTCGCCCGATGCGAGCACAGCAGCATTCTGTAAGATCGTGCGCACCATGGACGACCCTCCTTCTTGCAGTACATCGCCCCACTGCCCGCTCCGCGAGGATGTCGAGGGACGCAGCTGATGGAATTCCTGCTGCTGGGCGTGGGGCTGCTGCTCATCGTGGGGACGGGACTCTTCGTCGCCAGCGAATTCGCTCTGGTCAATCTCGACCGCGCAGACCTCGAAGCCCGCCAGGCCCGGGGGGAATCCCGGCTGGGCCTGACGATCCGCGCGCTGAAGATCACCTCCACGCATCTGTCGTCAGCGCAGCTCGGCATCACGCTGACGACCCTTCTGACCGGTTACACGATGGAGCCGGCGATCTCGAAGCTGCTCGCGCCGCTTCTCGAGGCCTGGGGCACGTCGGATGCCGCGGCGACGGCCATCTCGGTGACGGTGGCGATGCTCATCGCCACCTTCCTCTCGATGATCCTGGGCGAGCTCGTGCCGAAGAACTTCGCGCTCGCGCTGCCGCGGGCCACGGCGAAGCTGGTGATCCCGTTCCAGACGGTGTTCACCGCCGTCTTCAAGCCTGCCATCATGCTGCTCAACGGCAGCGCCAACGCCGTGCTGCGCAGCATGGGCATCGACCCGAAGGAGGAGCTCTCGGGCTCGCGCAGCGCCGAGGAGCTCTCCTCCCTGGTGCGCCGTTCCGCGAGCCAGGGCGTGCTCGAGAAGGACACGGCGACGCTGCTCGATCGGAGCCTGAACTTCGCGCGTCTCACCGCCGACGACATCATGACCCCCCGACCGAGCATGCACTCGATCTCGGTGGGCGACTCGGCGGACGACGTGATCCGGCTCGCCAGGCGCACCGGTCACAGCCGCTTCCCGGTGTACGACGACGACCTCGACGACATCACCGGCGTCGTGCATGTGAAGGCCGCCGTGTCGGTGCCGCGTGAGAAGCGGGGCGACGTTCCGGTCGGCGCGCTGAGCACCGAGCCGCTGCGCGTGCCCGAGACGGTGCACCTGGACGTGCTGGTGGCCGAGCTGCGCACGAAGGGGTACCAGATGGCCGTCGTGGTCGACGAGTACGGCGGCACCGCCGGGATCGTGACGCTCGAAGACCTCATCGAGGAGATCGTCGGCGAGGTGTCGGACGAGCACGACCGCTCCAGGGCGGGCATCGTGCGCCGGCCCGACTCGATCACGTTCCCCGGCGAGCTGCGCCCCGACGAGCTGCTCTCGCGCACGGGGATCGAAGTGCCGGAGGGCGAGGTCTACGACACGGTGGCGGGCTACATGATGAGCCTGCTCGAGCGGGTTCCCGTCATCGACGACGAGGTGAGGATCGACACCGGCGTGCTGCGCGTCGCACGCATGGACGGTCGGCGCATCGACCGCATCCGGTACACCGCCGACCCGGCGGCCGACGCGACGGAGGACGAGCGATGAGCGACTGGGCAGGAATCGTCTGGCTCGTCGTGCTGCTCGCCGCGAACGCCTTCTTCGTCGGCGCGGAGTTCGCCGTCATCTCCGCACGCCGCTCGCAGATCGAGCCGCTCGCCGAACGCGGATCCCGTGCGGCCCGGACCGCCCTGTACGCGATGGAGCACGCCACGCTCATGCTCGCGACCTCGCAGCTGGGCATCACCATCTGCTCGCTGCTGATCCTGAACGTCTCCGAGCCGGCCATCCACCACCTCCTCGAGGTGCCGATGCGCGCTCTCGGCTGGGATCCCGCGGTGATCTCGGTGAGCGGGTTCGTGATCACGCTCGCTCTCGTGTCGTTCCTGCATGTCGTGTTCGGAGAGATGGTGCCGAAGAACCTCGCGTTCTCGGTCCCCGATCGGGCCGTGCTCGTGCTCGCACCCCCGCTGGTCTGGGTGTCGAGAGTGTTCCGGCACGTCATCTGGGCGCTGAACGGCATCGCGAACAGCGTGCTGCGCCTGTTCGGCGTCGAGCCGAAGAACGAGGCGGCGTCGACGTTCACGCTCGAGGAGGTCGCGACGATCGTCGACCGCTCGCGTCGCGAGGGCGTGCTGACCGACTCATCGGGTGCCGTGGCCGCGGCGGTGGAGTTCACCGACAAGAAGGCGCGCGACATCGCCGTGCCGCTCGCCGACCTGATCACCCTGCCCGAGACGGCCACGCCCGACGACGTCGAGCGTGCGGTCGCACGCTACGGCTTCTCGCGCTACGTGATCGTCGACGACGAGCAGTCGCCGATCGGCTACGTGCACCTGAAGGACGTGCTGCGTGCATCCGAGGGCCCCGAGCCCGACGAGCGGATCTCCCAGCCTCTGCCGCCCAAGCGCATCCACCACATGCTGCCGGTGCAGGAGGAGACCGACCTCGAGGATGTGCTCGCCTCGATGCGTCGCGCCGGCCGGCACCTCGCCAAGGTGCGCGACCGCTCGGGCGAGACCACTGCCGTGCTCTTCCTCGAGGACATCCTGGAGGAGCTCGTCGGCGAGGTGCAGGACGCGACTCGCCGCGGTCACGGACGCTGACCCGCGCGTGATGCACGACGGCCCGGCGGTATCCACCCGCCTGGCCGTCGTGCGCGTGCGTCAGCGCCAGCGCGCTCGCAGGTACTGCGACGGCCAGGGCACCTCGGCGCCCAGCTCGTGCGCGGCGCGCAGGCCGAAGTGCGGGTCGCGCAGCCATTCCCGTCCTGCGA
>NZ_DAMDLU010000207.1:3000-3215 GCF_032084865.1 Microbacterium sp.
CCGGCGCGCACGGTCTCTGCGAACGGCACCTGGAAACCAGGACGGTAGTCGATCCGGGGCCGGGCGACGATGCCGCCGCTCGAGACGTCGACGAGGTCAGCCCCGGCATCCACCGCCCACCGGGCCACCTGCGCGGCGTCGTCGGGAGTGAACCCGCCTTCGGCGTAGTCGGTGGCCGAGAGCCGCACGAAGACCGGCGTCGCGACGCCAGCGAC
>NZ_DAMDLU010000208.1:0-3209 GCF_032084865.1 Microbacterium sp.
GCGGGCGCGGTCCGCGAGTCCGGCGTCGGCCATGCCGCGCGCGGCGGCGATCACGTCGTCGACGTCGACGACGCCCCACTGCCCGTCGAGACGTTCGCGGTACGCCCGGCCGTAGCCGGTCGAGCCGCCGTAGTTCACATCGAGCACGCCGATGCCGCGGCTGGTCCAGTATGCGTACGCGGTGGATGCCGCCCCCGAGACGTGCGCGGTGGGACCGCCGTGCACCATGACGATGTACGGCGGCAGCTCACCTTCGGGCGCTGAGAGGTCGGGGCTGGTGGGCGGGTAGTCGAATGCGTGCACCGGTCCGTGCGGGCCGTCGAAGGTCACCGGGCGGGCACGGGGAACCCAGCGGGCATCCGCCTCGGCACCGCCGGTCACCGTCGTGATCGTGCCGTCATCGAGGTCGACGCACCACAGCCCCGCGCCGACGGTCCGGCCCGCGCCCGAGACGAGCACCTGCGATCCCTGCGCGTCGTCGATGCTCGCGCCGGCCGTGATCGGCAGGGTGAGCAGCTCGACCACGTCGCCGTCGGGCGAGATGAGCACGATCTCATCGGCACCGTTCGTGCGCACGACGACGACGCGGCCGTCGTCGAGAGGCTGGTACCAGCGGTTGCCGAGCACCCAGAGCCCGCCACCGGTGTCGGCGTCGGCGGGAGCGAGCGCGGCAGCCGCGCCGCCCAGCCGCAGCCGTTGCAGATTCCAGCGTCCCGAGGGGTCATCCAGGTACAGCAGCTCGTCGTCGTTCACCCACTCCGGCTGCAGGGCGGCGCGGGTGGGCGTCGACGCGATCTCGTCGCCGTCGACCGGCGCCACGTGCAGCAGCGCCTGCTCCCAGGGCATCCGCACGGTGCTCCACTGCACCCAGGCGAGACGCTCGCCGTCCGGCGAAAGGGCGGGATGCGCGACGAAGCCGGTGGTGGAGATGAGCACGCGCACAGCGGCGTCGTCGTCGGCAGCCGTGCCGTCCAGCGCGATCTCGACGATCGCGCGCACGTGCGGATCGGGTCGCAGGTCCTCGCGCACCGCGAGCAGCCGCCCGTGCTGAAGCCGCAGGCCGCCGTACGCGGGGCCTGCCGCGGTCAGCGGCTCGGGAGCGCCGCCGCGCGGCATCCGGTGGATGCGCTGGTCGTCCCCGTGCACGAAGTACAGCGTGCCCTCGGCATCGGCCGTCCACGCTCCGCCGCCGTACTCGTGCACGCGCGAACGCGCGTTCCACGGCGCGGGCAGGATCTCGTCGCCGCTCGAACTGCGCACCGTCACCCGGCCGCCCTCGGCGGGCACGGATTCGCCCCACCACACCTCGTCGCCGACGAAGCGCGCTCCGTCGATGCGGGGGGACGCCTGCGCGATCATCTGCGCGGTGAACGGTGAGGGCCACGAGCCGTACGGTGCGGTCATGATCCGAGCCTAGCCAGACCCGCAGGTGACACACGGCGTCACACAGTGTGCGCCGCGCCGAGCGGCTGTCCTACCGTCTGAGGACACCCCGCCGCACCGGTCCCGAAGGAGAATCGCCATGAGCAGCATCCCGTTCTCCTTCGAGCTGTATCCGCCGCGCACCGCCGAGAGCACGCGCGCCCTGCACGACACGATCGACCGCCTCGCCGAGGCGGGGCCGGAGTTCATCTCGGTCACCTACGGTGCGGGCGGATCGACCGGCGGACGCTCGCTCGACGTGCTGCGATACATCCGCACGCACACCGACACCGAACCGCTCGCGCATCTCACCTGTGTCGGCAACACCTATGCGGGCGCCGCCCGTCTGATCCGCGAGTTCCTGGATGCCGGTGTCCTGAGCTTCCTCGCGCTGCGCGGCGACCCGCCGGCGGGTCAGAGCGAAGACGACGTGTTCCTCGGCGACCTCGAGAGCTCGGCGCAGCTCGTGCAGCTGATCGACCGCGTGCAGGCCGAGCGGGCGCCGTACGAGGAGTCACCGGTGCGCGGCAATCCTGGTGCCGTGCGGGTCGCACCGCGCCGCAAGGTGAACATCGCCGTCGCCGCCTTCCCCAACGGCCACCCGCGCTCGGCGTACAGCAGCCAGCACGTCGACGCGCTGCTCGCGAAGCAGGCCGCCGGGGCGACCGTCGCGATCACGCAGCTCTTCTTCCACCCCGATCACTACCTCGCGTTCGTCGAACGTGCGCGCCGCGCCGGCGTGACGATCCCCATCCTCCCGGGCATCATGCCGATCACCTCGCCCGCGCGCCTGGCGCGCGTGCTCGAGCTGACCGGCGAAGAGCTGCCGAGCGAACTCGCCATCGAACTCGAGGTCGAGCCGACCACCGAGGGGCGTCGCCGGATCGGCATCCGCTGGGCCGCCGACCTCATCCGTGCCGTCGTCGACGGCGGGGCGCCCGGTGTGCACCTGTACGCGTTCAACCAGCACGAGACCGTGCTCGACGTCCTCCAGTCCGCCGGGGTCATCCCCGCGCGCCAGCTCTCCGCAGCATCGAAAGGAACACCATGACCGCTTTCCCCGCAGGGACTATCCTCGGCTACCCGCGCATCGGCCGCCGTCGTGAGCTGAAGAAGGCCGTCGAGGCGTTCTGGGCCGGCCGCTCAGACCAGGCCGAGCTCGAGCGCACCGCCGCCGAGCTGCGTTCGACGACGCGCGCCCGTCTCGCCGAACTCGGGCTCGGCCGCGATGACTCGTCGATCCCCGAGTCTTTCTCGTTCTACGACCAGGTGCTCGACGCCGCGGTCACCGTCGGCGCCATCCCGACCCGCTTCGACGATCTGCGCGACGCCGACGGCACCATCGGACTGGATGCGTACTTCACCGTCGCCCGCGGCGAGGGCGAGCGCGCACCGCTCGAGATGACCAAGTGGTTCGACTCGAACTACCACTACCTCGTTCCCGAGATCGGCCCCGAGACGACCTTCTCGCTCGCCAGCGAGCACCTCGTGCAGCAGGTCGCCGAAGCCGCCGCCGCCGGATACGTCACCCGCCCGGTGATCGTCGGACCGGTCACCCTGCTCGCCCTGGCGAAGGCGTCGGACGACGCACCGGAGGGCTTCGAGCCGCTCAGCCGGCTCGATGACCTGCTGCCGGTCTATGCCGCGCTGCTCGCGAAGCTGAAGGCCGCGGGCGCCCAGTGGGTGCAGCTCGACGAGCCGGCGCTGGTCAGCGAGTCGCTGCCGGTCGACACCGCGACCCTGGCGGACGCCGCAGCCCGCGCCCTCGCGGTGCTCGGCGGCGCGAG
>NZ_DAMDLU010000209.1:0-3184 GCF_032084865.1 Microbacterium sp.
GCCGTCGAGCGGCCAGCGCGGCGATGCCCCCGCCGATCGCCCCGAACAGATGCGCCTGCCACGACACCCCGGTGCCGGCGCCGAAGATGCCGGTGAGCACGGTCGTGCCGTACAGCACGACGACGATCAGCGCGATCGCCGCGTAGGCGATGCGGTGCACGACACGTCCTGGTGCGAGCACCCGCAGCACGGTGTACCCGAAGTACCCGAACACGAGCACGGACGCGCCGACGGTGAGGGTCCCGGGGGCGTTCAGCAGCCAGGTTCCGGCGCCGCCCACCACGGTGATGATGCCGGTCACCGCCCAGAAGCGCTTCGCACCCTCCACCGCCACCAGACAGCCGAGCACGAGCAGGGGCAGCGAGTTGCTGATCAGATGCGCCCAGCCGGCGTGCAGCAGCGGGCCGAGCACGAGGCCGGGAAGGCTGCTGGGGTCCCACGAGCGCAGTCCCCAGCCGGTGAACGACCCCGGCAGCACGGCGTCGAGCAGCTGGATCGCCCACATCAGGGCGAGCAGCGCCACCGGCGCGAGGAAGCGGCCGGCTGACGAGGAGCGCGGGGCGGGTGCGGCGGGGGCGGTCACAGGTCGATCCTCGCAGGGCATCCGGTGAGAGAGCCGAGGGTCCGGCGCGACGCAGGGTGTCCGCTCGGGGGAAGACGGGACCGAGGCGCACGTCGTGAGGCACCCGCTCGGGAGAAGAAAAAGACCCTCCGCGCACCCGACAGAGCCCGGTTGCCCTTGCTACGTTTCCGTCCTGGGGGAATTGGCCTGGATGCCGTCACGCGGAGAGCCGTTGACGAGTCTACCCGAACGCGGAGGGTCGCTCGAACAGCACGCCCGTATGCCAGGCTCAAATCGATGGACTCCCTTCTTTCACGGCCGCTCGCGCACTGGCGGTTCGACGGCGAGCTGCGGACGTATCAGGCCGAGGCCCTACGGAGCATCCCCGCCGGGCCGGCGAGTTCGGCGATGCACATCGTCGCCCCTCCCGGCTCGGGCAAGACTCTGCTCGGTCTGCTGCTCGCCGTCCGCGCGGGGCGCAGGGCGCTCGTGCTCGCTCCCAGCGTGACGATCCGCGATCAGTGGGTGCGCACCGCGCGCGATCTCGCGCACGATGGCGGTGCCGTCTCAGACGATCCCGCCGAGCTGAGCGACCTGACGGTGCTGACCTACCAGCGGCTGAGCGTCGCCGGCGACAGCTCGCCCTTCGACGAGCTGGCCGCACGGCAGTGGCTGGACGAGCTCACCGCATCCGGGCGCACCGCGTCCGATGCGGCGACCTGGCTCGCGACGCTGTCGGTCGACAACCCGGCGCAGCACGCCCGTGGCATCCGCAGTCGCGCCTCGGCGCTGCGGCGCCGCTTCAGCCGGGCCAGGCCGGACGAGATCGCGCGTGTGCTGCATCCGAACGCGCTCGCCCTCATCGACCGGGTGATCGAGGCGGGCGTCGACACGGTGGTGCTCGACGAATGCCATCATCTGCTCGATCACTGGGCGCTGGTCGTCGCGTACCTGCGGGCACGCATCCGCGCGAACGGGGGCACCGGCCTGCTGATCGGACTGACCGCCACGCTGCCCTCACCCGACGACGGCACCGGGTTCGACAACTACAGCCAATTGCTCGGCGAGGTCGACTACGAGGTGCCGACTCCTGCGGTCGTGAAGGAGGGCCACCTCGCTCCCTACCGCGCGCGGGTCTGGTTCACCGAACCCGTGCCCCAAGAGGCCGACTTCATCCGCCGGAGCGAGGCGCAGCTGCACGAGCTGGTCGCTCAGGTGCTCTCCTCGCCCGACGGGGTCGGCTTCCTCATCGACCAGCTTCAGCCGACGCTCGATGAGCCCGACGCGGCAGGCGACTCCGCACCGTCGCCCGAGGAGCGGGCCCGCCGCGACATCGATCGTGCGCTGAGCACGGACTTCCCCCTGGCCGTCACCTGCGGGTCCGTGCTGCGGGTGACCGCGCCTGAGCATCCGCTCGTCGCGCTGCTCGACCCCGACCTGTTCGGGCGAGCGAACACCGACGACCTGCTGCAGGTGCTCGCCAGGTTCGCCCTCGACCGCCTGCTGGCCGATCCCGACGCGCACCCGCAGTGGCGCTTCCTGAAGAGGGCGCTGGCGGATTTCGGGCTGCATCTCACCGACCGCGGGCTGCGGCGCGGGCGCAGCCCGGTCGAGTCGACGCTGGCGACCTCCGTCGCGAAAGACCACGCCGCCGTCGAGATCCTCCGCCACGAGCTGGGCACCGCGGACGGCGATCGGGTGCGAGCGGTCGTGGTCACGGACGTCGTGGAGTCGGGCAACTCCCGCGGGCTCACCGGCGATGCGGCACCCGGTGCGCTGCGCGTCTTCGAGCTGCTCGCCGCCGACCCGATCACTGCTGCGCTGTCGCCCGTGCTGCTCACGGGAGAGCACCTGCGCACCACCGCGGGCGCCGCGCAGGATGTCGCCGACGCACTCAGTCGCCTCCTCGGCACCGCGGTCGACGTCGGCGAGACACCGGGTGCGACGCGACGGCTGCAGGCGACGGGCGTGAGCGGGTCGGGCCTGGTCGCGGCGGTCTCGCGTCTCGTCGCCGAGGGCCGCGTGCGTCTGCTCATCGGCACGCGGGGGCTTCTCGGTGAGGGGTGGGACTGCCCGGCCGTGAACACCCTGGTCGATCTGACCACCGTCGCCACCAGCACCGCCACCCAGCAGCTGCGGGGGCGCACCCTGCGTCTGGATCCCGCCTGGCCCGACAAGGTGGCGCACAACTGGTCGGTCGTCTGTCTCGTCCCGCCCCAGGTCCTGCTCGACGACCGCGGCGAGATCGATCGGCTCACCCGGCGCCACGGCCACCTGTGGGGGCTCAGCGCCGACGACCACTCCGAGATCGTCTCCGGCCTCGGCACCGCCCTCGCGGCACCCGAACGCGAGATGCTCGACCGGATCGTCGCCAAGGACCTCCGGACGGATATCGGCGCGCTGAACACCGCGGTGCTCGCGACCGAACGCTCCCGAGCGCAGACCCGGGCGGACTGGCGCATCGGCGAGGCGCTGCCGGCCCGGGAGCGAGAGGCGGTGGCCGTGCGCGGCTCCCGGCGCAGCGGGATCATCCAGGTGATCCCGGCGCTGACCGCCGGCGCCTTCCGCACCTTCGCGCTGTCGACGCTGGCGACCGGCGCGGCACTGGCCCTGGCCTCGGGC
>NZ_DAMDLU010000210.1:0-3182 GCF_032084865.1 Microbacterium sp.
GCACCGTCCGGCGCGGGGCCGGTCGACCCGTCAGCCTGTCGCACGGAGGGAGCATCGGTCGAGCCGACGACGACCCGGCCGCCGGCATCCTGCAGCTTCCGCACCTGGCGCAGCACCTCGTCGCGCTGCGCGACCGACGCGAGCGGCCCCATCGTCACGCCCTCCGCGCGCGGGTCGCCGAGCACCGTCTTCTCCGCGATCCGCGCCCGCACGGCCTCGATCACATCGTCGGCTGCCGCCGCCGGGACGATCACCCGGCGGATGGCCGTGCACTTCTGGCCCGCCTTGCTGGTCATCTCCACGACGAGCTGGCGCACGTAGGCGTCGAACTCGGGCGTGCCGGCCACGGCATCCGTGCCCAGCACCGACGCGTTGATCGAGTCGGTCTCGGCGGTGAAGCGCACCCCGCCGGTCTGCACGGCCGCGTGCTGCCGCAGCTTCTCGGCGGTCGACGCGCTGCCGGTGAAACCGACCAGATCGCCGAGCCGCAGGTGATCGAACAGATCGGGCACGCTGCCGCTGACCAGCTGCAGTGACCCCTCGGGCAGCAGCCCCGACTCGACGAGAATGCGCACCATCGCCTCGGCGAGATACCCGGTCGGCGTGGCGGGCTTCACGAGCGTCGGCATGCCGGCGAGAAACGCCGGGGCGAGCTTCTCGAGAGACCCCCACACGGGGAAGTTGAACGCGTTGATCTGCACCGCGACCCCGGGCAGGGTCGTGTAGACGTGCCGGCCGATGAAGCTGCCGTCTTTCGAGAGAGGCTCGACCGGGCCATCGACGTGCACGCGGCTGTTCGGCAGCTCGCGCCGCCCCTTGCCCGAGTACGAGAACAGCACGCCGATGCCGCCGTCGATGTCGACCCACGAGTCGCTCTTGGTCGCCCCGGTGCGCGCCGAGATCGCGTACAGCTCGTCCTTGCGCTCGGTCAGCGCCAGGGCGAACTGCTTGAGCAGCAGCGCCCGCTGGTGGAAGGTCAACTCGGCGAGCGAGGAGTGACCCGTCGTCCGGGCGTACTCGAGAGCGGCCTCGAGATCGAGGCCCTCGGTCGAGACCCGCGTCACGATCTCACCCGTCGACGCGTCGCGCACCTCGGTGCCCGTCGCACCGGCACTCGGCGTCCACCACTCACCCTGAACGTAGCTCGGCAGGAAATCGGTCATCTCTCCTCGTTCCACACGTAGAACCCCTCGCCGCTCTTGCGGCCCAGCTTTCCGGCATCCACCATCTGCCGCAGCAGCCGCGGCGGCTCGAAACGCGGTCCGAGCTGGCGAGCCAGCTCCTCGGCGATGCCGAGGCGCACGTCGAGGCCGACGACGTCGGTGGTGCGCAGCGGACCCATCGGATGCCGGTAGCCCAGTTCCATGGCCGCGTCGATGTCGGCGGCGTCGCCGACGCCCTCCTCGAGCATCCGAATCGCCTCCAACCCCAGCAGCACGCCGAGCCGACTCGATGCGAAACCGGGCGAGTCGCGGATCACGACCGGGGTCTTGCGCAGCGTGGCCACCCACTCGCGGGCGGAGTCGACGACCGCGCGATCCGTGCGCGACCCGACGACGAGCTCGACCAGCGTCGACGCCGGAACGGGGTTGAAGAAGTGCAGTCCGAGGAACCGCTCGGGCCGGGTGAGCGATGCCGCGAGGTCGTCGA
This sequence comes from Microbacterium sp., assembly GCF_032084865.1. GTDB lineage: Bacteria > Actinomycetota > Actinomycetes > Actinomycetales > Microbacteriaceae > Microbacterium. Next base: position 1,651 of record NZ_DAMDLU010000210.1, read on the forward strand.
TCGAGATCGACGACGTGTTCGTGGCGAGCACCGCGTCGTGCGCGACGATCTGCTCGATGTGCGCGAGGGCCTGTGCCTTCAGCGTGCGATCCTCCGGCACGGCCTCGATCACGAGGCCGGCGCTCTCGAACACGGCGGGGTCGACGTGCACGGCGAACGACTCGATCACCGGCCGCGGCTCGGCGAGGTCGCCGCGGAGAGCGGACTTCTCGATGCTCGCCAGCACGCGCGTGCGCGCGGCCTCGGCGGAGTCCTGATCGCGTTCGACGAGACGCACCCGCGCTCCCGCCATGAGGAATGCGTGCGCGATTCCGGCGCCCATGCGTCCACCGCCCAGCACGCCCACGATCCCGGGAACGCTCATCGGCTCTTCTCCTCCTGCTGCGTCGATCGATCGGATCGCTGCGACCGGCGCTCGAGGAACGCCGTCATGCGCCGGCGCTTCTCGTCGCTGTCGAACAGCTCGGCCTGCAGCTCGAGCTCGATCGCCGGATGCTGGTCGGCGGGCGCGAGCAGCGCACGCTTGGTGAACTCGGTGGCCCGTGCGCCGTTCGCGCAGATGCGGTCGGCGATGGCGTGCGCAGCGCCGAGCAGCTCGTCGGGCTCGTGCAGCGACGACAGCAGACCCCACGCGAGGGCTTCCTGCGCGTCGATGATCCTGCCGGTGAGCAGCAGCTCGCTGGCACGGGCGTGGCCGATGATCTCGGGCAGCCGCCACGTGGCGCCGGCCGCGGCGATGATGCCGAGTCCGGTCTCGGGGTTGCCGACGCGCACCCGCGGTGTGCCGATGCGGATGTCTGCGGCGTAGGCGAGCTCGGCGCCGCCACCCAGCGCATAGCCGTCGACCGCGGCGATCACCGGCATCGGCAGCTCGCGGATGCGCCGGAACACGGTCGAGTTGATGCCGCGCCGCGCGTCGTCCGCGGTGCGATCGCGCAGCTGACGGATGTCGGCTCCCGACGCGAAGACGCCGTCGGCGCCGGTGATGATCAGCACCCCTGGCTCGTTCTCGAGGTCGGTGCACACGGCATGCAGCTCGTCGACCATGGTCTGGTCGATCGCGTTGCGCACGGCGGGGCGGGCGAGCGTCACGACCGTCCGGTCGCCCCGCGTCTCGATCCGCAGCGCGTCAGCCATCGATGCGCTCCACGATCATCGCCGTGCCCTGCCCCACGCCGACGCACATCGTGGCGAGCCCGAAGCGCGCACCCTCGCGTTCCATCCGACCGAGCAGCGCGACCAGCAGACGCGAGCCGCTGGAGCCGAGCGGGTGCCCGAGGGCGATCGCCCCGCCGTCGGCGTTGACGATCTCGGGGTCGACGCCGAGGCGTCGGATGCACGCCAGCGACTGCGACGCGAACGCCTCGTTCAGCTCGACCGCGCCGAGATCAGCGACGGTGAGCCCCGCCTTCTGCAGCGCCTTCTCAGTGGCGGGCACGGGGCCGAGACCCATGATCTCCGGCGCCAGCGCGGCGGTGGCGGATGCCACGATGCGCGCCCGCGGGCGCAGTCCGTGCCGGGCGACGGCATCC
>NZ_DAMDLU010000211.1:0-3154 GCF_032084865.1 Microbacterium sp.
CGCGACCGGCAGCGCGCTCGGGTGGCCGAGCACCACGTCACCGTACGGGATGCCGCGGGTGTGCAGGGCAAGGCGCGCGCTGTAGGCGAGATGGTCGACGAGGATTGCGTCGGGGGAGACCTCGTCGATGACCCGCAGCGTCGCGCGTGCCCGGTCGGCCGGCTGCCACATGAGGTCGGTGAGACGTTCGCGCGCCTGGTAGGCGAGGGTCGGGACCATTCCGGTGCGCGTCGCGGCGAAGAAGCCCTCGAGCGACGCTGCCTCGTCCGCCTGCTGCTCGGAGCTGCGGATGACACCCGCGTTCGCGCCGCGTCCGAGGGGCAGATCGACTCGGCGGTATCCGAAACCCGCGACGATGGCCGCCGTCGCCGGCCCGGTCGCCACGACCACCTCGTGACCGGCGTCCCGCCAGGCCGTGCCGAGAGCGGCCAGCGGCAGCAGGTGCGACGCGTAATCGGGACTGATGATCAGCAGGGTCATACCAGCAGCTCCGCCGCGCGCTGCAGCTCGGCTTCGCTGTGCGCGACCGATTCGTACACCGGCGCGAGCTTCGCAGCCATACCCTGGATCGTGAAGCGCTCCGCTACGAGGTCGCGCGCGCGAGCGCCCGCTCCGTCGCGGTGACGAGCTTCGCCGGATCTGCGGTCTCGGTGAGGAAGCCGGTCGCGCCGTCCTCGACGTAGGTGGCGGGACCGCCGCTGTCGGGCGCGACCACGAGCAGGCCGGCGGCCATCGCCTCGAGGATCGCCAGGCCGAACTCCTCCTTGAGGCTCGCGCAGACGTACACGCCGTCGGGCGCGGCCCGTCCGGGAAGCCCGAAGCGTGCGGCCGCGAGCCACTCCGCCGCGACATCGTTGGATCGATGGCCGGTCAGCAGCAGTCCGCGCGTCGCGTGCTGTGCGGGAGGGAGGGCGGTCCGGATGCGGTCGAGCTGCTCCTGCTCGTCGACCGAGGGACGCTCGAGGTCACCGCCGATCACGAGCAGGTTGGCGCGGTCGGCGAGTGGGCCCTCCGCCCACGCGCGCACCAGGGTGGCCATGCCCTTGATGCGGTGCATCCGCCCCACCGTGACGAGCAGCGGCAGGTGTCGACGCTCTGCGGGCAGAGCGTCGAGCAGCACGGCGAGCTCGGCGAGCGCCCCGGTCGGTTCGGCACCGTCGGCGACGTGACGGGCGCGCGCGACGGCGCGGTCGACCACCGCGAGGTCGACGCCCTCGGCCACAACCGTGTGCCGCTCGGGGTGGGAGGTCATGTCGATTCCGACGAGCGCGCGCATGTCGCGCTCGAGCTCGGGCCGCGGGAAGAACACCGAGTGCGCGGCGGAGGCCGCGAGACTCTGCACCAGGTGGGTGCGGAACCAGAAGTGCTCGGCGAGGTCGGCGGGCCCGAACGCCTCCCGGGTGAGGGTTCCGGAGCGCTCGAGCGACGCGATGACGCTGTGCGGGTCGGGCGCCACGGTGAACACCGTGGGGATCCCGAGTTCACGCGCGACATCCGCAGCCGCGAGGCTGCCGACATCCGCCATCCGCAGATGCAGCACGTCGACGCGCCCCGCGGCACGCAGTAGACGCCGGATGCCGCGGCGCACGCTCACTCTCAGCGGCCAGGCGGCCGCTGAGCTCACGGGCGGCGAGCTCAGCGGGATGTGGCCGTAGACATGGCCGGTACCGCCGCCGGCGACGTGCAGCAGGTCGGGGCCGGCCTGAGCGGCCGTGCCCCGCGACAGGGTCAGCACCCGCTGCACGGCAGCGGGCTCGGCGACCAGCGCATCCCCCAGTCGAACTAGCAGCGTGGCGATGCCGCCGTTGTCTCCGGAACCGGCCGAGGACAGAGTCGGATCGACGTCGGCGTGCAGGAACAGCTGGGCGACGGTGATCCCGTCGCGACCGTCGGATCCCTCACGAACCGTCGGTGCCGGCTCGGCGTCGATCAGGGCGAGGCGGGCGAGATCGCCGAGCTCGCCGCCCTCGACGACGATCCCTTCGAGCGTCGAGACCGCGGCGGGTTCACGACGCTGAGAGCCGCGACAGCCGCCTCTCGAACGATCGGCGGGGCCGAGCCATCGCTCGCCCATGCCCGCAGCGGCCGCACGACGAGCGGGTGACGCACGAGCCCCATCGTCTCGACGAGTCTCGCGAGGGCATCGTGGGGGAGGGCGCCCGTGCACGCGGTCTCCAGGGCCACCGCGAGCAGCTCACCCGCGCCGCCCGACCACTTCTCCAGGGTGTGCTGGGCGAGCATTCCGGCGAATCCGCCGTCGGCGACGAGGCGCACGAGGCGTCCGACGGCCTCGGGGCGCGCGGGCCGCCGGCCGAGTGCATCGGCTGCGTGCTCGACGATGTACGGCCGGGGAGATGACAGCAGGCTCGACAGCAGCCGTCCTGCCTCCTCGTCGTTCATCTCAGCCAGGGCGTGCACCGCGGCGATCGCGGCTAGGTCGTCATCGGCCGAGAGGGCCGCCGACAGCACGCGCAGCGTGCGCAGGCCCGGATCGCGGCCGGCTTCGAAGGCCAGGTCGTCCGCGGCGCGCATCGCTTCGACGATCGATGCGGATTCGGTGATGCGGTCCATCGCCGTCTGAATACCCACGCTGCCCTCCCTGCGGGCGCCGACACCGGCACCGACTCGAATGGTACTGCGGCGAGAAGAAATGAGCCTACGGTTGACAAGGCGCCGATCGTCGGCTCCGGGTTCCTAGCGAAGGGCAAGCGTGAGCGTTCTCACCATCGGCGACATCGGCGTCGTGTCGGGCATGATCCACATCGGCGACGAGGCGATGTTCGAGGCGGCGCGTGACGAGCTCGCCACTCGCGGTCTCGACGTCGTGGGCGTATCGTCGGCTCCCGAGGAATCCGCCGCCCGCTACGGTGTGCCCTGCGTGCCGCGCCTCGGCTTCGTCGGACTCGAGCGAGAGGCAGCCGCCCGTCGGCGCTGCTCGTGGATGCGGCGGCGGGGCGCACCGAGCTCGCCGACGATGATCCGGCCCGGCCGGTTCTGAACGCGCTGGACGAGGCGTCGGGCGTGCTCATCGCCGGCGGTGGCAACCTCGCATCGCGCTGGCCGGTGCACGTCTACGAGCGCACGACCCTCGCAGCGATGGCGCGGGCCCGCGGTCTGCCGGTGGTGGTGTCGGGACAGACCTTCGGGCCCGACC
>NZ_DAMDLU010000212.1:0-3150 GCF_032084865.1 Microbacterium sp.
GGTCCTGCGCGACGCGCTGGATCATCTCCTGGATGAGGACGGTCTTGCCGACACCTGCACCACCGAACAGACCGATCTTTCCACCCTGCACGTAGGGGGTCAGGAGGTCGATCGACTTGATGCCGGTCTCGAACATGGTGGTCTTCGACTCGAGCTGGTCGAAGTTCGGCGCCTTGCGGTGGATCGGCCAGCGCTCGGTGACCTCGATGGTCTCGCCGGGCTCGGCGTTGAGGACTTCGCCGATCACGTTGAAGACCTTGCCCTTGGTCACGTCGCCGACGGGAACCGAGATGGCCTCACCGGAGTCGCGGACCTCCTGGCCACGGACGATGCCGTCCGTCGGCTTCAGGGCGATGGCGCGGACGAGGTCGTCGCCGAGGTGCTGTGCGACCTCGAGCGTGATCTCGGTGGAGTCCTCGCCGATCGTGATGGTGGTCTTGAGGGCGTTGTAGATGTCGGGGATCGAGTCGTGCGGGAACTCGATGTCGACAACCGGACCGTTGACGCGGGCGACGCGCCCGACGACCGCGGTCGCCGGCTGCTCAGCCGTGGCGGTGGTGGTCATTTCTTCGTCTCTTTCCTGAGGGTCTGTCAGCTCGATGCGAGAGCGTCGGCGCCACCGACGATCTCGGCGATCTGCTGGGTGATCTCGGCCTGACGCGCGTTGTTGCGCAGGCGGGTGTAGTCGGTGATGAGCTTGTCGGCGTTGTCGCTGGCCGACTTCATCGCCTTCTGCGTCGCGGCCTGCTTGGCAGCCGACGACTGGAGAAGGGCGTTGAACACGCGGCTCTGGATGTACACCGGCAGGATCGCGTCGAGCACGGTCTCGGCGTCGGGCTCGAACTCGTAGAGCGGGTACACGGCGGCGGTCGCCGTGTCCTCGGCCTCTTCGATCTCGAGCGGCAGCAGACGAAGAGCGGTGGGCTCCTGCGTCATCATGCTCACGAACCGGTTGTAGACCAGCACGATCTCGTCGACGCCCTCGGAGTCGCCGCCGCGCAGGAAGGATTCCTGCAGCGTGTGAGCGATCTCCTCGGCGGTGTGGAACGACGGCGTGTCGGTGTCGCCGATCCACTCGGCCGCGGACTCGATCCGGCGGAACTGGAAGTACCCGACGGCCTTTCGACCGACCAGGTAGTACACCGGCTCACGACCGAGCTCGCGCAGACGCTCGCCCTGCTCGAGCCCCTCGCGGATCACCTGCGAGTTGAACGCGCCGGCGAGGCCGCGGTCGCTCGAGAAGATGACGACCGCCGTACGGCGGATCGTCTCTGCCTCGCGAGTGAGCGGATGGTCGACGCTGGAGTGCGTCGCGACGGCGGACACGGCCCTCGTCACGGCACGCGCGAAGGGGCTGGACGCCTTGACGCGTGCCATCGCCTTCTGGATGCGCGAAGCCGCGATGAGTTCCATCGCCTTCGTGATCTTCTTGGTCGTCTGAGCAGAAGAGATCTTCTGCTTGTAGACCCTGAGTTGAGCGCCCATGAATCAGTACCTCACGCGGTTACCCGCGACGACCCTTGACGATCTTCTCCTGGCTGACGTCACCGGCGTCTTCGGCAGAGACCTGCTCGTTGCCCGGGGTGCCGATCGACTGGCCCTTACCGCCCTGGAACTCCAGGATGAAGGCGTCGGTCTGCTTGTCGAGCTCTGCGACCGTGGCGTCATCGAGGACGTTGGTCTCGCGCAGCGTGTCGAGGATCGACGTGTTGCGGCGCAGGTAGTCGAGAAGGTCGCGCTCGAAGCGGAGCACGTCTTCGACCTCGAGCGAGTCGAGCTTGCCGTTGGTGCCGGCCCAGATCGAGACGACCTGCTCCTCCACGGGGTACGGCGAGTACTGCGGCTGCTTGAGCAGCTCGGTCAGTCGCGCACCGCGGGCGAGCTGACGACGCGATGCCGCGTCGAGGTCGGATGCGAACATCGCGAACGCCTCGAGAGAGCGGTACTGCGCGAGCTCCAGCTTCAGCGTTCCGGAGACCTTCTTGATCGACTTGACCTGAGCGTCACCGCCGACTCGCGAGACCGAGATTCCCACGTCGACCGCAGGACGCTGGTTGGCGTTGAAGAGGTCGGACTGCAGGAAGATCTGGCCGTCGGTGATCGAGATCACGTTGGTCGGGATGTACGCCGAGACATCGTTCGCCTTGGTCTCGATGATCGGCAGACCCGTCATCGAACCTGCGCCGAGCTCGTCGGACAGCTTCGCGCAGCGCTCGAGCAGACGCGAGTGCAGGTAGAAGACATCGCCGGGGTACGCCTCGCGCCCCGGCGGGCGGCGCAGCAGCAGCGACACGGCACGGTAGGCCTCGGCCTGCTTCGACAGGTCGTCGAAGATGATCAGGACGTGCTTGCCGCCGTACATCCAGTGCTGGCCGATGGCCGAGCCGGTGTACGGGGCGAGGTACTTGAAGCCGGCGGGGTCGGACGCAGGAGCCGCGACGATGGTGGTGTACTCCATCGCACCGGCCTCTTCGAGCGCACCGCGGACGCCCGCGATGGTCGAGCCCTTCTGACCGATCGCGACGTAGATGCAGCGCACCTGCTTGCTGACGTCGCCCGACTCCCAGTTGGCCCGCTGGTTGATGATCGTGTCGATCGCCAGCGCGGTCTTGCCGGTCTGGCGGTCGCCGATGATCAGCTGACGCTGACCGCGGCCGACGGGGATCATGGCGTCGATCGCCTTGACGCCGGTCTGCATCGGCTCGTGCACCGACTTGCGCTGCATGACGCCGGGCGCCTGCAGCTCGAGGGCACGGGAGCCCTCGGTCGCGATGGAGCCGAGTCCGTCGATCGGGTTTCCGAGCGGGTCGACGACGCGACCCAGGTAGCCGTCGCCGACCGGAACCGAGAGGACCTCGCCGGTGCGGGTGACCTCCTGGCCGGCCTCGATGCCGGTGAAGTCGCCGAGGACGACCACGCCGATCTCGTGCTCGTCGAGGTTCAGTGCCAGGCCCTTCGTGCCGTCACCGAAGGTGACGAGCTCGTTGGCCATGACGCCCGGCAGTCCTTCGACGTGCGCGATGCCATCGGCTGCGTCGATGACGGTGCCGACCTCGGTCGCCGCGGCGCCGGTGGGCTCGTAGGCGGCGGCGAAGTCCTTCAGCGCGTCACGGATGACGTCGGGGCTGATCGATAGTTCTGCCATTGTCT
>NZ_DAMDLU010000213.1:0-3108 GCF_032084865.1 Microbacterium sp.
GGCGCCCGGGTGGTCGGGCCATCGGGCGGCGGGGCGGGAGGTCGGACAGCGGGGCGGGAGGTCGGACAGCGTGGCGGGCGGGCCCGGCGCGCGGCCTGACCGCGCGACGATCGTCGAACCCCTCGACGCGTCGGCCTGCAGCTCCGGCTTCGGCATGCTCACCGACCGATTCGGCTCACCTGGCGCTTCAGCGTTGATGCCTGACCTGCCGCGCCTCGGAGCTGCGCGTGACACCAGGTCAGTCACGCGAGGTGAGCACGAGCAGATCGCCGACCTCGCAGTCGAGCGCCTCGCACACCGCACGCAGAGTCGAAAAGCGGATCGCCCGCGCGCGATCGTTCTTCAGCACCGACAGGTTCACGATGCTCACCCCCACCCGTGCGCTCAGCTCGGTCAGCGTCATGGAGCGCTCTGCGAGAAGCTCGTCCAGGCGGCAGTGGATGCCCGTGAGCTCGTCGTCGATATCTGCAGGCGTCACACCAGTCCCTCCGTCTCGCGCTTCAGCTGCTCGCGCTCGTTCTGCAGTCGGTCGCCGACCACGAACACCGAGCCGACCACGGCCAGAGCGAACGCGGCGAGCACGAAAGTGAACGGCTCGACCGAGATCACGGCCGTGTCGAAGGGGCCGTCGATCGCGTTAGCCATCGCCGCGTTCGCGAGCATGTTGTCGAAGAAGTGCGCTGCCGCGGCACCGACCAGGCCGACTCCGCCGCCGACCGCGACGAGCCGCGTGTTGGCCTTGCCGAACACGCGCCCGCGCAGAATGTTGCGGCTCAGGGCGATCAGGCAGGCCACCACGACGACAATCGTGGCGCCGAAGGCCAGCTGGCCCAGCACGCCGGGCACCACACCCACGGCGTCGAGCCCCTCTACCGTGATGACGCCTCTATCCAGCTCGACCGGGATGGTCGTGGCGCCGATCCGCGCATCGGCCGTCGTGCCGATGAACTCCACCAGAACCTCGACCGGGCCGCCACCGACCAGTTCGACGATGCGGACGGCGACGTTCCACACCGTCCACGCAGCGATCGCCACGCCCGCTATGACGAACAGCGCCAGGCTGACCGTGTCGCCCCTGCTCAGCGTGCGCTCCGCCGGAGCGCCGTCGGTGGTCTTCATGTTGACTCCATATCGATAGTCGTTGTTATTGGTAATCGTTAACATAACGACTGTCGATATGCATCGTCAAGAGGTGATGGCATTTCCGCTCGTTGACATCCCCGCGCCCGCCATAAGTGGGCATCCGTGGCTCGGGGGTATGCCGACGGCGAACACGGGCATTCCACCCCGCTGCGGTCGTTACTCTCGATGTACACGGCGCCACCGCCGCTTCGCCCCGCGCGAAAAGGAGTCACAGCATGTTCGAGAGATTCACCGACCGAGCCCGCCGGGTCGTCGTCCTCGCCCAAGAAGAGGCGAAGATGCTCAACCACAACTACATCGGCACCGAGCACATCCTGCTCGGCCTCATCCACGAGGGCGAGGGCGTCGCAGCCAAGGCGCTGGAGTCGCTCGGCATCTCCCTCGACGCCGTGCGCGAGCAGGTGCAGGACATCATCGGCCAGGGCCAGCAGCAGCCGACCGGCCACATCCCTTTCACGCCGCGCGCGAAGAAGGTGCTCGAGCTGAGCCTGCGCGAAGCGCTGCAGCTCGGCCACAACTACATCGGCACCGAGCACATCCTCCTCGGCCTCATCCGCGAGGGCGAGGGCGTCGCCGCCCAGGTGCTGGTCAAGCTCGGCGCCGACCTCAACAAGGTCCGCCAGCAGGTCATCCAGCTGCTCTCGGGCGCACCCGGCCGCGAGACGGCCTCGGTGGGCGCCACGACCAACGAGAACCAGCAGTCCACGCAGGGCGGCTCGCAGGTGCTCGACCAGTTCGGTCGCAACCTCACCCAGGCAGCGCGCGACGGCAAGCTCGACCCGGTCATCGGCCGCGAGAAGGAGGCCGAGCGGGTCATGCAGATCCTCTCGCGCCGCTCGAAGAACAACCCCGTCCTGATCGGCGAGCCCGGCGTCGGCAAGACCGCCGTCGTCGAGGGCCTCGCCCAGGCGATCGTCAAGGGCAACGTGCCCGAGACCCTCAAGGACAAGCAGCTCTACTCGCTCGACCTCGGCTCGCTCATCGCCGGCTCCCGCTACCGCGGAGACTTCGAGGAGCGCCTGAAGAAGGTTACGAAGGAGATCCGCACCCGCGGCGACATCATCGTCTTCATCGACGAGATCCACACCCTCGTCGGCGCGGGCGCCGCAGAGGGCGCGATCGACGCCGCATCCATCCTCAAGCCGCTGCTCGCCCGAGGCGAGCTGCAGACCATCGGCGCCACCACCCTCGACGAGTACCGCAAGTACTTCGAGAAGGATGCCGCGCTCGAGCGTCGCTTCCAGCCCGTGCAGGTGAGCGAGCCGACCCTGCCGCACGCGATCAACATCCTCAAGGGCCTGCGCGACCGCTACGAGGCGCACCACAAGGTGCAGATCACCGACGGCGCCATCGTCGCCGCGGCGAACCTCGCCGACCGGTACGTCTCCGACCGCTTCCTGCCCGACAAGGCGATCGACCTGATCGATGAGGCGGGCGCGCGTCTGCGCCTCAGCATCCTCTCGTCCCCGCCCGAGCTGCGCGAGTTCGACGAGAAGATCGCGAAGGTCCGTCAGGACAAGGAGGCGGCGTCCGAAGAGCAGGACTTCGAGAAGGCCGCGGCTCTGCGCGACCAGGAGAAGGAGCTGCTCGGCGAGCGGCTGCGCCTCGAGAAGCAGTGGCGTTCGGGCGACGTCGCGACCCAGGCGGTCGTCGACGAGGGCCTGATCGCCGAGGTGCTCGCCCAGGCGACCGGCATCCCGGTGTTCAAGCTCACCGAGGAGGAGTCCAGCCGGCTCGTCTTCATGGAGAAGGCGCTGCACCAGCGCGTCATCGGCCAGGAGGAGGCGATCGCGGCCCTCAGCCGCACGATCCGCCGCCAGCGCGCCGGCCTGAAGGACCCGAAGCGCCCCAGCGGCTCGTTCATCTTCGCCGGCCCCACCGGCGTCGGCAAGACCGAGCTCGCCAAGGCACTCGCGGAGTTCCTCTTCGACGACGAGGCCGCGCTCATCTCGCTCGACATGAGCG
>NZ_DAMDLU010000214.1:0-3092 GCF_032084865.1 Microbacterium sp.
GGCGCGCGCCGCCGCCGCTCGCGTGAAGGCGAGCCGGGTGCGGATCTCGACCGAGCGGTCGTCGATGTCGGCCGGCGTGCTGCCGCTGGAGCGGCTGCGCAGCCGCCACGACGCGCTGCTCGCACGCTGGATGGAGTACGAGACCGACCCGGCACGGGCGATAGCCTTCCCGCAGATGAGCGACGGACGTCAGCCGGCGACGTCGGCGTTCCTCGTCGCGCTGCAGCGTGCGCGCGACGCCAGGCCGGGGCCCGACTCGCGGATGAGTCCGGAGGAGTTCGGCGCGTACCGCGTGGCCGTCGAGGATCTGGAGCGTGCCTTCGACATCGCCGAGCGGGCAGCCCGCGGCGAGCGGGTGGAGCCCGAGCTGCCGGATGCCCTGTGGGACGCCGCCCGCACGATCGCGATCCGCACGTCCGACTCGGTCATCGCCTGGACGACGAGGAAGCGCCGCCGGCCCTGACCGGACGAATCGTCAGCCGTCGACGCGGATCTGCGCGATGACCTCGGAGTACTCCGTCTCGCCGATGGGCTCGAACCCCACGCGGCGGAAGAACGCCTCCGGGCCGTCCTCGCCGGCCTCGTAGATGACGTTCACGTGGTCGACGCCACGGGCGCGGGCCTCGTCGACCAGCGCCTGCACCGCGAAGCTGCCGACGCCGCGACGCTGGTCGTCTGCGTCGACGTTGATGCGCCAGAGCACGCTGCGGAAGTGCTCGTCCGGGGTGTCGGCGTCGAAGCTGGCGTTCACGAAGCCGACGACCTGATCGCCGTCGAGCACGACTCGCTGCCACGACGTCTGAGGGTTCACGACCGTCGCGGCGATGCCGTACGACACCGGAGCGAGGAACTGCTCCTGGCCCGGACGCAGCGACAGCTTGTTCACGGCGACGATCGTCGCAGCGGAGAGTTCTTCTACGCGCAGTTCCGACATGACCCCAGGCTAGCGCGTCACCCGCGATCCGTGGCAGAGCGGAGTCATGGGGCGTGACCAGGCTCGCGGAGAAGACTCGGGTATCTTGGTATCGAGATAAATCTGCCCCCGCGAACGGAGATCCCCGGTGACCGACGACGCCATCATCTACACCTACACAGACGAGGCGCCGGCTCTGGCCACCGCCTCGTTCCTGCCCATCATCAAGGCCTACACCGGTCAGGCGGGCATCGAGGTGGAGACCCGCGACATCTCGCTGGCGGGTCGCATCCTCGCCGCCTTCCCCCAGAAGCTCGCCCCCGAGCAGCAGGTGGGCGACGCGCTCGCCGAGCTCGGCGGCCTCGCCACGCTGCCCGAGGCGAACATCATCAAGCTGCCGAACATCTCGGCATCCATCCCTCAGCTCAAGGCCGCCATCGCCGAGCTGCAGGAGAAGGGCTTCGATGTCCCGGACTACCCCGACGAGCCGCAGTCGCTCGACGAGAAGGACGTCCGCGCCCGCTACGACAAGATCAAGGGCTCGGCCGTGAACCCCGTACTGCGCGAGGGCAACAGCGACCGCCGCGCCCCGCTCGCGGTGAAGAACTACGCCAAGAAGCACCCGCACCGCAACAAGCCGTTCGCCGAGGGGTCGAAGACCCGCGTCGCCACCATGGGTCACGACGACTTCAAGAGCAACGAGCGCTCGTGGGTCGCCGCCCACGACGACGTGCTGAGCTTCCAGCACGTCGCCGCCGACGGCACCATCACCGTGCTGAAGGAGGGGCTCAAGGTCCTGCCGCGCGAGATCATCGACGCCACGTTCCTGTCGGCGGCGCACCTCGACGCCTTCCTCGCCGAGACCCTCGAGCAGGCCGAGGCCGACGACGTGCTCTACTCGGTGCACCTCAAGGCGACCATGATGAAGGTCAGCGACCCGATCATCTTCGGGCACGTCGTGAAGGCCTTCTTCGCGGACGTCTTCGCGCAGTACGGCGACCAGCTCGCGGCGGCCGGTCTCAGCGCCAACGACGGGCTCGGCTCGATCCTCGCCGGACTGTCGACGCTCGCCGGCGGCGAGGAGATCGCCGCGGCCTTCGAGCGCGCGATCGACAACGGCCCCCGCCTGTCGTACGTCAACTCCGACAAGGGCATCACCAACCTGCACGTGCCCAGCGACGTGATCGTCGACGCCTCGATGCCCGCCCTGGTGCGCAACGGCGGCAAGCTGTGGGGCAAGGACGGCGGCGAGGCCGACACCATCGCAGTCATCCCCGACTCCTCGTACGCGGGTGTCTACCAGGCCGTGATCGACGACGTCATCGCCAACGGGCCACTCGACCCGGCCACGATCGGCACCGTGCCGAACGTCGGGCTGATGGCGCAGGCCGCCGAGGAGTACGGCAGCCACGACAAGACGTTCGAGATCGCGTCGGCCGGCATCGTGCAGGTGCTCGACGGCGAGGGCACTGTCCTCATCGAGCACACCGTCGGCGCCGGCGACATCTGGCGCGCGACGCAGACCAAGCACATCCCCGTGATGGACTGGGTCAAGCTCGCCGTGACGCGCGCCCGCGCCACCGGCGTCCCGGCCGTGTTCTGGCTCGACGCGAACCGCTCGCACGACGCGCAGATCATCGCGAAGGCGCACCAGGGACTCGCGACGCTCGACACGACGGGCCTGACGATCACGATCCTCGCGCCCGAGGAGGCGACCCGGTACACGCTGGCGCGCATGCGTCACGGCCTCGACACCATCTCGGTGACGGGCAACGTGCTGCGCGACTACCTGACCGACCTGTTCCCGATCCTCGAGGTCGGCACGAGCGCGAAGATGCTCAGCATCGTGCCGCTGCTGGCCGGCGGCGGGCTGTTCGAAACCGGCGCGGGCGGCTCGGCGCCGAAGCACGTGCAGCAGCTGGTCGGCGAGAACTACCTGCGTTGGGACTCGCTGGGCGAGTTCTTCGCCCTGGCCGCCTCGCTCGAGCACTTCGCCGACCGCACGGGCAACGAGAAGGCACGAATCCTCGCCGAGACGCTGGATGCCGCGACCGGCACGTTCCTCGAAGAGGACCGTTCGCCCGGGCGCGCGCTGGGCACGATCGACAACCGCGGCAGCCACTTCTACCTCGGCCTGTACTGGGCGCAGGAGCTGGCGAAGCAGACGAAGGACGCCGAT
>NZ_DAMDLU010000215.1:0-3072 GCF_032084865.1 Microbacterium sp.
GAACCGGTGAAGAACGACCGTCGCCGCGCTCCGAAGGGCGGGCGGCCGCGCCCCGCGAAGACGCAGAGGCCGGCGCAGAAGCCGGCGCAGAAGCGCACTCCGCGCCCCTCGCCGCAGCCCGCACCCACCCCTCCGATCGATGAGACACCGCGCGTGTTCCGCCTCGGCGTGATACCCGGCGCCACCCCGGGCAAGTGGGTGGATGCCTGGAAAGGGCGGATGCCGCAGGTCGACATCGAACTCGTGCCCATCGCGGTCGCCGGTCAGCGTGCGGCCGTCGACGACCTCGATGCCGCTCTGGTGCGCCTGCCGCTCGATGACCGCGATGACCTGCACGTGATCCCGCTCTACGATGAGATTCCCGTGGTCGTGGCATCCGTCGACTCCTTCCTGATGGCGACAGATCGGCTCACCGCGGACGACCTCGCCGGGCAGGTGCTGATCACCCCGGGCGACGACGTGCTCGGCCCGCTCGATCTGCCCACGCAGGCGCCGTCGTTCCCGACGATCGGCTCCACAGAAGATGCCGTCGCGACCGTCGCCTCGGGCGTCGGCATCCTCGTCGTGCCGATGTCGCTCGCTCGGCTGCACCACCGCAAGGACGTCGACTACCGCCCGCTCCTCGGCGGACGCACCTCGACGGTGGCCCTGGCGTGGCCGCGCGCGGCGACGACACCCGACGTCGAGACATTCGTCGGCATCGTGCGCGGACGCACCGCGAACTCGTCGCGCTGAGTCGTCAGCGCGGCCTGCGGCATGCCGGCCAATAGACTCGGCGCATGTCCTCGGTGCTGTACGTCTGCGTTCGACCCGAACGGAGCGCGGCAGATGCCGAGCACCGCTCGTTCCGTCGCGGGCTTGGCCTGGCGGCACTCGACCGCATCGATCTTCTGCACGCCTCTCTCGAGACGGTGGAGTGGCAGCAGTACGAGGGTTTCGTCATCGGCGGGTCGCCGTTCAATGTGACGGATGCCGAGAAGGGCGAGCACCAGAGGGCGGTCGAGCACGACCTCGAGCGCATCGCGAAGCGCGTGCTCGACGGCGCCGCGACCGCGCTGTTCACCTGCTACGGCATCGGGGTCGTGACACGGATGCTGGGCGGCAGCGTGCACACCGCTCAGCCCGAGCAGGCCGGCGCGACCACCGTGCATCTCACGGATGCCGGGATGGCGGATCGGCTGTTCGGCCCGAGCGCTCCGAGCATGTCGGTGTTCACCGCGCACAAGGAGTCGGCACGCGAGACCCCTCCCGGCGCGGTGCTGCTGGCCACGAACCCCGCCTGCACCGTGCAGGCCTACCGCGTCGGCGAGCGGCTGTATGCCACGCAGTTCCACCCCGAGGCGTCACCGCAGGACTTCGCCGATCGGATGGCCGTGTACCGAGCATCCGGCTACTTCGACCCGCGCGAGTACGAGAGCACCGAGCGCGCCGTGCTCGATGCATCGGTCGAGGGAGAGGATCTGCTGCGGCGGTTCCCTGGACTGATACGAGGCTGAACTCGGCCCTTCGACAGGCTCAGGAACCCAGGAGGGATCAGGGGCCGAGAGCGAGGGCGATCCGCTCGTCGAGGTACCCGCGCAGCGGCACGAGCGCACCGCCCGGCGACCAGCGCACGCCCGGCACCCCGTCGAGCAGGGCGAGAGGTCCGGACTCCCCGCCGGCATCCACCGCCGCGACGTCGAGCACCTGCCAGCCCACGTGCACGACCTCGCCCTCGGCGAAGCCGCCCCTGCGCGCCTGCGCGCGACGCTCCGCTCTGGCCCGCGCGGATTCGGCCGTGTATCCCCGGCGCACGGGGTCGGCAGCGCGCAGGATCTCGACGGTCGACAGCACGCGGTCGTCGGTGAGCAGCAGCACCCCGAGATGCCAGGCGGAACCCGCCGGGACGATCCGATCGGCACGCCACCGCGAGGTGCGCTCGCGGCCGAGAGACTCGCGCGGAACGCCGACCAGGCGCGACCGCGCATCCCGCAGCAGCTCCTGAGTCGCACCCATCCGTCAAGGGTAACGATTGGGCGCGGCCTGCAGGATGCGGGCAGAATCGACAGACACCCCAGTTCAGGAGCATCCATGCCGCACACCGACGCCGCACGCCTTCTCATCGCCTGCGACGACCAGCCGGGAATCGTCGCGGCTGTCGCCGGAGTGCTGGCCGCGCACGGGGCCAACATCATCTCCCTCGATCAGCACTCCACCGACGAGGAGGGCGGCCGGTTCTTCCAGCGCACCGTCATCCATCTCGAGGGGCTTTCGGCGAAGCGTCCCGAGCTCGAGGCGTCGATCGCCGACGTCGCGGACCGTTTCGGCATGGAGTGGTCGCTGCACGACACGTCGAAGCGCAAGCGCGTGGCGATCTTCGTGTCGAAGTACGACCACTGCCTGCTGGAGCTGCTCTGGCGCACTCAGCGCGGCGAGCTCGACATCGATGTGACCATGGTGATCTCGAACCACCCCGACCTCGCCGAGTCGGTGCGCTCGTTCGGCGTGCCGTTCATGCACATCCCCTCGCGCGACAAGGACGCGATGGAGGCCCGCCAGCTCGAGCTGCTGCAGGGCAACGTCGACCTGGTCGTGCTGGCCCGGTACATGCAGATCCTCACCGACGACTTCATCGAGCGCCTCGGAGCCCCGGTGATCAACATCCACCACTCGTTCCTGCCGGCGTTCATCGGCGCGAACCCGTACGCACGGGCCAAGGACCGCGGCGTGAAGCTGATCGGCGCGACCGCGCACTACGCGACCGCAGACCTCGACGAGGGCCCGATCATCGAGCAGGACGTCACTCGAGTCACGCACGCGGAGTCGGCTGCGGAGCTGCAGCGGCGCGGTGCCGATGTCGAGAGGTATGTCCTCGCTCGCGCGGTGAAGTGGCACGCCGAGGACCGTGTCATCGTGCACGGCCGCTCGACCGTCATCCTCTGACCCTCGCGAGCATCCTCTGACCCTCGCGAGTGAGCACGCGCTGCCGGTCGGATCAGCCGGGCAGCCCCGCCACCAGCTCGGCGAACACTTCGGCCGCCGTGCGACCTCGCGACAGGGGCGCCGACTGGCCGAGCCACAGCGACTGCAGCT
>NZ_DAMDLU010000216.1:0-3026 GCF_032084865.1 Microbacterium sp.
GTGTTCGTACCCGGTCAGCTTCGTCGACGCCATGCCCAGAGGTACGAACACGGCCTCGTCGATGTAGGTGGCGAAGGGGATCTCGGCGCGATCCTCGAGCGTCTGCGCGAGCACGTCGAAGCCGCGGTTGGAGTAGATCCGGCGGGTGCCGGGCTCGGCGCGCACCTTGTCTTCCGAGAAGTCGAGGCCAGAGGTGTGGGCGAGCAGGTGCCGCACGGTCGAACCGGGAGGGCCGGCCGGGTCGTCGAGGTCGAAGACGCCCTCCTCGACGGCGACGAGCGCCGCGTACGCGGTGAGGGGCTTGGTGACGGATGCCAGGCGGTAGACCCGATCGAGCTCGCCGCGCACCGCGAGGACGGAGCCATCCGCGCCGACGACCACGGCCGCGGCGTTGTCGACCGGCCAGCCGTCGATCAGATTCAGGGCATCGTCGATGGCGGTCATGCGTCCTCCCGGATGTGGTGCACTGCGCGTCCCTCGCATGGAGAGCGCGATGGCATCCTCCCACACCGGCTCCGTTCGCCGCCGGTGTGCGCATGCGATGATCTGCATATGAACGCGCGAGTGTCAGCCACGGCCGCGAAGCTCGCCGGCGTCGCCCTCATCCTCTTCCCCCTTCTCGCGCTGGCGGCGAAACTCGTCTATCCCGGGTGGATGCTGGTGCTGGCGATCTGGAGCAGCTGGATGCTGCTGCCCGGCTACATCGTGCAGATCGTGGTGGCCGCGAACGGCCTGTTTCGCCGGAACGGCGTGCTGCGCAGGGCGGCCGGTGGGTGGCGAGCGATCACCGCCGCGTGGGTCACCTCGATCGGCATCCTCGGCGTCGGCTTCTTCCTCATCGACGGCGGCGACGACGGCCGTGCCGAGTCGGCGATGACGGTCGTGTTCGGTCTGACCGGGTCGGTCCAGGCGGGCGACTTGTCGATGATCCTCGCCCTGATCTCGGGCTTCCTCTGGCTCACGGGCTGGGTCTGGCTCGTCGTCGAGTGGATCATCCAGCTGGTGCTCGCTCGTCAGGCGCGCACGCTCGCCTGACCGCGTGATTCGGTGGGCCCCGTGGGGCTCGAACCCACGACCCGCGGATTAAAAGTCCGATGCTCTGCCAACTGAGCTAGAGGCCCGTACCTCAAGTCTAGAGGCGGTCGGAGCGAGGTCCTGACCGCCTGGTGCGCGCGCGAAGAGGCGCCCGTCGATTCCTCGTCGACGGGCGCCTCTGATCAGCCTGCGGATCCCCACCGGGCTGATCTCACCGCGTCACTCCTGCACGGTGTCCTGGGGTCACTGAGCCGGCGGCATCAGGACCGAGTCGATGAGGTAGACGGTGGCGTTGGCGGTCTGCACGCCACCGCAGATGACGTTCGCGTCGTTCACCATCCACTCGTCGCCCGAGCCGGTGACCTCGAGCTCGGCGCCCTGCACGGTCTTGTGCATGCCCTCGATGTCAGCCGGCGCGATCTGGCCGGGCACGACGTGGTAGGTCAGGATCGACGTGAGCGTGTCCGCGTCGGTCTTCAGGCTCTCGATCGTTGCTGCGTCGATCTTGGCGAAGGCGTCGTCGACCGGCGCGAAGACGGTGAACTCGTCGCCGTTGAGCGTGTCGACGAGGTTCACGTCGGGGTTCAGCTGGCCGCTGACGGCAGAGACGAGCGTCGTGAGCAGCGGGTTGTTCGATGCGGCCGTGGCGACAGGGTCCTGCGACATGCCCTCGACCGAGCCCGCGCCGTCCGGCACCTGCTCGGCGTACGCCTCGCAGCCGGGGCCGACGAGATTGGCGGCCGGGTCCATGGTCTCGGGAGCGTCGGACATCTCGGACGTCTCGGCCGGCTTCGGCTCCGACGACTCCATGTTCGACTCGCCTCCCATCGTGCAGCCCGACAGGACGAGGGCGCCGACGAAACCGAGCGAGAGAGCGGCGGTGATCTTCTTCTTGGTGCTGAGCATTTCAACCTCCGGAGTTCGGTGCCGCGGACCTCCCGCGGCGTCGACGGTTGTTCGGAACCCCCTCGAGATCGGATGGGAATCAATCCGAAACGATTTGCCGGCCCGAAGAACACGAGACACAACGGCCCGAAGAACACGTGACAAAACGCGGGTCACATTCACGCGCGAGAGGAGGGATGGGGCATGCTTGTCGAGATGGTTATCGATGGCGTCGACGTGCGCGAGGACGGGTCGTCCGGCGATCTCGCCGCCGACCTCCTCATCCGCGTCGCCGACGGCGATCAGCGCGCCTTCGCCGAGCTCTACGATCTGCTGTCCTCGCGCGTGTTCGCTCTCATCCTCAAGGTCGTCGTGAACCGCTCGCAGAGCGAGGAAGTGCTGCAGGAGGTCTTCCTCGAGATCTGGCAATCCGCTTCGAAGTTCGCTCCGAACAGAGGTCAGGGACGCTCCTGGATCTTCACGATCGCACACCGCCGGGCCGTCGACCGGGTGCGCTCGTCGCAGTCCAGCACCGATCGCGACATGCGCGTCGGCGTTCGCGACCTCGGCGGTGAACGGGACGTGGTGCAGGAGGCGGTCGAATCGAAACTGGAAGGCGAGCGCGTGGTCACCGCTCTCGCTGCCCTGCCGGAGGCCCAGCAGGAAGCGCTCATCCTGAGTTACTACGGCGGCTACAGCCAGAGCGAGATCGCCGCACTGACCGGGGTGGCGCTGGGAACGATCAAGACGAGAATGCGGGACGGACTGACGCGGTTGCGTGGAGAGATGGGGGTGTCAGCAGCATGAACGAGCGGGAATTCGCGGAGCTTGCAGCCGCACACGCCCTCGGCGCCCTGCCGGATGCCGACGAGCGGCGATTCGCCGAGGCACGCGCCGAGCATCCCGAGTGGCAGGCCATCGCCGACGACGACCACGACACCGTGGCGATCCTCGCCGACGGACTGACTCCGGTCGCGCCGCCGCCGGCGCTGCGCTCGGCGCTGCTGCAGCAGATCGCCACACTGCCGCAGGGCGGGTCGGGTCCGGCCCTTCCGGATGCTGCTGCCGGTGCAGACGCGGAAACCCGGGCGACCAGCGCGCCGGCC
>NZ_DAMDLU010000217.1:0-2933 GCF_032084865.1 Microbacterium sp.
ATCCAGCCCGACGAGTGCGTGGACTGCGGCGCCTGCGAGCCGGTCTGCCCGGTCGAGGCGATCTACTACGAAGACGATCTGCCCGAGGAGTGGGCCGATTACTACAAGGCCAACGTGGAGTTCTTCGACGAGATCGGCTCTCCGGGTGGCGCGTCGAAGGTCGGCGTCTACGACTTCGATCACCCTGTGGTCAGCGCCCTGCCGCCGCAGGGGGACTGAGTGGGAGTCCGGGACCTGGCGGACTACCCCTGGGATGCGGTGGTTCCCTACCGCGAGCGGGCGGCCCGGCATCCGGACGGACTCGTCGACCTGTCGATCGGCTCGCCGGTCGACCCCACGCCCGAGGTGATCCGCCGGGCACTCGCCGAGGCGACGGACGCGCACGCCTACCCGCAGACGGTCGGCACGAGCGACGTGCGCCTGGCCATCGTCGACTGGTACGCGCGCAGGCGCGGGGTCCCGGACCTCACCGAGGCGAACGTCATGCCGACGATCGGCTCGAAAGAGCTCGTCGCGCTGCTGCCCCTCCTGCTCGGCCTCGGGGCGGGCGACGTCGTCGTGCACCCTCGCGTCGCCTACCCGACCTACGCGGTCGGTGCGGCGGTCTCAGGCGCCACAGCTGTCGCCGCCGACGACCCGGCGGAATGGCCCGACGGCGCGAAGCTCATCTGGATCAACACACCCGGAAATCCCGACGGCCGCACCTGGGACGTCGAGGCCCTCCGCACCGCCGTGCGCCGGGCGCGCGAGCTCGGCGCCGTGCTGGCGAGCGACGAATGCTACGCCGAGCTCGGCTGGGACGGCCCCTGGCGGAGCGAGGCGATCCCGTCGGTGCTCGATCCGCGGGTCACCGACGGCACTCGTGCGAACCTGCTCAGCGTCTACTCGCTGAGCAAGCAGTCCAACCTCGCCGGCTACCGCGCCGCGTTCATCGCCGGCTGCTCGACGCTGATCGGCGACATCCTCGCGGCGCGCAAGCACCTCGGGCTGATGCCGCCCGCACCCGTGCAGCACGCGATGGCCGTGGCCCTGCGCGATGACGAGCACGTCGCCGCGCAGAAGAAGCTCTACCGTCAGCGCCGCGACGTGCTGCTGCCCGCGCTCGTCGAGGCGGGGTTCCGCATCGACGGCTCCGAGGCCGGCCTGTACCTGTGGGCCACCGAGGGACGCGATGCCTGGGAGTCGATGGATCGCCTGGCATCCCTCGGCATCCTGGCCGGGCCCGGCCACTTCTACGGCGAGCACTCCGCACAGCACGTGCGTCTCTCGCTCACCGCTCCGCTCGAGCGGGTGCAGCAGGCGGCAGCGCGTCTGATCGCCGCCGATCACTGACTTTTGTACGCACCACGCTGCGATGAGGGTCACCTCTTGGAGGATGTCACAGTAGGCCCAGGTCACGACTAGGCTGTAGAGGCGATGTGGTCTGCTGGACCGGCGCTGCGTGCGTCTCTCATCGCCCACGACGACACGAACGCAGCAGGAGGTTGGCGTGAGCGCAGCTCAGCCCGAGAAGGCGACTCTTTCGATCGGCGACACCACGGCGGAGTTCCCCGTCGTGCGCGCAAGCAGCGGCACCGACAGCATCGACTTCTCGACGCTCACGCGTCAGACCGGGTACACGGCTCTCGACTACGGCTTCGTGAACACCGCGTCCACCAAGTCGGCCGTCACCTTCATCGACGGAGATCAGGGCATCCTGCGCTACCGCGGATATCCGATCGAGCAGATCGCGAAGAACTGCAGCTACCTCGAGGTGGCGTGGCTGCTGATCTATGGCGAGCTGCCGACCGCGACCGAGCTCGCCGAGTTCGACGAGAAGATCCGCCGGCACACCCTGCTGCACGAGGATCTCAAGCACTTCTTCTCGGCCCTCCCGCACACCGCCCACCCGATGGCGGTGCTGTCGTCGGCGGTCGCCGCGCTGTCGACCTACTACGAGGGCCAGACCGACCCGCACAACCCCGAGCACGTCGAGCTCAACATGGTTCGCATGCTCGCCAAGCTGCCGGTCATCGCTGCGTACGCGCACAAGAAGAGCGTCGGTCAGGCGTTCCTGTATCCCGACAACTCGCTGAGCTTCGTCGACAACTTCCTCAAGCTCAACTTCGGCGTGCACAGCGAGCCGTACGAGGTCAACCCGGTGATGTCGAAGGCGCTCGAGCTGCTGCTGATCCTGCACGAGGACCACGAGCAGAACGCATCGACGTCGACGGTGCGTCTGGTCGGCTCGACCGGTGCCAACCAGTTCGCGTCGATCTCGGCCGGCATCCAGGCCCTCTCCGGACCGCTGCACGGCGGCGCGAACGAGGCTGTGCTGACCATGCTCGGGCAGATCCGCGAGTCGGGACAGAGCGTGCAGCGCTTCGTCGAGAGCGTGAAGAACAAGGAAGCCGGTGTGAAGCTGATGGGCTTCGGACACCGCGTCTACAAGAACTACGATCCGCGCGCGAAGCTCGTCAAGGAGGCCGCCGACGAGGTGCTCTCCGAGCTCGGCGTGACCGATCCGCTCCTCGACCTCGCCAAGGAGCTCGAGGAGATCGCCCTCGCCGACGACTACTTCAAAGAGCGCCGGCTGTACCCGAACGTCGACTTCTACACCGGTGTGATCTACAAGGCGATGGGCTTCCCCACGCGCATGTTCACCGTGCTATTCGCGATCGGTCGCCTGCCCGGTTGGCTGGCGCAGTGGCGTGAGCTGAACCTCGACCCGCAGACCAAGATCGGTCGCCCGCAGCAGCTGTACGTCGGCTCGCCCGAGCGCTCCTTCCCGACGCGCTGAGTCGCGGAGGAGCCGCCTCGCGCGGGCGCGTCCCGCCAGCTCCGGGCGCTCACCGCAACAGAGCGGCCCGCCACGGAATTCCGTGACGGGCCGCTGAGCAGTCGGAGGAGCTGTGCGTCAGTGCCCCTGCGGGCGGCTGGCGCGACGCGACGCC
>NZ_DAMDLU010000218.1:0-2847 GCF_032084865.1 Microbacterium sp.
CGCCCGCCTCCACCAGATCGACCCGGCCCGGCTTCTGCGCGCGCAGACCGAACCCCGCCGCCTCGACGGCGGGGCGAGCCAGCGGCAGGGTGGCGACGTCGATCACGCGGTGGCTGCGCGCCGCGTACGGGCCCACACGGCCCTCGGCGTCGACGTGCAGCGAGACGCGGGTGCGCCACCGGGTGCCGTCGCCCTGATCGACCGGCTCCACGGCGGGAGCGGCAAGCCCGCCGCCGGCGAACTTGTCGAGGGCTTCCTGCAGCACCTGTCGCTTCAGCACGCGCTGGTGGGCCAGATCGATGTGCCCGAGATCGGCGCCGCCCACCCGCTCCGCGGGAGCGCGGGAGATGTCGGCCTCTGCCCACACGTGGTCGCGGCGATGCGGCGACGCGTCGAGCACCTCGCGCGTCTCGGCGCGCCAAAACCGCTTGCTGTCGTCCCCCTCGGTCACCTCGGCGCGCACGCGCTCTCCGGGAATGGCGTCGGGCACGAACACGACCCGCCCCTCGTGGCGGGCGATGAAGGTGCCGCCGTGCGCGATGCCGGTGATGTCGAGGTCGAGCGTGCGGGCCGAAGAGGTCATCCCTCCAGGATCCCACACACCACTGCGAGCCCACGGGCTAGCGTGGAGGGATGCGCGTGTGCCTGGCATCCACCTCCCCTGCCCGTCTGATGCTGCTGCGGCAGGCGGGCATCGAACCGCTCATCGTGGCGCCCGCGGTCGACGAGGACGCCGTCGCGCAAGACGCCACCGCGGAGCAGGGTGCGCCGCTCGCACCGGACGAGCTGGTGCTGCTGCTCGCGCGCGCGAAGGCCGCCGACGTCGCCGGGCGCATCCACGCCGAGCATCCGCGCTTCGACGGCATCGTGATCGGCGGCGACTCGATGTTCGAGATCGGCGGGCAGGTGCACGGCAAGCCGTACACGCCCGAGGCGGCGCGCGAGCGCTGGCAGCAGATGCGCGGCGCCACCGGCATCCTGCACTCCGGGCACTCGGTCTTCCGGGTCGGTCCCGACCTCGACCCGGTCGAGGCGACGGCGGTCGCCGAGGCGGCCGTCACCTTCGCCGCCGATGTGACGGATGCCGAACTGGAGGCGTATATCGGCAGCGGCGAGCCGCTGCACGTGGCGGGCGCGTTCACCGTCGACAGTCTCGGCGGGCCGTTCATCACGCGCGTGGAGGGCGATCCGTCCACGGTGGTGGGCATGTCGCTCTCGACGCTGCGCCGACTCGCCGCTGAACTCGGGGTCGTCTGGACCGATTTGTGGGCGCAGTCCTAACGGATTGCGGTATTTCTTGTGGAGAGTCGTCAAAAGTATCGGCGCCGATCTCGCTAGGCTGAAGCCCATGCCTGATATCGCCAAGGTGCTCATCGCCAACCGCGGCGAGATCGCCGTACGCATCATCCGCGCCGCCCGTGACTCCGGAATCTCCTCCGTCGCCGTCTACGCCGACCAGGATCGCGACGCCATGCACGCGCGTCTCGCCGATGAGGCTTACAGCCTCGACGGGTCGACGAGCGCTGCGACCTATCTGCAGATCGACAAGCTCCTCTCCGTGGCGCGTCGCGCCGGCGCCGACGCCGTGCACCCCGGGTACGGATTCCTCGCCGAGAACGCCGACTTCGCGCGAGCCGTGATCGACGCGGGCATGATCTGGATCGGTCCCCCGCCCGAGGCCATCGAGGCGCTCGGCGACAAGGTGACCGCCCGTCACGTCGCCGAGAAGGTGGGCGCACCGCTCGCCCCGGGCACGCCAGGACCCGTCGCGGGCGCCGACGAGGTCATCGCGTTCGCGAAGGAGCACGGCCTGCCGATCGCCATCAAGGCGGCGTACGGCGGCGGCGGACGCGGTCTCAAGGTCGCGCGTGAACTCGACGAGATCGCCGAGCTGTTCGAGTCCGCCACCCGCGAGGCGGTCGCCGCCTTCGGCCGCGGCGAGTGCTTCGTCGAGAAGTACCTCGACAAGCCCCGTCACGTCGAGACGCAGTGCCTGGCGGACGCCCAGGGCAACGTCGTCATCATCTCCACTCGCGACTGCTCGCTGCAGCGACGTCACCAGAAGCTCGTCGAGGAGGCGCCCGCGCCGTTCCTCACCGACGAGCAGAACGAGCTGCTGTACTCGGCGTCGAAGGCGATCCTCACCGAGGTCGGCTACATCGGCGCCGGCACCTGCGAGTTCCTCATCGGCGCCGACGGCACGGTGTCGTTCCTCGAGGTGAACACCCGCCTGCAGGTCGAGCACCCGGTGTCGGAGGAGATCACCGGGATCGACCTCGTGCGCGAGCAGTTCCGCATCGCCGCCGGCGGCACCATCGACTACGACGACCCGACGCCGCAGGGTCACTCCTTCGAGTTCCGGATCAACGGCGAGGATCCGGGTCGCGGATTCCTCCCCCAGCCCGGGCCGATCAACGTCTTCAAGACGTTCGGCGGCCCCGGCATCCGTCTCGACTCCGGCGTCACCGCCGGCGACACCATCTCGGGCGCCTTCGACTCGCTGCTGGCGAAGATCATCGTCACCGGACGCGACCGCGCCGAAGCTCTCGAGCGCTCGCGTCGTGCCCTCGACGAGTTCGAGGTGGCGGGCATGCCGACCGTGCTGCCCTTCCACCGCAAGGTCGTCCGCGACCCGGCATTCGTCGCCGCCGACGGCGAGTTCGGCGTGTACACGCGCTGGATCGAGACCGAGTTCGTCAACGACATCCCCGCGTGGGACGGCGAGCTCGATGAGCCGGCCCCCGCACCCGGCCGGCACACCGTCGTCGTCGAGGTCGCCGGCAAGCGCCTCGAGGTGAGCCTGCCCGACCGCGTCGTCCCCGCGGTCGCCGGCACCGCCGGCCGTCC
>NZ_DAMDLU010000219.1:0-2796 GCF_032084865.1 Microbacterium sp.
GATGCCGCGCAGCAGAGTCCGCGCGAGCCCCCCGATCACGAAGGCGGCGGCGAGCGCGCCCACCGACACGAAGACCGGCGTCCACACCGTGGCGAACGATGCGCACAGGCTCAGCATCGCCCCCAGGATCCAGACGCCCACACCGCCCCCCACCAGCCCTGCCGCGCCGCGCGCGAGCGCGAAAGCGGTCACGAGCGCGCAGACGACGGCGAGAACCGCACCCGCACTGCCGATCGGCACGAGCACTGCTGCCAACGTGTTGGCCATTGCAAGACTGGACATTTCCCCGACCCCCCGGTCACCCGCACGCCGCATCGCGGCGTGCTCGTGCCAGCCACGTTACGCGCGAAGATCGCGTTCGTGCATCGCCCACGGGAACGATTCGGCATCATCCTGACGGATGACTCGCGCACATCTCCCGCAGGTGATCGCTCAGCGCGTCCGCCGCCTGCTCCGGGGAAGACGCAGCGCGCTCAACCGGCCCACGACGACGGGCACGGGGGCGGTGAACACGGCATCCACCATCCGCGATCCCTCCGTCGGACCGATCACCGGGATGGGCGTCGTGAGGGTCGTCTCGACCGGCTCGACCGGCAGGCGGCCGAAGGCCCGATGCGCGGAGAGGTACGCCGGCACGAGAATCACGACCGCGCCGATCCACGCGAGTGGATTGCTGAGCGCGACGCCCGCGAAGTCCCAGGCCGCGCCCAGCGCGACGGCGGCGACCACGCGTGCGATCAGCTCGACCACGCCGGTGATGGTGGGGATGGCGACCCGGCCGACACCCTGCAGCACGCCGCGCAGCACGAACAGCACGCCGAGGGCCGCGTAGCTCACGCCGTTGATGATGAGCATCTGGTGGGCGAGCTCGACGACCCGTTCGGATCCGTCGCCGACGAACAGCCGCACCACCGAGGCGCCGAACGCGATCATGATCACGCCGAGCAGCACCGACGTGGCGATCGCCATCCACAGCGCCTGGACCGTGCCCCGGCGGATGCGGTCGGGGCGGCGCGCGCCCAGGTTCTGCGCGGCGTACATCGACGAGGCGAGTCCCAGCGAGGCGAGAAGGGCGACGGCGAGTCCGTCGATGCGGGATGCCGCGGTGTACGCGGCGACCGCATCGGCGCCGAGCGTGTTCAGCGCCACCTGCACGGCGAGAGCGCCGATCGCGATGATGGATGCCTGGAATCCCATCGGCAGACCGAGCCGCAGGTGCTCGAGCGCGTCGGCGTGGCGCACCTTCCAGTCATCACGGTGCACGTGCAGCACGGGCAGCTTGCGCAACAGGTATCCGAGGCAGAGCAGCACCGAGACGGCCTGCGCGATCACCGTGGCCAGCGCTGCCCCGGCGACACCCCAGCCCAGCGGTCCGACCATGAGGATCACGAGCCCGACGTTCAGCCCGCACGAGATGGTGAGGAACACCAGCGGCGTGGTCGAGTCGCCGATCGCCCGGATGATGGCGGCCAGATAGTTGAAGAACATGATCGTGCTGCCGCCGATGAACGTCACCCGAGTGAAGGTCGTCGCCTCGGCGAGCAGCTCGGGCGGCGTCTGCAGCAGCTCGAGGAACGGGCGCGCGATGAGCGGCCCGAGCACTGTGAGGATCAGGCTGGTGACACCGGTGAGCAGCGTGCCCGTGGCCACCGAGCGGCTCACACCTCGGGCATCCCCCGCACCGAACGCCTGCGCGGTCGGAATCGCGAACCCGCTGGCGAGACCCCACGCGAAGCCGATGATGAGGAAGATCAGGCTGCCGGTCGCGCCGACCGCCGCGAGCGAGTCGACGCCGAGCTGGCGTCCGACGACGATCGTGTCGACGAACTGGTAGAGCTGCTGCACGACGTTGCCGATGAGCAGGGGCACGGAGAAGAGCAGGATGACGCGCCAAGGGCGGCCGGTGATGAGGGTGGTGGCCATGATGATCCGGGGGCTGAGGGATGCCGGCAAAAAGACGGCGGCACCGTGGATCGTCACGGCGCCGCGGGAAACAGTGTATCGAATCGTTTCGACCGGGTCGACTCGGGCAGATCTATTCCTTTCCGTGTCGCGCCGCCAGGGGCTTGCCCGCGACCGCTCCGGTTGGGTAGTCCGGAGACATGACCCGCCTGCGTCGAAGCGATCCGCACGCCCCCGGCATCCGGCGCGTGCGTCACGGCCGGGGATACCGGTTCCTGGCGGCCGACGGGGCCGCGGTCGACGACCCCGAGATGCTCGCGCGGCTGCGCGAGCTCGTCGTGCCGCCGGCGTGGAGCGACGTGTGGATGTGCCCCTACGCGAACGGGCACATCCTCGCGACCGGGGTCGATGCCGCCGGCCGGCGCCAGTACATCTACCACCCGGCCTGGCACGAGCGGATGGCGCGCGAGAAGTTCGATCGCATGCTGCAGCTCGCCGACGTGCTTCCGGCCGCCCGGCGCGGCGTGACCCGCGACCTGCGCCCCGACGGGTTCGGTCGGCCGCGGCTGCTCGCGGGCGCCTTCCGGATGCTCGACTCGGCCCTGCTGCGTGTCGGCTCGGAGCAGTACGCGAGAGCGCACGGCAGCATCGGGCTGGTCACCCTGCGCGGGTCCGCGGCGGCCGCGTCGTGGAGCTGCGCTTCCCCGGCAAGAGCGGGCAGCCCTGGGAATCCGAGATCGACGACGCCGACCTCGCGGGGCTCATCGCGGGCCTGAAGCGCCGCGGTGGCCGCTCGCTGCTGCTGAGCTGGCAGGACGACACCACGCACACCGCCGCCTGGCATCCGCTTCGCGCGGCCGACATCAACGACGACGTCCGACTCCGCACCGGCGG
>NZ_DAMDLU010000220.1:0-2733 GCF_032084865.1 Microbacterium sp.
CTCGCGCCCGAGGCGCTCGAGGCCGCCCTGAACGAGGCCTCGCTCGCCGCCGCAGCGATGCTCGTCGGCGCCGGAGAGCGGATGCTCGACGAAGCCGTGGCGTACGCCAAGGTGCGCGAGCAGTTCGGCCGCCCGATCGGCGAGTTCCAGGCGCTCAAGCACCAGCTCGCCGCCGTGCGCGTGGCGCTGAGCTTCGCGCGCCCGCTGATCTGGAATGCAGCGCTGCGCGCCGGTGAGGCCGACGTCGACCGTGCGGTCTCGGCGGCCAAGGTCGCGGCATCCGATGCGGCGATGCTCTCCGCGCGCACCTCGTTGCAGGTACATGGCGCGATCGGCTACACCGCCGAGCACACGCTGCGCATCTGGCTGGGCCTCGCGCCGGCGCTGTCGTCGGTGTGGGGCACTCCGGCGTTCCACCGCGCGCGCATCGCCCGCGATATCCTCCCGAAGGAGCTGTGATGTCTTTCGAACCCGACGAGGATCAGCAGGAGCTGGTCGCCCTCATCCGCGATGTGCTCGGCCAGCGGGCCGACGCCGCATCGACGCGCACGGCGCTCGAGAGCGCTGACCGCTTCGACGCCGACCTGTGGCGTCTGCTGTGCGAGGAGATCGGCGTCGCCGGCATGGCGGTCCCCGAGGAGTTCGGCGGCGCCGGGTACACGCTGCGCGAGTCGCAGCTGCTGCTCGAGGAGCTCGGCCATTCGCTCTCCCCGTCGCCGTACCTGGGCTCGGTCGCGATCGCCGCACAGGCGATCCTCGCCTCCGGCGATGCGGATGCCGCCGAACGCCTGCTGCCCGGGATCGTCGAGGGCTCGTCGAGTGCCGCTCTCGCCTGGGCGGATGCCGCCGGCCGCCTCGCGCCCGAGCAGGTCGACGTGCGCGCCGTGCAGGACGGCGACACCTGGACTCTGAGCGGAACCTGCGGCTTCGTGCTCGACGGCATGCCCGCCGACGTGATCATCGCGATCGCGCAGACGGATGCCGGTCCGCGGCTCTTCGAGATCGTCGACGCCGACGCGGTGACGCGTCGCGAGATCGAGACGATGGATCTGACGCTGCGTCTCGCCGAGTTCACGTTCGACGGCACTCCCGCCCGCGCGCTCGGCGACGCCGACCCGGCCGTGCTCGACCAGGTGCGGGCGCTGGCCCTCGCTGCCGTCAGCGCGGTGCAGGTAGGCACCGCAGCGCGCGCGCTCGAGATGACGGTGGAGTACGCCCTGCAGCGTGTGCAGTTCGGTCGCCAGATCGGCTCGTTCCAGGCGATCAAGCACCGCCTGGCCGACATGCACGTGCAGGCCGAGGTGGCCCGCACGGCGTCTCGCGCGGCATCCGCCGCCCTCGCCGACACTGCGGCCGATCGTCTCGAGCTCGCCGCGATCGCCAAGGTGACCTGCTCGGAGGCGCTGTCGCACATCGCCGCCGAGACGATCCAGCTGCACGGCGGCATCGCGATCACCTGGGAGCACGACGCCCACCTGATCTTCAAGCGCGCCCACGCCCTCGGCCAGCTGTTCGGCTCGCCGCGCGAGGAGCGCGCCCGCGCCGAGGACTGGGCCCTCGCCCGGCTCTGACGCCTGACATCACCGCCCGGAGCGGCGCAGTCTCGGTCCCACCCGAGTAGCTGCGCCGCTCCCGGAACAGCTCAACGCAACAGCTATGAGCAGCGGTGTTCGGACCACACCTCAATCACTCGGTCGCTGTCGGGATAGCCCGCCTCGTCGAGCGCATCCTTGACCTGCAGCGTGACGACGAGCATGTACGCCTCACTCTCGAAGTCGACCGCCGAGCTCAACAGACGATCGTGCCTGACAGCCAGCCGACGATCAGTAGTGCTGACGGTCACAGTGAGGCAGGATGAGGGCCACTCGCGGACTACGCGTACGACAACGTCGATGTATCGGCGAGTCACTACTTCGGCGAGCATGATGGAACCTCGCTCAGGGACGCGAGAGTTCGACCGTGCGCCTTGTCGCCGACGCGGGCGAGAACGCATGGGTCGTGACTTGCGGTGGCGCGGCGACGAAGGTCAGCGGCGTCGCAGGCACGTTCGAAGTCGTCGTCGACGGCGCGCCGGCGCCGGAGGGAGCGGTCAAAGTCTCCGACAACGTCTACGCCTGGTAGATCATTCGACCCGAAGCAGGCGCCGAGATCACGGCGAGCCTGAGCCGCGAGACTGCTGCCCGACAGGGTCCGCTGAATGTCTGAGACATTCAGACTCTGAGTAGGCGGCACCCCTCAACGCCGCAGCGGCGCGGTCTCGGTCCAGTCCGTGTACTTGCGGCGCTCCCGGAACAGCCAGCCGTCGGGCGTGCGCACGAGGTCGTCCTCGTAGCGGTCTGCCAGCGTGAAGCGCACACGCCCCTCGGGCGCCTGGCTGATGTGGTGCGCCATGCAGCGGGTGAAGGCCGTCGCCGTGTCACCGTCGACCTCGACGAGGCTGGGTGCGAGCACGTGGCTCGTCGTCTCGAACGTGCAGAGCGCGCCGAACGCCGCGACGAGCGCATCGTGCCCCTGCGGGGTCTCGGACGCATGCTGCGAGCGCGGCCGGAACAGCAGCATCCGCCCGTCCGGCACGAACAGCCCGGCCATCTCGGTGAAGCGCCGCTCGTCGGCGAAGCGCGCGTAGTGGGCGATCACCCGCGTGATCGCCCACCAGTCGCCGTGGTCGGGATCGGTCATCGCGCGGCCCGCGCCCGTCGCTCGTGCAGCGGGGTCGCGGCGCCCTCGGCCCAC
>NZ_DAMDLU010000221.1:0-2593 GCF_032084865.1 Microbacterium sp.
CGCCGCGCCGCGCTCGCAGGCGTCGCGCCGCTCGCGATACCCGCCGGTGGAGTGCGAGTGGCTCACCTGCGTGTCGATGACGAGCACCTCGAGGCCCTCACCGGTGAACCCGGTGGGCACCGACTCGGTCGCCAGCGAACGGCAGTCGATGAACGTCGCGGCGTCCGGACGGCCGAGCATCGACGCCATCTGGTCCATGATCCCGGTGGGCGCCCCGACAGCCTCGTTCTCGGCGCGTCGGCCGACCTGCGCGAGGGCGACGGGGTCGAGGTCGAGCTTCCAGAGGTCGTTCAGGGCGGATGCCACCGACCCCTCGATCGCCGCGGACGACGACAGCCCCGCCCCGACCGGCACGTCGGATGCGATCGCGATGTCGACTCCGCGCAGCGCTGCCTCAGGAGCCGCGAGCTGGATGGCCCAGGCGACGCCGAGCACGTACGCAGACCACTCCGGCACGGCGGGCTCTGCGCCGACCGCCGTCGGGAAGAGCCGGTCGAGCTCGGAGATCGCGACCTCGACCGGCTCCGCGGCGAAGGTCGACGTCACGCGGATGCGGTCGTCGTCGCGCAGCCGGGCGGCGGCGAACGTGCGATGCGGGATCGCGAACGGCAGCACGAACCCCTCGTTGTAGTCGGTGTGCTCGCCGATCAGGTTCACCCGGCCCGGCGCCGACCAGACGCCCTCGGGATCGCGGCCGGTGAGCTCGGTGAACAGCGTGCGGGCGGCGTCAAGTGCGCTCATGCGGTGACCTCGGGAACGGATTCGATGGCGGTGCGGAGCCGCTCGGCGGCGACCTCGGGAAGGATCTCAGCGGTCCACGCGCCCATAGCCGCTTCGGATCCGGCGAGGAACTTCAGCTTGTCCTCGGCACGACGTGGGCTGGTCAGCTCGAGGCGCATGCGCACGGTCTCGCGACCGGTGTTCACGGGTGCCTGATGCCATCCGGCGATATAGGCCGTGGGGGTCGGGTACAGCGCATCCACCCCGCGCAGCAGACGCAGGTAGAGCGGGGCGAGCTCATCGCGCTCGGCGTCGGTGAGGGCCGCGAAGTCGGGCGCGTGGCGGTGCGGCATGAGCTGCACCTCCAGCGGCCAGCGTGCCGCGAACGGCACGAAGGCGGTCCAGTGCTCGCCCTGCAGCACGACGCGGTCCGAGCCGCGCTCGGAGTCGAGCACGCGCCTCATCAGATCGGGGGCGGTGCGATGGATGCTGTCGAGCAGCCGCTGCGTGCGCGGCGTGACGTACGGGTAGGCGTAGATCTGTCCGTGCGGGTGGGGCAGCGTCACGCCGATCGCCTCGCCGCGGTTCTCGAACGGGAACACCTGCTGGATGCCGGGCAGCGACGACAGAGCGGCTGTGCGGTCTGCCCACGCCTCGATCACCGTGCGCGCGCGGGTGACCGACTGCGTGCCGAACGATCCTTCGTGGTCGGGGCTGAAGCACACGACCTCGCAGCGGCCGATGCTCGTGCGCGTGCGGCCGAGGCCCAGCTCGGCGAGGTCGTCGAGCCCGCGCGGGGAGTTGCGCGCTTCGGGTGCATCGCCGACGGCCTCGGCCAGCGCCGGACCGAAGGCGGGCGAGCGGTTCTCGAAGACCGCGACGTCGTAGTTCGCCGGCACCTCGGACGGATTCGTCGGCGACTGCGGAGCCAGCGGGTCGGCGTCGGCGCTCGGCATCATGACGCGGTTCTGACGCGCCGTGGCGAAGCTGACCCAGTCGCCGGTAAGGATGTCCTGGCGCATCGTCGCGGTCTCGGGACGTCCGTCGAGCGGGCGCGCATCGACCGCTCGGTCGGGGCCGAGGGTCGTGCCGGGGTCGTCGTAGTAGAACAGCTCGCGGCCGTCGGCGAGACGGGTGGAGCGCTTGACGACGCCGGCGCCGAGTTCGGACGTGCGCGGCTCCGGAGATTCTGACGTGTTCACGTCAACACGGTAGCGCGAGGTGCGTGGTAACGTCAACATTCCGGAGTTGTGAAGCGCTCGAGAGGGAGACCGAATGCCGACATCCGCACGCGTGTCGATGGCGATGGTCGCCCAGCGGGCGGGCGTGTCGGGCCAGACCGTCTCCCGCGTCGCGAACGGCAGCCCGAGGGTCGACCCCGAGACGCGGGCGCGCGTCGAGCAGGCGATGGCCGAACTCGGATACCGCCCCAACCGCGCGGCGCGCGCATTGCGCACCGGCCGCAGCCAGACGCTCGGTCTTGTCGCGCAGACGCTCGCCACGGTGGGCAACTCCCGCATGCTGCAGGCCGTCGCCGACGCGGCGGCGTCCCGCGGGTACGCGCTGACCGTGCTCACCCTCGGTGCGGATGCCCACATCGCCGACGCCTTCGACCGGCTCCGCGATCAGGGCGTCGACGGCGCCGTCGTGCTGAACGAGGCCACGGCGCTGGCGCGAGATGCCGCCTCGGCAGGTCTCCGCCTGGTGGTCGTCGACTCGCCGCCCGACGAGCGATTCACCGTCATCGGCACCGACCACGCCGCGGGCGCTCGCGAAGCGACCGAACGCCTTCTGGGCGCCGGTCACCGCACGGTGCACCACCTGTCAGGGCCGGCCGGATCGTTCGCCGCCGCCGAGCGCGAACGGGGCTGGC
>NZ_DAMDLU010000222.1:0-319 GCF_032084865.1 Microbacterium sp.
CGGCGAAGTTCATCGCCTCGTGGAAGTCGCCCTCGCTCGTCGCGCCGTCGCCGCACAGGGCGAGCACGACGGTGTCCTCGCCGCGGTGCCGTGCCGCCTGCGCGAAGCCGACCGCGTGCAGCAGCTGCGTGGCCAGCGGCGTGGCCTGCGGGGCGACGTGGTGCTCGGCGGGGTCGTATCCGCTGTGCCAGTCGCCGGCCAGCAGCACCATCGCCTCCGCCGGCGAGACGCCTCGCTCGATGATCGCGACGGCGTCGCGGTAGGTGGGGAAGAGCCAGTCGCGCTCGTCGAGCACGAGCGCGACGGCGACCTGACAGGC
>NZ_DAMDLU010000222.1:329-2566 GCF_032084865.1 Microbacterium sp.
CGACGGGTACACTGCCAGTCGGCCCTGACGTACCAGCGCGCTGGCCTGATCGTTGACGCGGCGACCCTCGACAAGGGCGCGGTAGGCATCGCGCAGCCGGTCGGTCTCGGGCGCGGTGTAGTGCGGATCGTCGACACTGTCGCCGTGCGGATCGATCAGGCGCACGGGCGTGTCACGGGGGAGCAGGTCGTCTCGCATCATCCGGTTCGCCTTCCTTGCCGAACGTGGTGACCCCAGGATGCCCGCGACTCGTCAGCCGTCCAACCGATCCCGTGCATTCCCGAACGATTGTTCACTTATGCCGCATGCTGGTGCCAGACTGTCAGCATCTACTGACGGAACGGACGGTGCTCGATGGCCGAGCTCGATGCCACAGATCACGCGATCCTCGCCGAGCTGCGCCGCGACGCCCGGGCGTCGATGACGCACATCGCCGACAGCGTGCACATCTCCCGCGCCGGGGTGCACGCGCGCATCAAGCGGCTCACCGAGCAGGGCGTGATCGCCGGCTACACGGTGCGCACCGATCCCGTGCAGCTCGGGCACCATGCATCCGCCTACGTCATGCTCGCGATCGAGCAGGCGAGCTGGCAGGAGGTGCAGGCGCGGCTGCGCGCGATCCCCGAGGTCGAGCACATGGCTCTCGTCGGCGGCGACTTCGACGTGATCCTTCTCGTGCGAGCGAGCGATGCCCGCGACCTGCGGCGTGTCGTGCTGGAGGACATCCAGGCGATCCCGTCGATCCGCTCGACCCGCACGACGCTGATCTTCGAGGACTTCACCCGGGAGTGAGCGCTCAGCCGATCGTGAGCCGCAAGCCGTCCGCGTCGGCGGTCACGCTGACGCGGGTCAGGTCGTCGACGGCGTGCGTCGCCCCGAACGCCGCGGCGTGCGCACCGACGCCGATCACCCGCATCCCCGCCGCCAGCCCCGCCTGCACGCCGGCCTCGGAGTCCTCGAACACGACGCAGTCGGCCGGGTCGACTCCCAGCTGCGCGGCCGCCGCCAGGAAACCCTCGGGGTGCGGCTTCGAATCGGTCACGCTCTCCGCCGTGATCGCGAGAGCGGGCACGGTGAGACCGGCAGCCTGCATCCGGGCCGTCATCAGCGGCACGTTCGCCGAGGTGACGATCGCGTGCGGCAGCTCGCGCAGCGCGGCGAGGAACGCCGCAGCACCGGCGATCTCGACCACACCGTCGACATCGCCGCTCTCGCGCGCGAGCATCTCCTGATTCTCGACGAGGTTGATGGCGTGATCGCGCTCGGGAAGCAGCAGCGCCATGCTCTGATGACCCTGCCGGCCGTGCACGGTCTGCAGCACGACATCCGGGTCGATTCCGTGCGGCTCCGCCCACTCCAGCCACAGCCGCTCGACGACCGCGGTCGAGTCGACGAGGGTGCCGTCCATGTCGAGCAGGACGGCGCGGGCGTGCAGGATCGTGGGCATGTGCCCAGCGTAAGCCGAGTCAGCGGCGCCAGATCGCCGGTCGCGGCATCGGACCCGCCAGATCCTGCAGACTCGCGGCGAGCGAGATGATGGCCGCCTCACCGCCGGGCCGGCCGATCAGCTGCACGCTGACCGGATGCCCCGACGCGTCGGTGGTGACCGGGACGACGATCGCGGGAAGACCCGCCACATTGACGAAGCTGCTGTACGGCGCATAGCGGACCTGTTGCGAGAACCCGCGCACCGGGTCGTCGCGGTCGAACCAGCCGACGGGCTGCGGCGGCAGGGCCAGCGCGGGGGTGAGCACCGCGTCGAACGGATCGAACGCGGCGATCGTCTCCTGCTCGAAGGCGGATGCCGCAGCGAGCGCCTGCAGCACCTCGGCGCCGGTCAGCCGGCGCCCCTCGCGCACGAGCCCGGCGGTGATCGGCTCGACGAGCTCCAGCTCCGCATCCGTGAGGTCCATCCGGCAGCACTCGTGCGCCAGAGCGTCGTGAACAGCTGCGCGTAGCCGTGGGGACTCCAGGCGAATCCGTCGACGCCGTGGCCGGCATCCGAGAGCAGCGCCGAAGCGACCTCGACAGCGCGAGCGGCGTCGGCATCGAGGCGGATGTCGTCGGCGTCGTCCCACGGCGACACCGTGGTCACCCCGATCCGGGCAGGAGACGACGGCGTCGTGGCGGCGGTCAGGAACGGCCCGGAGCCGGGGGCCCGCGTCGCGAAGCGATGCGGCCGGCCGGCGCACTGCACGTCGAGCAGCAGCGCGGCATCCGCGACCGAGCGCGCGAGT
>NZ_DAMDLU010000223.1:0-2555 GCF_032084865.1 Microbacterium sp.
ACGGCATCCGCCCCCGCCACGACGATCGCCGAGGCGCCGTCGTTGAGCGAGCTCGCGTTGCCTGCAGTGACCACCTCGCCGCCCGCGACGACCGGACGCAGCGCGGCCAGCGCCTCGAGCGACGTCTCGCGGCGCGGTCCCTCGTCCGTGTCGACGAGCCCGCGGGTCGACTCGACCGCGACGATCTCCGGCGACAGCCTTCCGGCGTCGATGGCCGCGAGGGCTCGCTGATGGCTGAGCAGGGCGAAGGCGTCGGCATCCGCTCTGCTGATCCCCTCGACGCGCGCGACCTCCTCTGCCGTCTCGGGCATCGAGAACGTCGCCTTGTCACGAGCCAGCAGGCGGGGATTCGGGAACCGCCACCCGATCGACGTGTCATACGCGTCGCCGGGCTTCGCCCATGCGCGAGCGGGCTTGGCCTGCACCCACGGCGCGCGGGTCATCGATTCGACGCCGCCGGCGACCATCAGGTCGGCGTCGCCGGCGCGGATCGCCTGCGAAGCCAGGGCGATCGCCGTCATCCCCGACGCGCACAGGCGGTTGACCGTGAACCCCGGGATGCTGTCCGGCAGTCCTGCCAGCAGCACCGCCATTCGGGCGACGTTGCGGTTGTCCTCACCGGCCTGGTTCGCGGCTCCCAGGATGACCTCGTCGATGGCATCCGCCGGCACTCCCGCCCGGGAGACCGCCTCGGCGACGACCAGCGCGGCGAGGTCGTCGGGACGGACGCCGGCGAGGGCGCCGCCGTACCGGCCGACCGGCGTGCGCACGCCGTCGACGAGATAGGCCTCGGACATCGTCATCCTCTCGAGCGCGGTCACCGGATCCATTACAGACCGATCGTTCAGGAATACGATTCCAGATCGCTCCCGGTATGGCAACCGCCACGCCCGCAGGCGGCGGAACCGCGGCTGCGCGATCGACCTTGACAACGCGAGGGGCTCCGAGCAGATTCGACCATGACGGAGGATGTTCCCGAGCGGGCGACGCCCGTGAGATCGAAGGAGATCGCAGCATGAAGAAGCTCATCAACAAGCCGGAGGACGTGCTCGTCGAATCGCTGCGGGGAGTCGCCGCCGCGCATCCCGAGCTCTCGGTCGATCTCGACACGCACGTGATCACCCGCGCGACGCCGAAGGAGCAGGGCAAGGTCGCCGTCGTCTCCGGCGGCGGGTCGGGCCACGAGCCGCTGCACGGCGGCTTCGTCGGGGTCGGGATGCTCGACGCGGCCGTCGCCGGAGAGATCTTCACCTCGCCGACCCCCGACCGTGTGCAGGCCGCCACGAAGGCCGTCGACCGTGGTGCGGGTGTGCTGCACATCGTGAAGAACTACACCGGCGACGTGCTGAACTTCGAGATGGCGGCGGAGCTCGCCGAGATGGAGGGCATCGAGGTCGGCACCGTGGTGGTCGACGACGACGTCGCCGTGCAGGACTCGCTGTACACCGCGGGACGTCGCGGGGTCGGGCTGACCGTGCTGCTGGAGAAGATCGTGGGCGCCGCGGCAGAGGAGGGGCAAGACCTCGCCGCGGTGGTCGCGCTCGCTCAGAAGGTCAACGGTCAGGGCCGCTCGATGGGCATGGCCCTCACCAGCTGCACGGTTCCGGCGGCGGGCAAGCCCACCTTCGACCTGCCCGACGATCAGATGGAGATCGGCATCGGCATCCACGGCGAACCCGGCCGGCACCGCGAACCCCTGGCCCCGGCATCCGACATCGCCCGGCAGCTCGTCGAGCCGATCCTCGCCGACCTCGACGTCGCCGGCCCCGCGATCGTCATGCTCAACGGCATGGGAGCGACCCCGCAGATCGAGCTGTACCTGATGTACGCCGAGGTCGCCGCGCTGCTCGAGAAGGCGGGCGTGCAGATCGTTCGAAACCTCGTCGGCAACTACATCACCTCGCTCGACATGGCCGGCTGCTCGGTGACGGTGCTGAAGGCCGACGACGAGATCCTGCGGCTGTGGGATGCGCCGGTCGTCACCCCCGGTCTGCGCTGGGGCGCCTGAGACACGTCCCTCGCTGACACCCGACCCACCTCGCCACATAGGAGCACGCATGACCTCGACGATCGACACCGCCGCCCTGCACGACTGGATCTCGCGCTTCGCCGCCGCCATGAACGACAAGCGCGAGTGGCTCACCGAGCTCGACTCCGCCATCGGCGACGCCGACCACGGCGCCAACATGGCCCGCGGCATGACAGCGGTCGTCGAGAAGCTCGGCGCCGGCGCGCCCGAGACGATCGACGAGCTGCTCAAGAGTGTCGGCATGACCCTGGTCAGCTCGGTGGGCGGCGCGAGCGGACCCCTGTACGGCACGTTCTTCCTGCGCATGGGCATGACCGCGGGCGCAGTGTCGACCCTCGACGCCGCAGCGCTCGCGGGCGCGCTGCGCGCCGGAATGGACGGCGTCGTGGCACGCGGCAAGCCCGAGGCGGGAGACAAGACGATGTACGACGCGATGGCACCCGCCCTCGACGCGCTCGACACGGCTCTCGCCGACGGGGAAGACCTCGGGGCGGCGCTTTCTGCCTCGGCAGATGCCGCCGCCGCC
>NZ_DAMDLU010000224.1:0-2523 GCF_032084865.1 Microbacterium sp.
CGATGCGGTCGAGCCGATGATCGTCGTGCGCGAGCAGCCCAGCCCGCTCGCCTCGTACCGGTCATGGTTCGCCGGCGATCGCCTCGACGCGACCGTGCTGAGCGTCGACGGCGACGCGGGAGCGATCGATCGCATCCGGCTGGTGACGCTCGACCGGTACGACGGTCAGGACTTCCACGTCTCACCCGAGGCCCGCTTCAGCCGGCTGCCGCGCACCGGCGCGCCGGGCCCGGGCAGGTCCCAGCTGGAGATCACGATCGGCGACGCGTACCGCGGCATCTGGATGCCGGTGCCGGGCGCCCTCGTCGCGGCACCGCAGTTCGCGGGCGCGCGGGCAGACGCGCTGGCTGACGGCTTCCACATCGACGACGGCGGCGACACGGCCATCACGATCGCCGACGCGCCCGGCGGCGGCAGGGGACTGGCGCCCGGAGATCGCTACACCGTGCTCGCGGAGACCGCCGCCGGAGATCGTGGCGGGTTCTCGGCGGCACAGGGCGGCGAGTCGCTGCTGGATGCGCAGGCGCACCCCGAGCTCGTCGACTGGGCGCAGCTTCAGGAGCTGCCGCGCACCGGTGCCGGGTATCTCGAGCTGATCGACCGCCTGCGCTCGCGCGGCTACCTCAGCCACGCGCTGCTCGACGACGCGGCTGCCGCCGGGTGGATCACCGATCTGAAGTCGGAGGGGTACTCCTTCGCAGCCAGCTACGCGGGGCATTCCTCGGCTCGCGTCGAGGAGGTGTTCGCCTCCCTTCGCCGGCAGGAGGCTAAGGTCGGCTCGGACGCCCCGCCCGAGATGCTCGTATCGGCGGTCGGCGACGACGAGCAGTTCGCCGCAGCCGCGGCCCTGCTGGCCCGGTACTGGGGCCTCGAGTCGCGGGTCGCCATCGGTGCGCGCCTGGCCGCCGCCGACGAGGTGCCCGGCATCGCCCCGTGCACCGATGTGTGCACCGGCGCCAGCATGAGCGCCTGGGTCGAGGTGCGCGCACCCGGAGCCGAGTGGGTCGCCGTCGACGTCACACCGCAGTTCGCGCTGCTGCCCAGCACGATCACCGAGGGCGAGCAGCTTCCCGAGCATCCGACGATCCCCGAGCAGCCCCGCAGCGAGGCTCTCGACCCACCCCCGGCGCAGAACGACTCGCAAGCCGATGCGGCGCCGCTCGAGCAGAGCGACTCGCCGCTGCTCGGCGGGTTCCTGCCCGTGGTCCGCACGGTCGCGATCAGCCTCCTCGCGGTGCTGCTGCTCACGCTGCCCCTGCTGACCCTGCTCATCGCGAAGGCGATGCGCCGGCGCGCTCGCCGCACCGCCGACGATGCCGAGCTCGGTCTCGTCGGCGCCTGGGAGGAGCTGATCGACCTCTACGTCGACAACGGCGTCGCGGTCCCGACTGACGGCACGCGCGTGCAGCGTGCCCGGTCCGCGGGACGGCCGGCGGCCGAAGAGCTCGCCCGACTCGTCGACACCGCCGTCTTCGCACCGCATCCGCCTGCCGACGCCGACGCCGCGAGCGCGTGGGCGATCGTCGACCGTGAGCGGTCGGAGATCGAACGGGCCACCGGACGGTGGCAGCGGCTTCGCAGCCGTCTGCGCATGCGGTCGCTGCTCGAGCGGATCCGGCCGCGCCGAGGGTCCGTGCTTTCGGTTCGCAGGCCGGTGCTCGATACGCTCACAGTGGCCGGCGCACGCCGGCAGGAGGAGGACGCATGATTGCGCTCGCAGACCCGCGCTCGTTCGAGACGGCGGCCGGGCCGGGAATGCCGTTGCCGACGATCCTCGTGATCGGCATCGCTCTCGTCGTCGGCCTGGGCTGCTACCTCTGGTACGCGATCGCCCTGTCGAAGCTGTTCGCGCGGCTGGGCGAGGAGGGCTGGAAGGGCTGGATCCCCGTCCTCAACGAGGCGACGATCCTCACGCTCGGCGGCAAGCCCGCCTGGAACGCCGTGCTGCTGTTCATCCCGATCGTGCAGCTGTACGGGCTGTACGTGAAGATCGTCGCGGTGCACCGCATCAACAGGCGATTCGACCGCGGAGCCGGCCTGACCGTGCTGGCCGTGCTGCTCCCCCCGGCCTGGGCCACCGTGCTGGTCGTCGGGCCGCTGCCCTACCCCGAAGGCGATCGGCTGGCAGGGATCCGCCCCGGTCCTCTGCGCAAGCCAGCGGATGCCGGAGCCGCTGATTCGCACGGATTCCTGGCGCCGCCGATCCTGCCGCCCGGGTCGGTCGCCCCTCCCGCACCCACCTACAGCGGGGGTGGTGGGACTGTGCCGGGCGTCTCCGCGGCGCCCGCTCATGCGGCGTCCTCGGTCGTCCCGCCTCTTGCTCCTCCCCTCGAACCCGCTCCGGCGGCTGGCGCGGCCGGCACAGCTGCCACGGCTGGTCGGCCTGCGGCGCCTGAGCAGGTCGGCGGCTCGGCGCCTCTGATCGAGTCGGTTCCGTGGACGTCCGGGCAGCCGGGGGTCACGGCACCCGCCCCGCCGCCTCCTGCGGCAGCGCGGGGGGCGCCTCACCGGAGGTTCGATCCC
>NZ_DAMDLU010000225.1:0-2401 GCF_032084865.1 Microbacterium sp.
GTCGACGACCGCGCCTGTCGCATCGGTGTAGCGGCGCGAGATGGCCCCGGCCGACGCGATGGCCTCCAGGCATCCGCGTGCCCCGCACGGGCACGGCCACTCCCCGATCGGCGCGTGGCCGATCTCGCCGGCATAGCCGCCCGCGGTGTACGGACGTCCGTCGACCAGCAGCGCACCGGCGATGCCGGTGCCGATGATCAGCACGACCGCGTTCGCGTAGTCGCGGGCGCCGCCGAGCACGTGCTCGGCCCAGCTGGCCGCCCGCACATCGTGGTCGAAGGCCACCGGCATCCCGAATCGGGCCACCATCAGGTCGCGCATGGGCGCATCGCGCCAGCCCAGGTTGCTGCTGAACACGCCGATGCCGTTCTCGGCGTCGACGATGCCGGGCACGACGAGTCCGACGGCCTGCGGTACGACATCGGGATGCTGCGCACGCAGCTCGTCGGCGAGTTCGGCGAGACGCTCGATCAGCCCGTCGGGAGAGCCGTCGGCGCTGGACGGAGTCGGAGTGCGGCGCAGTCCGCGCGCGGTGCCGTCGGCGTCGAACAGCGCCGACTTGATGTCGGTGCCGCCCACGTCGAAGGCGAGCACCGGCACGCCGGCCCCGATCGAGGCGGCACGGGCGAGCCGTTCACCGGACTCGTCGCTGACCACCTCGGGGATGTCACTGTGCTCGGACATGCGCGTCCTCCGTCATCCGTCCCTCGTGAGCGGTCAGCCCTCGAGGACCACCGAGCGGGTGAGGTTGCGCGGCTGGTCGGGGTCGAGGCCCTTCGCGACCGCGCGGTCGAGGGCGACGCGGTGCAGACGCACGAGGTCGGCCATCGGGTCGATCGCGTGCTGCACGAAGCGCGCGCCGGTCGCCTCGACCTGGGCCTGCAGGCCCTCGGGCGCCGAGCCGAGCTGCCACGTGATCCGCCCCGGAGCGGCGATGGCGATCGGACCGTGGCGGTACTCCATCGAGCTGTACGACTCGGTCCACGACTGCGACGACTCGCGCATCTTCAGGGCCGCCTCGTGGGCGAGACCCATCGCCCAGCCCATGCCGAGGAAGCTGTACTGCTCGGCCTCGCCGAGCGCCGCGTCGTCGGAGCCGTCGAGCACGGCCTGCGCGTCGGCGATCGCGGCGTCGAGGCTCTCGCCGACCGACGCGCGGAACAGGGCCAGCGCCGTGGTCGCGAAGCGGGTCTGCACGACCGACTGCTCATCGGCGAACGGGAGTCCGATCACGCGGTCGGCGAGGTCGACGAGCGGCGAGGTGGTGTCGCCGACGACGGCGATCACGGGCGTG
Source organism: Microbacterium sp. (assembly GCF_032084865.1). Lineage (GTDB taxonomy): Bacteria > Actinomycetota > Actinomycetes > Actinomycetales > Microbacteriaceae > Microbacterium. Next base: position 1,295 of record NZ_DAMDLU010000225.1, read on the forward strand.
GCGCCCTTCACGCGCTCGGTCAGCTCGAGCACCTCGGTGGTCGTGCCCGAACGCGTCAATGCGACGATCGCGTCGTAGTCGCGGCCGAAGGGGAACTCGGATGCCGTGAACGCGTCGGTCTCGCCGTGACCGGCGCTCTCGCGGAGCGCGGCGTACGACTGCGCCATGAACCACGAGGTGCCGCAGCCGACGACGGCGATGCGGGCGCCGGAGGCCGGGAGCAGGGCCTGCTCGTCGCGCATATCTGCTGCGCGGGCCCAGGTCTCGGGCTGCGAGGTGAGCTCTGCGCGCATGTGTGCGCCGGCGGTGGTGTGCATGACGACTCCTGAATGCTTGTTTCTGACGTTTAGAACCAGATATCGATCATATTGTCGCATAGATCAGGGACGCGCTGAAAGACGGCATCCCCCGCGCCCGGTTCCAGACGAAGCCGCGTCCGGGCGGTCAGCGACCCTCGGCCGCCTCGGTGTGATGGCGGATGACCTCGGCGACGACGAAGTTGAACCACTTCTCGGCGAACTCCGGGTCGAGGTGCGCCTCTTCGGCGAGCGCACGCAGGCGCGCGGTCTGCTGCTCTTCCCGCCCGGGGTCGGAGGCCGGCATGTCGTGCTCGGCCTTCAGGTGACCTACCTGCTGCGTGCAACGGAACCGCTCGGCGAGCATGAAGATCAGTGCGGCGTCGATGTTGTCGATGCTGGCGCGCAGGCGCAGCAGCTCAGCGCGCGCGTCGCGCGCGTCGGCGTCACCCACGGTGTCAGCTGTGCCTGCGGTCGGCGCGGCCTGCATCGCCGTCGTCGGGGTAACGACCGTCGGTGTACTCGCCCTCTGCCTCCAGGCCACGTGCACCGGAGGGATCGGCGTCCGCATGCGCATGGTCGGCGTCGGTGTACGCCCCCTCGCCGTGATGCGGCAGGTGCTGCTCGCGTCCGTCGGCGGAGTAGACACCGTCGGTGTACTCGCCCTCGGCCTCGACGGCGTGCGCCGCGTGGTCACCGGCCGTCGTGCCGTCGCCGTGGTCGGCATCCGTGTACTCGCCCTCGGCGGGCTCGGATGCGTCGTGTGCATGTTCGTCGGACATGAGATCCTCCAAGGGGTGGTCGCACCTCT
>NZ_DAMDLU010000226.1:0-2348 GCF_032084865.1 Microbacterium sp.
TCCTCTTCAACCTCGGCGAGATGGCCACGGCCACCGAGTCGCTGGATGAGGCCACCTTCGAGGTGCTCGGCGAGGAGCTGGGCTACAAGATCCAGATGGTGTCGCCCGAGGACGAGGACAAGGAGCTCCTCGAGGGCTTCGGTCTCGACCTGGAGGGCGAGCTCGACGCCGAAAGCGGCGAGGATCTCGAGATCCGGCCGCCGGTGGTCACCGTCATGGGTCACGTCGATCACGGTAAGACCCGTCTGCTCGACGCGATCCGCCAGTCCAACGTCATCGAGGGCGAGGCCGGCGGCATCACCCAGCACATCGGTGCGTATCAGATCTGGACGGAGCACGACGGCATCGACCGCGCGGTGACCTTCATCGACACCCCGGGTCACGAGGCGTTCACCGCCATGCGTGCCCGTGGTGCGCAGGTCACCGACATCGCGATCCTCGTGGTCGCCGCCGACGACGGCATCATGCCGCAGACGGTGGAGGCGCTGAACCACGCGCAGGCCGCTGGTGTGCCGATCGTGGTCGCGGTCAACAAGGTCGACAAGCCCGAGGCCAACCCGGGCAAGGTGCGCCAGCAGCTCACCGAGTACGGACTGGTCGCCGAGGAGTACGGCGGCGAAGTCATGTTCGTCGACGTCTCGGCACGCCAGGGCACGGGCATCCAGGAGCTCGTCGACGCCGTCCTGCTGACGGCGGACGCGGGTCTGGACCTCACGGCGAACCCGAACAAGGACGCCCGTGGTGTCGCCATCGAGGCGAAGCTCGACAAGGGCCGCGGTTCGGTCGCCACCGTGCTGATCCAGTCCGGAACGCTGCGCGTCGGCGACTCGATCGTCGCGGGCACCGCCTACGGACGCGTGCGCGCCATGCTCGACGAGAACGGCGACGCGGTGGAGTACGCCGCACCGTCGCGTCCGGTGCAGGTGCAGGGTCTGAACTCGGTGCCGCGTGCCGGCGACGTGTTCATCGTCACCGAGGAAGACCGGATGGCGCGCCAGATCGCTGAGAAGCGTGAAGCCGTGCAGCGCAACGCCCTGCTCGCCAAGGCCCGCAAGCGCATCTCGCTCGAGGACTTCACCCGAGCGCTCGAAGAGGGCAAGGTCGAGACGCTCAACCTCATCATCAAGGGCGACGTGTCCGGTGCCGTCGAGGCGCTGGAGGAGTCGCTGCTCAAGATCGAGGTCGACGACTCGGTGCAGCTGCGCATCATCCACCGCGGTGTCGGTGCGGTCACGGAGTCGGATGTGAACCTGGCGACGATCGACAACGCGATCATCGTGGGCTTCAACGTCCGCCCCGACACGAAGGCGCGCGAGCGTGCTCAGCGTGAGGGCGTGGACATCCGCTTCTACTCCGTCATCTACAACGCGATCGACGAGATCGAGAGCTCGCTCAAGGGCATGCTCAAGCCGGAGTACGAAGAGGTCCAGTCGGGTGTCGCCGAGATCCGCGAGGTGTTCCGCTCCTCGAAGTTCGGCAACATCGCCGGTGTCATCGTCCGCTCCGGAACGATCACGCGCAACGCCAAGGCGCGCGTCATCCGCGACGGCGTCGTCATCGCCGATGGCCTGGCCATCGAGTCGCTGCGCCGCTTCAAGGACGACGTCACCGAGGTCCGCACGGACTTCGAGGCGGGTATCGGCCTGGGCAAGTACAACGACATCCAGATCGGCGACGAGATCGAGACGACCGAGCTCGTCGAGAAGCCTCGCGGCTGATCGAGTCCAAACGATGTGAGGGGCGCCGCGAGGCGCCCCTCATTCGTCCTCAGAGGGAATGGGAACATGGCTGGAGAACGACAGGCACGACTCGCGGATCGCATCCGCGTCATCCTCGCCGAGCGCCTCGAGAAGGGGCTGCGCGATCCGCGGCTCGGGTTCGTGACCATCACGGAGGTGCGTGTCACGGGCGACCTGCAGCACGCATCGGTGTTCTACACCGTGCTCGGCACGGATGAGGAGCGCGTCGCCAGCGGCGCCGCGCTCACCTCGGCCACCGGACTGCTGCGCAAGGAGGTCGGTCGTCAGCTCAACGTGCGCCTCGTGCCCACGCTCGAGTTCATCCCGGATGCACTGCCCGAGAGCGCCGGTCACATCGCCGACCTTCTGCGCGAGGCGCGCGAGCGCGACGCCGAGGTGGCGAAGCTGGCGGCTTCGGCGACGCACGCCGGCGACGCCGACCCGTATCACCGCGACGACGACGACGAGGACTGACGCCGATCCCGCTCAGCGGGGCAGCCGAAGCGTTCCGTCTGCCGCCTCGACGAGCCCGTCGGCGATGAGCGAGTCGATCGCGCGGTCGCGCTGAGCGGCATCCGGCCAGTCGGCGACGACCGCCTCCGTCGCCAG
>NZ_DAMDLU010000227.1:0-2285 GCF_032084865.1 Microbacterium sp.
GCACCCGCCGCCACCGACGTCCGCGACTGCGCGCGGTAGGCGATCAGCGCGATGGCCAGCCCGAGCAGCGCCAGCACGGCCCCCACCCATTCGGGAGCGGTGTAGCCGAGGCCGAGCGAGATCGCCGCCCCGCCGAGGAAGGCGCCCAGGCTGTTGCCGATGTTCAGCGCCGAGTGGTTCAGCGCCGCGGCGATCGACTGGTTGTCGGGGCTCAGCACCGACGCGAGCGCGCCGACGAGCATGGCGGTGATGATCAGCGGCACCACCGAGAACGCCAGCACGGCGAGCAGCACGAGCACCGCGGCGAGCGCGGGGAGCCCCCAGATGAGCGTGCCGCGCAGATCGTGGTCGGCCAGACGGCCGCCCGCCAGGTTGCCCACCGTCATGCCCACGCCGACCAGCACCAGGGTCACCGGCACGACCCACGGCGGAGCACCGGCGACCTCGGTGACCAGCGGGGCGATGTAGCTGTACATCGCGAAGAACCCGCCGAAGCCGATCGCCCCCATGCCGAGCGTGAGCCAGACCTGCGGTACCCGGAACACGCCCAGCTCGGACCGCAGGGTGCGCCCGGGGTCGCCCGGATGCGGTGGCACGAAGAGGGCGATGCACACCGCCGCGACGGCGAACACCGCGGTGACGACGAGGAAGGCGGTGCGCCACCCCCACTGCTGCCCCAGGTAGGTGCCCAGCGGCACGCCGACGACGTTGGCGACGGTCAGACCGGTCAGGATGAACGCGACGCCCTGCGCGCGCTTGCCCGGGCCGAGCACGTCGGCTGCCACGAGCGCGCCGATGCCGAAGTACGCGCCGTGCGGCAGCCCGGCGAGCAGTCTCGACGCGCCGACCAGCCCGAAGCCCGGCAGCACCACGGTGAGCGCGTTGCCGAGGGTGAGCGCGATCGCGAGCGCCAGCAGCACCCGATGCCGCGGGAAGCGCGCCACCGCACCGGCGATGGTGGGCGCGCCGATCACGACGCCGAGCGCGTACAGCGAGATGAGCAGCCCGCTCTGGCCGATCGCCTGCTCGCTGCTCGCCGCCCACACGTCGGGCAGCAGGTCCTGGGCGATCTCGGGCAGCAGGCCCATGATGACGAATTCCGTCATGCCGATGCCGAAGCTGCCGATGGCGAGGGAGAGGAGCGCCCTCATCGCCGCCCCCCTCGAAGGATTCGAGGGAGTCACCCGCTCATGCTACCGGCCGGTCGCGTCACCGTCGGCGGATTCGTCGATGGCCTTCTCGAGACGCTCGATCTTGGCATCCAGCTCGCCGCTGTATCCCGGGCGGATGTCGGCCTTGAGCACGAGCGAGACGCGCGACCCGAACGGCATGACCGCCTCGGTGGCCCTCTTGACCACATCCATGACCGAGTCCCAGTCGGGTCCTTCGATCTCGGTGAACATGCTGGTGGTGCGGTGCGCGAGGCCCGACTCGCGCACCACCGTCACGGCGGCCGCGACGGCGTCGTGCACCGAATCACCTGAGCGGCCGTCACCGGATGGGGCGACCGAGAATGCGACGAGCATGGTTCCTCCTGTTTTCGTTGTCGATCTGTTTCGTGGTCGATCGCGTCAGCGACGCGATGCGGGAGTGCGCAGCACTGCGCGCACGGCGACGACGAGCGTCACCACGAGCATCGCATTGCGCACGGTCAGCAGCAGCACGGGCAGGGGCTGGGCGGCGAGCAGTCCGTCATAGGTGAGCGGGTAGACACAGAAGGTCAGGGCGCACAGCAGCAGCACGAGAGCGGTGGACGTGTGCGCGCGGGAGTGATCGAAGACGATCCACAGCATCGCGGGAACGATGAGCCAGGTGGTGAACTGCGGCGATCCGACCCGGTTCGTGGCGATCAGCGCGGCGATGAGCGCGAGGGCGAGCGGCGGCAGCAGGCGCGTCCAGGCGGCGCCCCGCCGTGCGCGCAGAATCCCGAGCACGACGATCCCGAGCACGACGATCACCATCGCCGGAGTCGTCGCCGCAGCGACGGCGGCGGCCCCCGGCGCCTCGATCTGGAAGGTGAGCATGTCGAAGCTGTACTCGATCTTCGCGTCGCCGCGGACCGCTGCCCAGAGGAAGGGCGTCGCGGCGACCGCCTCGATCTGCAGACCTCGGCCGTTCTGGGCGGTGATGAATCCGAAGAGCCGCTCACCGGATCCCAGCGCGAGCAGCGCGGCGGCGATCGCGGCAGACACCGCGGCGGCGGTCACCGCGAGCTGCAGACCGCGCCGGCCGGCCGCGATCGCGGCGACCAGGTTGACCACTGACTCCGCCGCATCCGACAGCAA
>NZ_DAMDLU010000228.1:0-2237 GCF_032084865.1 Microbacterium sp.
AGCAGGGCGGTCTCGGGTGCCAAGCGCAGAATCGCGGTAGCGGGTGGCGCCCCACTGCGGAGCTCCGCGACGAGGGCATCGACCACCCGGTGGGCCTCGTCCCGCACCGCCTCGGTCACCCGCCGGCGGCGTGCCCCGGCCACGCGGTGCCACACCGTCCCGGCAACGCCGGCCGCCGTCCACGCGATGACGGCCATCGGCAGCGGAAACAGCACGACGCTCGTCACCAGCGTCAGCACCAGGACGAGCGCGCCGGTCCGCCGGCCGGGGTGAGGGACCGACGCCCCACCCACCCGGACCCGCACCCATCCCCATGGCGGCCGCCACACCAGCACGGCCAGCGAGGTCAGGGCGGCACTGACCAGGCTCACGACTCGACGACGCGTCCGCGACGGACGGTCAGTCGTGGACGGACGACCAGGCGCCCGGACGGGTCCGACGACAGGTCGGCGAGCTCCGCGATTTCGCGGTGTCCGTCCGGGTGCCTCACGACATGGACGAGAGCGTCGAGCGCGGCCGCGGCCTGAGCGTGCACCGCCGCACGACTCAGGCCCGCCGCGATGCCGAGTGCCTCCAGCCGTGCGGGCACGTCGTCCGGCGCATTCGCGTGGACCGTGCCGCACCCGCCCTCGTGTCCGGTGTTCAGCGCCGCGAGCAGGTCCACGACCTCGGCGCCGCGGACCTCGCCGACCACGATGCGGTCGGGCCTCATCCTCAGCGCCTGCCGCACGAGGTCACGGAGTTCGACCGCTCCTGCGCCCTCGACGTTCGCCGGACGGGCGACGAGGCCCACGGCGTGGGGATGGTCGGGCCTGAGCTCATCGGAGTCCTCGACGATCACGAGGCGCTCCTCGGCAGGGACGTGCTCGAGCAGTGCGGCCAGGACGGTCGTCTTGCCCGAGCCGGTGCCGCCGGTCACCAGGAAGCTGCGTCGTGAGGTCACCAGCTCGCGCAGCGCCACGCCCATCGGTGGGGCGACCGCTCCCCGGCGCTCCAGCTCGCCCAGCGGCAGCGCACGCCTCGGTGGGACGCGCAGTGAGATGGCGGTTCCCGTGCGCGCGATCGGCGACAGCACGGCGTGCAGCCGAGTGCCGTCCGCCAGCCGGCCATCCACCCACGGCGACGCGTCGTCCAGGCGACGGCCCGCCGACGCGGCCAGTCGCTGAGCGAGGCGCCGCACGGCCGGCTCGTCGGGCATCGACACGTCGGTGCGCACGAGCCCGTCCCCGGCATCGATAAACACGCCGTCGGCTCCGTTGACCAGGACGTCCGTGACTCCCGGCCCGTCGAGCAGCGGTTGCAGCACGCCCGCACCGAGCGCCTCGCCCCGCAGCAGGTCGACGATCGTCAGGACGGTCGTCGTGCCCCACAGCTGGTCCTCGACGCGCAGCGCCTCGGCGACGCTGTGCGGGGTGGGCTCGACACCGAGGGTGGCCAGCCGCTGTCGGACGCGCTCGACGACGTCCGTGGGAGGCCGGGTCATCGCAGTCCCACCGCATCGAGGATGCGTCGGGCGGCCCCGACCACGGTCCGCGCGCGCATGGGTCCCAGTCCGTGCTCGAGGTCGGTCGCCAGGCGTCGTGACGTGCCCAGGTCGGCCACCACCGGCACGCCGACCTCGGCGGCGACGGCGGTGCGGGACACTCCGGCGGGACACGCGCGGGTCACGGCGACGACCGCGTCGGTCGTCGAGGCCAGTCGCTCGACCAGCGAGCGGGCGGCGACGATCCCGCCGAGCCGGCGAGGCACCACGAGCACCGTCAGGACCGAGCGAGCGATCAGCTCACGCCCCAGGTCGTCGACGTGCCGAGGTACGTCGGCGACCACGACGTCGAACCCGCGCGCGGCGGCCGAGATGACCGGTGCCGCGCCCGTCACCGGCCGACCCGAGCGACCGAACGAGACGTGTGCCAGACCTCGGTGGACGGGCAGGGTGGACTCGAGCTCGGCCGCGCCCACGTGGCCGATCGCGCCGTCGAGGTCGTTCCACCGCGACCCGTCGACCGCCTCGGCCCCGGTGAGCAGGTCGAGCCCGCCACCCGCGGCGTCCCCGTCGACGAGCACGGTCCTGAGCTCGCGTCGCACCGCGAGCTGGGCCGTCGCGGCGGCCAGGGTGGAGGCGCCGACGCCACCGACAGCACCGATCACCGAGATCGCACACGCCTCGCCACCCCCGTCCAGGGACCGGACGACCGACCCCACGATCGCGGCGTCCTGCGCCAGGTCCAGCACGTCCC
>NZ_DAMDLU010000229.1:0-2143 GCF_032084865.1 Microbacterium sp.
GGCGCCCGCGAGCGCGGCGAGCCCGACCAGCACCGGGATGCCCGTGAGCAGCCACGCGAGAGCGGCTGAGACCGCGGCGATCGCGACCATGACCGCGGTGATCGTCCGCGTCGGCGTGCGCGCGTGCCCCGCCTCGTCGAGAAGCCGTCTCAGGCGGCTGCTGCGCGGTTCGCGAGCGGGTCGGTCTGGCTGCTGCGGCCAGAGCCACGGCGATGCGCACAGGAGCATGCCGGCACCGAGCAGCGCGCCGACGAGCAGAGTCATGTCGCGCCCTCCGCCCGGTAGACCGTCGTGCTGAGGATCCTGCCGTCGACGACCTCGCCCGTCGGCGAGATCACCTCGACGACGCGACGCGACCCGTCGGCCTCGCGTCGACAGTGCACGACGAACGAGATCGACGACGCCAGGGCGGGTGCGATGAAGGCGCGGTCGATGTTGCGCCCGGCGAGCAGCGGCAGCAGCGCGAGCTTCTCGAGGGCCTCGGCTGCGGAGTTGGCGTGCACCGTCCCCGCGCCGGGCACACCGGTGTTCAGCGCGAGCACGAGATCGAGCGCTTCGGCATCGCGGACCTCGCCGACGACGAGGCGATCGGGTCGCATGCGCAGCGCCTCTTTCACGAGCCGCCGCAGGGTGATCTCGCCGGTGCCCTCCAGGCTCGCCTGACGTCCCTGCAGCGCCACGACGTCGGGGCCGTCGACGGCGAGCTCGAACGTCTCCTCGACCGTGATGATGCGCTGATCTGCCGCGCAGGCGGCCAGCAGAGCACCGAGCAGCGTGGTCTTGCCCGCGTGCGTGGCGCCCGAGACGATGATGCTGCGGCCATCGCGCAGCCCGGCGAGCAGCAGGTCGGCGACGTGCTGCGGCACCGAGCCCTGCGCGATCAGCGCGTCGAGGGTGCGATGCCGGGTGAGGAACTTGCGGATGTTCACCGCCCACGATCCGCGCACAACATCGGCGATCGCGACGTGCAGCCGCGATCCGTCGGGCAGCGAGGCGTCGACGAACGGCTGGCTCACGTCGACCCGCCGCCCCGTCGTCTGCAGCATCCGCTCGACGAGATCGCGGATCAGGGCATCCGTCAGCTGCAGGTCGACGCGGTGGGTGGCGCCGCCCCTCGCGACGAAGACACGGTCGGGGCCGTTCAGCCAGATCTCCTCGATCTCGGGATCGTCGAGAAGCGGCTGCAGGGCGCCGAACCCCGAGACGGATGCCAGCACGTCACGCACGAGAGCCGCTTCGTCATCGACCATCGCCTCGCCGCGCTGCAGGGCGAGGTCGTTGTGCCTCCGCACCTCGACCTGGGCGATGCGTCGCGCCTCGTCGGGATGCGCCGCCGGGTCGGTGTTCTCCAGGCGCAGACGCCGACGCACTCTCTCGGCGACGGCGGCGGACGGATGACTCACGCCCGGCATCCTGACAGAGATCGTTCACCCGGCGCGGAAGTTATCCACAGCCGGTCGGCTCAGACCGTCACCCGGCGGATCAACGCGTGCCCCGAGCAGCCCGATCGCTAGACTCGGAAGCGCGCGGAAGTGGTGGAATTGGTAGACACGCAGGATTTAGGTTCCTGTGCCCCCGGGCGTGTGGGTTCAAGTCCCATCTTCCGCACCGTCGCCGCCGGCGCTCTCACGAGTCGATCGTCAGCACCGTCTTGCCTCGGGCGCGCTGCGAGCGCACCTTCGCCAGGGCGTCCTCCGCATGCTCGAGCGGCAGCTGCAGGTCGATGTACAGCAGGAATCGCCCGGCCTGCACCTCCTCGAGCAGGTGCTGCAGCGGCGCGCGCACGGGGGCCGCATAGTTCAGACCGCGCACCCGGATGCCGCGCACGGGCGCCACGTCATCGGCCGACACGGTGATCATCGCGCCCTCGTCGCGCACCACTTCCATGGCGCCCGCCGTGGTTCCTGCGGGGATCGCGACAGCGGCGTCCACCCCGCCCGGGTTCAGCGCACGAAGCTGCACTCGCCAATCGGCCCGGTAGTCGAGCGCGGCATCCGCGCCCAGCTCTCGCAGGTGCTCGAGGCTGCCCGCCGAGGCGGAGGCGACCACCCGCCATCCGGCGCGCACGGCGAGCGGCACGAGCATCGACCCGACTGCTCCGGATGCCCCGACGACGAACAGCGTGGACCCGGGCTCGGGGTCG
>NZ_DAMDLU010000230.1:0-2141 GCF_032084865.1 Microbacterium sp.
GTCGGGCTGCTCGCCGCCGGCGCCGAGCAGCCCGACCCCGTGCGGGGGGACTGGAGCGCGGCATCCGGGTTCGATGCGTGGGCGCGGATGCCGGCATCCGACGTCACCGCGATCTTCGCCGCGAACGACCAGATGGCGCTCGGCGCGCTGCGCGCGCTCGCCGGATCCGGACTCCGAGTGCCCGACGACGTCGCGGTGATCGGCTTCGACGACATCGCGGATGCTGCGAACTTCCAGCCTCCGCTGACGACCGTGCGGCAGGACTTCGATGCTCTCGGGGAACGCGCGGTGTCGGCCCTGGTGGAGTGGATCGAGGGCGCGCGCCCCGCCGACCTGCTCCTCGCCCCTGCGCTCATCCGCCGCGCGAGCGCCTGATCCGGCGCCGGACCGCAGACCCGCCTCAGAGCTCGAGCATCACCTTGATGGCGCGGCGCTCGTCCATCGCCCGGTAGCCCTCGGCCGCGTCGTCGATCGACAGCGTCTGGTCGAACACCGCGCCCGGGTCGATCTGATCGGTCATGATCCGGTCGATCAGGTCGGGCAGGAAGCGGCGCACCGGGGCGGGTCCGCCGTGCAGGTGGATGCCCGAGAGGAACAGCTCCTGCCCGTCCAGGCTCACACCGTGCGAGACGCCGACGAACCCCACGTGCCCACCGGCACGCGTCGAGCGGATGGCCTGCTGCATCGCCTCCTGCGTGCCGACCGCCTCGATCGTGGAGTGAGCGCCGTAGCCGCCCGTCATCTCCTGGATGGCCGCGACTCCGGCATCCCCTCGCGCCTCGACGATGTCGGTCGCGCCGAAGCGACGGGCGAGCTGCTGGCGGTCGGCGTGCCGCGACATGGCGATGATGCGCTCGGCCCCCAGCTGGGACGCCGCGAGGATGCCGAGCAGGCCGACCGCGCCGTCGCCCACGACGGCCACCGTCTTGCCGGGGCCCGCCTCGGCCGCGACCGCTGCGAACCACCCCGTGCCGAGCACGTCAGATGCGGCCAGCAGGCTGCGGCGGCGCTCGGGCGTGATGTCACCGGCGACCTTGACGAGCGTTCCGTCGGCCCAGGGGATCCGGGCGTGCTCGGCCTGCGTGCCGATAGATCCCATCCCGACGACGTGGATGCACCGCGACTGGTAGCCGGCCCGGCAGATCTCGCAGGTGTTGTCGGATGCCATGAACGAGCCGACCACGAAGTCGCCCACCTCGATGTCGCGCACCTCCGAGCCGATCTGCTCGACGACGCCGATGTACTCGTGGCCCATCCGCGACGGGCGCTTCACCGGCGAGATTCCGCGGTAGGGCCAGAGGTCGGAGCCGCAGATGCAGGCGGCGTCGACGCGGATGATCGCGTCGGTCGGCTCCACGAGCTCGGGGGTCGGGACATCCTCGACCCGGACGTCGCCGGGTCCGTGCATGATGGCTGCGCGCATGCGTCTACTCCACCACTCCGCGGCGCGGATTGCGAGGGTCTCGACCCCGGTATCCTGAACGGGTGAGCGCACATCCCGACCGTCGTTTCCCGCGTTCGGTGTTCCGGCAGGGCAGCGAGCCGGACGTGCGCTTCTCGCTCGCGAACGAGCGCACCTTCCTCGCCTGGACCCGCACCGCGCTGGCGCTGATCGCGGGTGGCGTCGCCCTCGAGGCCCTCGCGCTCGACATGTACGCACCGCTGCGACTGGCTGCCTCGCTCGTGCTCATCATCACGGGCATCGTGCTGCCGATCATTGCCTGGGTCGAGTGGTCGCGGGTGGAGCGCGCCATGCGGTTGGGCAGGCCTCTTCCGCAGCCTCCCACGGGGATCGTGCTCGCCGTCGCGGTGGTCGCGTCAGGCGTGCTCGTGCTGCTCGCCGTGCTGCAATGAGCGGTCGCTCCGGCGGATCGGCGGCCGACTCGTCGTGGTCGGGGCCCTTCGACGCCGGCCTGCAGCTCGAGCGCACCTCGCTGTCGTGGCGGCGCACCGCGCTGTCGATCGCGGTCGGCTCGCTGGTCTCGCTGCGGCTGCTTCCGCTGTGGCTGGGCGGCGTGCAGTGGGTGCTGCCGGGAATGGCGGGTCTGCTCGGGGCATCCCTGCTCTGGGGGGTGTCGCGACGACGACATCAGGCGTTCATGGACGACGTCGGGCAGGGCCGCGCCCCGCGCGCGGCCGGG
>NZ_DAMDLU010000231.1:0-2077 GCF_032084865.1 Microbacterium sp.
CCCACGTCGGCGGCGATCGCGTCGGCGGCGGTGCGGCCGTGCCGGTTCGCGAGGCCGGCCATGGTGACGAGCGTGGGCTCGGCGGAGACGGCATCCACCTTCTCGACGCCGTCTCCCACGGCGAAGATGCGCGGGTCGCTGGTGCGCTGCACGGCGTCGACGGCGATTCCGCCGGTGGGTCCGGTGGCGAGTCCAGCGGCGACGGCGAGGGATGCCGCGGGGCGCACACCCCTGGCATCGATGACGATGTCGGCGGCGACGGTGGTGCCGTCGTCGAGGTGGACGCCGTCGGCATCCATCGACTCGACCGACGCACGCAACCGCAGATCGACACCGCGGTCGCGCAGCTCGTCGACGACGAGCGCGGCCATCTCGATGTCGAGCGGGCTGAGCGGATGCCCGCCGTGCTGCACGAGCGTGACGGCGAGCCCGCGGTGCACGAGGTTCTCGACCGCCTCGACGCCGATGAATCCGCCGCCGACGACGACGGCGCGACCGGGCTCGGGAAGGACGGCCAGGGCGTCGGTGATGCGATCGACGTCGTCGATCGTGCGCAGGGTCGATACGACAGGGGCGCCGGGTGTCTGCTCGAACACGTCGCTGGAGGTCGCGCCGGTCGCGAGCACGAGGTGGTCGTAGGGCTGGTCGACGACGGCGCCGGTGCGCACATCCCGGATGCCGACGGTGCGGGCGTCCCGGTCGATCGCGACGACCTCGGACCCGGTGCGCACGTCGAGGGCGAAGCGGGCGCGCAGCGATTCGGGCGTCTGCAGCAGCAGCGACTCGCGCTCGGTGATCACGCCGCCGACGTAGTACGGCAGTCCGCAGTTGGCGAAGCTGACGTGATCGCCCCGCTCGACGACGATGATCTCGGCGTGCTCGTCGAGCCGGCGCAGCCGGGTGGCCGCCGACATCCCGCCGGCGACGCCTCCGATGATGACGACGCGCATGGTCAGCGCCGCCCGAACAGCTTCGCGAAGAAGCCCGTGCGCGGCTCGCTCTCGTGCCCGCGGCACCGGTCGCTCGACGGCACTCCGGCCATCACCCTGTCGACGTGCTGGCCGCAGCCGGCCCACGTCGTCTTGCCACAGGTTCGGCAGGTCACTGCGCGGCACATTGTCGTCCTCCTCGGTTCGGGTACAGATCGATGGTAGCGGATACCCCTGGGGGTATAACTGGATACTGGCTGAATGCGGCTCTCACGCCCGTGGCGCGCGGAAGTAGGCTGGGCCCATCATGAACGACTTCCTGACCTGGCTCGGCAGCTACTGGTGGCTGGCCTTCCCGCTGATGGGCATCGCCGGCGGCGTCGGCAAGTCGTGGGAGCGCGCCTCGAAACGACGTCATGAACGGCGGCTCGAGACGCTGCGTCTGAAGGGCGAGATCAAAGCCGCTCAGCTCGCCGCCCGCGGGGGCACGCCGCCGACGACGAGGAAGCTCGTGCGCGAGGCCGCCGCCGAGGAGCGCGCGTCGACCGCGCAGCTGCTCGAGAGACTCTTCGCAGAGCACGACGAGGTCACCGCCCGATGGCTCGACTACGAGCTCGACGTGGCCAAGCTCATCGCGTTCCCGGCGATGAGCGACGGACGCCAGCCGTTGACCGCCGCGTTCCTGCGTGCGAAGAAGATCGCCGACGCCCTGCGGCCCGCGTCGGCGGATACCAAGCTCACCGAGGCCGAGATCGCGGAGTACGTCGACGCCGTGGGCGACTACGCCGTCGCCTTCGACATCGCCGAGCGCGATGCCCGCCGGCTGCGCGACGCGAACTTCAGCGAGGTCGAGCGCAAGCGCCTCGACAAGCGTGTGCGCGAAGAGCTCGACGGGCTGATCCTGCTCTCCGACGAGGCGGTGGACGTGCTCGAGCAGAAGGTGGCCGGGCAGATCGGGTCGGCCCCGGCATCGTCATCGGCATCTCCGGCATCCGCTGCCCGGGCATCCGGCACCCCGGCGCCTGCCGCACCGGCATCCGCTTCCCCGCCGCCCGCGACGGCCGCGCCTGAGCCGGCGCCCGAGCCGGAGCGGATGCCGCTGCGGCGGGACGACCCTCGAACATGAGAGTCGAGAACGTCACCGGACC
>NZ_DAMDLU010000232.1:0-2071 GCF_032084865.1 Microbacterium sp.
GTGCCGCTCGCGCGCCAGAGCGCGGCGCCGTCGCTCGCGCACAAGGCGATCGGCTACGGGATGCCCGGCGAGCGCGTCGACGGCAACGACGTCGCTGCGCTGCTCGCCGTGCTCGGCGAAGCTGTCGAGCGCGCCCGCGGCGGCGGCGGCCCCTCGCTGATCGAGGCGCACACCTATCGCATCCAGGCGCACACCAACGCCGACGACGACACCCGCTACCGCGAGCGAGATGAGGTGCAGGCCTGGATCGACCGCGACCCGCTGACTCGTCTGCGCGCGCACCTCGCCGCCCGGGGCGCGCTGTCGGACGATGACGAGCAGCGCATCGCAGCAGGAGCCGAGAGCATCGCCGCAGCCCTGCGCACCGCGCTGAACGCCGATGCCGACCTCGACCCGGAGGATCTGTTCCGCTTCGTCACCGCCGACCGCTCACCGCAGCTCGAGGAGCAGTGGCGGATGCTGCAGAGCGAGATCGAACGGGATGCCCTGACGCAGACGGGACCACGGCCATGAGCATCGCATCCGACCTCCGCACCGACCAGGCCACTCCTCACGTCGTCGGCACGATGACCATGGCCGCCGCGCTCAACCGCGCCCTCGCCGACGCGATCCAGGAGGATCCCGCGGTCGTCGTCTACGGCGAGGACGTCGGCGCGCTCGGCGGCGTCTTCCGCATCACCGACGGGCTCGCGGAGCGCTTCGGCGAGGACCGCTGCTTCGACACCCCGCTCGCCGAGGCCGGCATCGTCGGCACCGCGGTCGGCATGGCGATGAACGGGATGCGACCGGTCGTCGAGATGCAGTTCGACGCGTTCGCGCTGCCCGCGTTCGAGCAGATCGTCAGCCAGGTCGCGAAGTTCGGCAACCGCACCCGCGGATCGATGCGGATGCCGCTCGTCATCCGCATCCCGTTCGGCGGCGGCATCGGCGGTGTCGAGCACCACTGCGACTCGTCGGAGGCCTACTACGCGCACACTCCCGGCCTCACCGTCGTCTCGCCGTCGTCCCCGCAGGATGCGTACTCGCTGCTGCGCGCGGCGATCGCCTCGCCCGACCCGGTGATCTTCCTCGAGCCGAAGAAGCTGTACTGGGCGAAGGGCGAGGTAGACACCTCGATCACCGCCGAGCTCGGCACCGCCCGCATCGCACGGGAGGGCACCGACGTCACCGTGCTCGCCTACGCAGCCATGGTGCCGGTCGCCCTCGAGGCTGCCGAGATCGCCGCGGCAGAGGGCCGGAGCATCCAGGTCGTCGACGTGCGTTCGCTGTCGCCATTCGACGATGCGACGGTCACTTCTGCCGTGCGCGCGACCGGGCGCGCGGTCGTCGTCGCCGAGGCGCCCGGCTACGCGAGCGTCGCGAGCGAGATCCAGGCGCGTGTGTTCGAGCGGTGCTTCGAACACCTCGAGGCGCCGGTGCGGCGGGTGACCGGTTTCGACACCCCGTACGCGCCCCCGAAGCTCGAGCACCGGTACCTGCCCGATGCCGACCGCGTGCTGGATGCCATCGACTCGCTCTATCCCGACGATGAGGAGACGGCACGATGACGACCGCGACAGCACGCGTGTTCCGCCTGCCCGATCTCGGCGAGGGCCTCACCGAGGCGGGTCTCGTGCAGTGGCTGGTGAAGGTCGGCGACACGGTCACCACCGACCAGGCGATCGCCGAGGTCGAGACGGCGAAGAGCATCGTCGAGCTGCCGTCGCCGTTCGCGGGCGTGATCACGGCGCTGCACGGCGAGGCAGGCGACGTGCTCGAGGTGGGCGCGCCGGTGCTCGAGGTGGCAGACGGGGCCGGCGACGAATCGACTGCGGAGGCGGCAGCTTCGGATGCCGAGGGCGGCCAGCCTGCGACGACGGCAGCTCCGGATGCCGAGAAGGAGACCTATCGTTCCGAGGAGCGCGCAGGTTCGGGCAACGTCCTGATCGGCTACGGCACCACCGAACGCGTCTCGTCGGGCCGACGCCGCGCGCGGGCATCCCGGCCGTCCGCGGCCGCCTCCCCTGCTGCTCCCGCCGCGTCGACGGGTCAGGCGGAGCCCGCGCCGCGCATGGTGGCGGTGCGCTCCCCC
>NZ_DAMDLU010000233.1:0-1992 GCF_032084865.1 Microbacterium sp.
GGCGGCGAGGCGCACACGGGTGAGGTGATCCCGCCGGAGGGCGACGTCGCGCTGGGGTCGCCCGGCGATGCCGGCACCATCGACACGCGCTCCGCGGCGACCTGGCCGGATGCCGGGGTGCTGCTCGATGCACGCGCCGCAGAGCGCTACCGCGGCGAGACCGAGCCGATCGATCCGGTCGCGGGCCACATCCCCGGCGCGAAGAGCCTGCCGATCGCGAGCGTGCTCACGGACGACGGCAGGTTCCGACCGGAATCCGAGGTCGCCGCCGCCTTCGACGCTGTGGGGGCGGAGGCGGGCACGCCGATAGCCGCCTACTGCGGTTCGGGTATCACCGCCGCGCAGCTCGCGCTCGCGGGCACTCTCGCGGGCCGCGAGGTGAGCGTGTATCCCGGCTCGTGGAGCGCGTGGTCGAACACGCCGGGACGACCGGTCGCCACCGGCGAGGAGTAGGGGGGCCACGATCTCACCGGTCGTCTACTCTGAGATCATGCCGTTCCTGTTCACCCTGATCACCATCGCGCTGATGGTGTTCGCGCTCGTCGACATCATCCGTCGCGACGACAGTCAGGTGCGGTTCATGCCGAAGTTCGTCTGGCTGCTGCTCGTCGTGCTGATCCCCCTTCTGGGCAGCGTGCTCTGGTTCGCCCTCGGCCGGGAATACCCCGAAGGCGGCATCCAGCTCGGCCGTCCCGCGCGTCGGGAGACGGCATCCGGATCGCCCGTCGCGACCGCGCCGCCGCCCGACACGCGCTCCACCGAGCAGCAGATCGCCGACCTCGACCGCGAGATCGAGGAGTGGCGGCTGCGGCAGGAGATCGAGAAGCGCAAGAAGGATCGCGGCGACAGCGTCAGCGAGGACTGAGCGCCGCTTCCTGCGATCCGGATGCCGTTCCCTTCACCTCGGCCATGATGCAAAGAAACTATGCAAAGTACTTGTGCATCAACGGATTCGGTGCCATTCTGGGCGCATGAGCGACGATGACGTGCGCAGTGTCCGGCTCGACGAGCGGCAGATCCGCGTGCTGGCACATCCGCTGCGAGCACGCATCCCGGGCTTGCTGCGCATCCACGGCCCGGCGACGGCGACCGACCTCGCCCGGATGCTCGACACGAACTCCGGAGCGACGAGCTACCACCTGCGACAGCTGGCCGCGGTCGGACTCGTGACCGACACGGGCGAGGGGGCCGGTCGCCGTCGCGAGTGGCGCGCGACGAGCGACCTCCACTCGTGGGCCCCGTCCGACTTCGATGACCGACCGGATGCCGCAGCGGCCGCGGACTGGCTGCAGCGGGCGTACCTGCGCGACTTCGTCGAGCGTGCCGAGCGGTGGGAGGATGCCGCGCCGGCGTGGTCGCCGCAATGGCGCGATCGCCTCGGGCTCAGCGACACGGTCGTCGAGGTCACTCCTCAGCAGGCGAGCGCTCTGCACACCGAACTGGCCGAGGTGCTCGAGCGCTATAGAGTCGCCGGAGCGGGTGATCCCGACGCAGCGCGCCTGCACGTCACCATCCACGCCGCGCCCCTCGCCCTCTCGGCATCCCGAGGCCCGGGTCAGGAGCGGAGACCCGGATGAGCGGCCTGACGCGCCGGCAGGCCGAGCGGCGATTCGTGCTGCTCACCGCCCTGCGCTGGCTGCCCGTGGGCATCACCTTCGGGCTGACCGTGCTGCTGCCGCTCGAGAGAGGGCTCAGCCTCGCCGAGATCGGCGTGCTGATGTCGTTGCAGGGCTTCGTCGTGCTCGGTCTCGAGCTGCCGACCGGCGGTCTCGCCGACGCCATCGGGCGGCGCCCGCTGCTGCTCGCCGGTGCGACGCTCGCCGTCTCGTCGACGTGGGTGTTCCTGCTGGCGGAGTCGTTCGCCGTCTTCGCCGTCGCGCTCGTGCTGCAGGGCGTGTTCCGTGCGCTGGACTCCGGCCCGCTCGAGGCGTGGTTCGTCGACGCGGCGCTCGCAGACGATCCGCACGCCGAACTCGACGCCCCGCTCGGCCG
>NZ_DAMDLU010000234.1:0-1951 GCF_032084865.1 Microbacterium sp.
GTGCGCCGCAGTCTGCGCGCCGCGCCGTGGCAGCAGGGGGTGCTCGGCGCGGCCACGGCGAGCTGCGTACTCGGCGCGTTCGCCTGCTGCGCGCTCGCGATCGGTGCGCCGCTCAGCTTCGCTGCGGTCGTGTCCGTCGTGCCCCTGGTGCTGCTGGCCATGCTCATCCCCGTCTCGATCGCGGGCTGGGGGGTGCGCGAGGGCGCCGCCGTGGCGCTGCTGCCGATCGCGGGCATCAGCGCCTCGCAGTCGCTCGCGGTCAGCATCGCCTTCGGCCTGATATCCCTGCTCGCCGCTCTGCCGGGAATCGGCGCCGTGTGGGCTCGACGGCGCCACTCGAACCGCGGTGACCTGACTCCCCCCGACGTGCACGGCCTGGACCACGTGCGTGCCGCACCGGCGTCCTCACCGAACCGATGACTCGCCTCGAACACCAGGAGACCTCATGAACGACCTGCATCACACCCCCGTGCTCTCGCGCCGCACGCTTCTCGGCGCGAGCGTGCTCGGCATGATGGGTCTCGGCGCCGTGGCCTGCAGCGCGCCCGGGGGCGGCCGTCCGTCGGCGGGCGACCCCGCGAAGGCCTCGCTGCAGCTCTCGTGGCTGCACTCCGTGCAGTTCGCCGGCAGCTACATCGCGCTCGACCGCGGCTGGTGGCGCGACGCGAATCTCGAGGTCAGCCTGCTGCAGGGCGGTCCGAACGCCCCCGTCGAACCGCCGGTGGTGTCGGGAGCGGCGCTGATCGGCATCTCCGCCGCCGACTACACGGCGGCGGCGGTGGCCGAAGGCGCACCGTTCAAGATCATCGGCGTCGCCATGCAGAAGAACCCCTTCGTGATCGCCTCGCTGCCGGCGAAGCCGGTGAACGAGCCGAAGGACCTCGAAGGTCTGCGCATCGGCATGGCCACCGCGAACACCCCGGTGCTCGAGACGCTGTGCACGCTGAACGACGTCGACATCGATCGCATCGAGGTCGTTCCCACGCAGTACTCCGCGCAGCCGCTGCTGGCGGGAGAGGTGGACTGCCTGCTGTGCTGGGAGACCGATCTGCCCGTGGCGATGGCGGTGCAGGGGGTCGAGTCCGTGACCATGCTGATGGCCGATCACGGGTACGAGCTGCACTCGCAGACATACATCGCCACCGAGCAGAGCCTCGCCGAGCGACGCGACGATCTGGTGGCGCTGATGACCGGTGAGATCCGCGGCTGGGAGCAGTACCGCGAAGACACCGATGCGGCCGCGCAGCTCACGCTGAGGATGTTCCCCGACGCCGGTCTCGACGCCGAGGTGCAGAGGCTGCAGGCGCAGCGGCAGGTTCCGCTGATGTTCTCCGACCTCACCGACGAGCACGGCTTCGGCTGGTGGACCGATGAGACCGTCGAGGCGAACCGCAGGACCCTCGCCCTGCTCGGTCGTGACGTCGATGCCGACCTGTGGGATCGGTCCATCCTGGAGCAGATCCATGGTGGCTGAGCCCCCGGTCGTTCATCTCGCCGGGGCGAGCAGGATGTTCGGTGATCTCGAGGCGCTGGCCCCCACCGATCTCACCTTCGCCGCCGGGCAGACGACTGCGCTGGTCGGGCCGTCGGGCTGCGGGAAGTCCACCCTGCTGCGCCTCGTCGCCGGTCTCGAGCGGCCCAGCAGGGGCCGGGTCGCCATCGACGACGCACCACCGAGCGAGGTCGCCGGGCGCGGCGACCTCGCGGTGGCATTCCAGGATCCGTCTCTGCTGCCGTGGCGGACCGTGCGCGGCAACATCGCGCTCGCCCTGCGACTGGCGCGTCGTCCCGCGGATCCGGATGCCGTCGACCGGCTCATCGCGCTGGTGGGGCTGCACGGCTTCGGCGACGCGCGCCCCGCCGAGCTGTCGGGCGGCATGCGTCAGCGTGCGGCGATCGCCCGTGCGCTGGTGACGCGCCCGCGGCTGCTGCTGCTCGACGAGCCGTTCGG
>NZ_DAMDLU010000235.1:0-1888 GCF_032084865.1 Microbacterium sp.
CTGGCGCGGTGGGCTGGAGCGACGTCATCCGGCGGTGCGCGCCGATCACGCCGCCCGACAGTCGTCCCGACGGCGTGTACTCGGCAGGGGCGTCGCGCTCGACGGGCGTGGCGAGCGAGGGAAGCGCGGGCCCGCGCTCGTGCTCGGTGATCCGCACCGACTTGCGGGCGATGCGCATGCGCTTCACGTCGTACGGGTTGAGTCCGCTGCGCGCGTCGACCAGCCATGTCGCCCCGGCCTGGTCGAGCCAGCTGCGGCCGCGGCGCTCGGAGTCGAAGAACGGCGAGAGCGCCACCACCAGCAGCGGTCCGAGCAGCGGCAGCAGGACCGACAACGACAGCACCAGATAGCGCACGACCGCACCGCGCCAGAAGCCGGGGCGTTCGAGAGTGCGCACGTTGACCGCACGCAGACCGAAGATGGCCTTGCCCGCGGTCACGCCCTTCCGCCCCAGCAGCACGAGCTGCAGCACGATGAACACGGTCGCGAGCACGTTGCCGACGGCGAGTGTGACGATCGGCCAGACCAGCGCGCCGTCGGACAGCATCGTCCCGACATCGCCGGCGCCGCTGACGATCTCGACGAGCGCCGGCGTCGCCACCAGCATGGCCGGCAGGGCGAACAGCACGAGGATGAGCAGCTCGATCAGCGTGGCCATCGTCCGGCGCCCGAAAGGCGCGGGAAGCAGGCCGAGTGAGGCAGCGTACGCGGGGTCGGGATGCCCGGCGGCGTCGAGTCCCTCGATCTGCTTCTCGCCGTCGTCGATCTCCCAGATCAATCCAGCTCTCCTTCGGGTTCGCTCTGGGGCGCGTCGAGCATGACGAGGTCTTCTCGCGTGACCAGTCGCGAGGCGACCGCGTGCTCGACGAGCCGGGCGCGCCGGTTCGTGGCGAAGCTGCGCTGTCCGCCGCGCATGCCGGGCACGCCGATCCGGTCGAGCTTGTCGCACACGTTGTCGAGCTTGCGGTTGAAGCGGGTCACGGTCCAGCCCAGGCGCTCCGCCGCCTTCGACGAGCTGGGGATCTCGCTCATCCCCGTTCCGTCGCGACGCAGCTGCGGCTCGGCGAGGGCGAGGATGAGCAGCTTCTGGCTCTCGGTCAGCGGCACGGCGCCGATGGTCGACGCACCGTCGCCCTCGGTCTCGCGGCGGATCGCGCGGAACGCCGGCTCGGCGGAGTGCACGGTCATCTCGTAGGTGGTGGGACCGGCGGTGAAGACGATCGTCGTGCGCTCGAACACGAGCGGCAGACGCGCACCCGGAGCCAGCCAGGCCTGCACGCCGCCCGCCGAGTCGGTGACGGTCGCCGAGAGGCGGCTGCCGATGTTCGTGAGCCACCACAGACCGTCGTCGTGCGCGATCTCGAGGAAGTGCCGGTGCAGGAAGAGGTTGTCGTCGAGTTCGAGGTCGCCCTCCCTGCCGACGGTGAACGCCGTCGACGTGTCGACGGGGAAGTACTCTCCTGCGAACTCCACGGTCACGGCGGTCATTCGACGCACCCCCTCACTTCCTGCGCGGATCGGCGATCGGCGCGCACCAGGCTGACGTCGATGCACGTGCGGC
This sequence comes from Microbacterium sp., assembly GCF_032084865.1. Taxonomy (GTDB): domain Bacteria; phylum Actinomycetota; class Actinomycetes; order Actinomycetales; family Microbacteriaceae; genus Microbacterium. The sequence goes on from NZ_DAMDLU010000235.1 coordinate 1,562, forward strand.
CGGGATGCGGCCCCTCGAGCGTCACCGTCGTCTTCTCGGTGGTCTGCGCCTGCATCGTGCCGTCGAGCGTCACCTCGGCCCAGATGTACGAGTCGCCCTCTTCGGGGCTGGGGTTGCTCCACGTGAACGTCACCGCGTCGCCGCTGCGCGTGCCGGTGAGATCGTCGACCGGGGGGACGATGCCCGAGATGACGTCCTGCGGGGCGGGCTCTTCGTCGTCGGCCGGTGCGGCGCTGGGCCGTGCGGCCGTGCTGAGGCTGCCACCGACCCAGATCCCGCCGCCGATCACGACGACGAGGGCGGCCGCTGCGGCCCACAGCCACGGGC
>NZ_DAMDLU010000236.1:0-1633 GCF_032084865.1 Microbacterium sp.
GCGGAGCCTCGGCATCCCCGGCCTCCAGCCCGCGCCGGACGGCCCCCTTGCGGCATCCGGTCAGCACGGTCCAGTGCCCCTCCGCCCGCGCGGCCAGCTCGTCGAGGTCGTACGCCGGGCGCCCCTTCTCGCCCCCGCGCAGCTGAGCGGCCGAGATGGCTCCGGAGAGGCGGTGGTAGCCCTCGGTGCCGCGGGCCAGCACGAGCAGATGATCGCCCTCCGGGTCGGGAGTGCCCGTACGCCCCTTCGGTGACAGGCGCAGGGACCCTGAGGTCAGAGGCCGAGCCGGGTTCTCGACGACGCCGAGCGAGAGCTCGGCGCCGTACACGGTCTGCACCCCGGCATCCATCGTCTCGGCCACCTCGGCGAAGCGGGATGCCCCGTAGAAGCCGTCGTGATCGGTGATCGCGAGGGCGCTGAGTCCCAGCCGCTCGGCCTCGGCCAGCAGATCCTCGGGGGAGGACGCGCCGTCGAGGAACGAGTACCAGGAATGCGCGTGCAGCTCGGCGTAGGGCACGGCGTCGGCCGGCCGCCGCACATCGAGGTGAGCCGTCGTGCGACGACGCCTGCTCACCGGACCCGGGTCGGCACGAGGACGCACCGGCTCGCTCTGCACCGGTGCGGGGCCCTCCAGGTCGAGGGTGCGCTCGAGCTGATGCCAGGTCTGCGGCGGGTTGCTGAAGCCCATCAGCGGTACCGCCCCTCGGCCCACCAGCCGTCCGCCGAGTGGAACACCAGCCAGGCGCGGTGCCCCGCATCGAGCAGCTGGAAACGGTGCCCGGAGCGGGCGCGCTCGGAATCCCACCGGTGCTCGTGCACCGGCCACGGACCCGCCCAGCCGACCACCTCGCTGTCTTCGATCAGCGCGGGCGGGGTCGACAGCGCCCCGCGCTCGTCGATCTCGACCTCGGCGCCCGCCGCACCGCTCACCCGCACCGGGCGCATCGGCATGTACACCTCGGTCGGCAGCGGATCGGGCAGGCTGCCCGGCCATGGCTGCGAGGGATCGCGATGCACGAGCGGCCGCTCTCCCCACGGCGTGAGCACCTGACGATCGGCCAGCATCCGCCCGCCCGCCATCGCCGCCGTGCTCACCCCGCGATGGCCGAGCAGCGTCTGCACGCGCGAGACGGCATGGTGCAGTCGCTCGTCGGTGCCCGAGCCGAACAGGCCGGGCTGATGATGGGCGGCGTCGTCGACCGCGACCGGCGAGAGCCGCACCCCCACGATGCCGCGGAAGGCGTGAGCGGCATCGTCGGGTGCGTCGTCGACGATCGTCTCGAGCTGCCAGCGCACCCGGTCGACCAGATCTCCCGCGTCGAAGCAGGTCGGATGCAGCCAGGTGCGGGAGAAGACCGCCCCGTCGTCGTCGGTGAGGTCGATGCGCACCTCGGTGCACACGGCCGAGACATCGGCGAGGGCGAGCAGCACGGCATCCGCCGTCTGCCGCACGGCGAACGCGATCTGGTCGGACTGCCCGAGAGGAGTGTCGAACTGCACCTCGCGCGCCAGCTGCGGGTCGGGCGGTTGCGGGGTGAGCGGCCGGGAGTCGGCTCCGGATGCCAGGTCGTGCAGCCGTGCCCCGTGCTCGCCGAACCGCGAGCGCACCGAGAGGGCGTCGAGGGCGGCGAAT
>NZ_DAMDLU010000236.1:1643-1884 GCF_032084865.1 Microbacterium sp.
GAATCCGCCGAGGGTCGACACCCCCAGCCGCCGCAGCAGGTCGGCGAGCTCGGGTTCGCCGAGCACGTGCAGGGGGAGCGGGGCGAGGAACGCGCGGGATGCCCCCGGTGGGATCACCGCCCATGGATCGATCCCGTCGCCACCGGGCGGAGCCGCCCGGGCGGCGAGCTCGGCGGTGAACATGCCGTCGCCCACGCCGATGCGAACGCAGAGAGCCCGGGCGAGTCGTGGTGCCGCGCGC
>NZ_DAMDLU010000237.1:0-1854 GCF_032084865.1 Microbacterium sp.
GCGGCGCCGGCCGCCGCGCCGACCACGCCGCCGGCGAGGATGGGCAGGGCTCGGGATGCCCCAGCTGCGGCGCCTTTGTCGGCGCGCGTGCGCAGGATCGTGGGCCAGAGCGTCACCACGGTGCCCGCCACCGTGAGACCGATCCAGCCGAGCACGTTGATCAGCGCATGCGCGACGACGACGTGAGGTTCGGAGTCGCCGCGGGCGAGCCACGCGCCGAGCGCGGCGCCGATCGTGAGCAGCGCGGCGGAGGCGATGTAGTACCGGATCGTGCGGCCGAAGCGGCCCGGCATGCTGCCGCGCATGCGCCGCACGAGCGACCCGGCGTGCGAGGCCACCGCCACGATCAGCACGGCGGCACCGACGACCGTCACCGCCCAGACGCCGCTGAGCACGCCGGTGATCACCAGCGCCGTGGCCGAGTTCGACAGGATCAGCCGGATGCTCTGGTGCCGGCGGTCACGGTCGGTGGCGGCGCTGCGCAGCAGCGCGAACGAGAAGTACTGACTCCACACGAGGATCGCGTGCGTGACGGCGCCCAGCAGCAGAAGGTGGATCATCAGCCAGCCGGGCATCGGCAGCGAGCGGTGCGCGAGGGCGGCGATCACCGTGAGCAGCAGCCACACCACCGTCGGGATGTCGCGCAGGGGCCAGAATCCGCGGTTCTTCGTCATGACGCGCTCCCCTCGCCTGCGCTCTCCCCACGGGGTCGGGAGGAGATCGCACGCGTCGAAAGGCCCCCGTGCAACGTCCCTCCGCCGTCGGCCGCTCTCCCCTCCCGAGCGGGAGCGGGCCCGCAGATCGCACTGTAGAGGGCCGTCCCCACGAACAGCAGCAGGGCGACGACGCCCAGCACTCCCCCGATGCGCCAGGCCACCGGCATCCCGAGCCCGTCGCCCAGCCACACCCGCACGCCGAGTGCGGCCTGCAGCAGAGCGATCGGCACCCAGAACGCCGGCCGGTACGGCAAGCGCACCCGCAGCACCGCGGGGAGGATCGTCGTGGCGTGCGCCATGATCATCGAGAACGTGTAGCCGAGGAAGACGGCGTGCACCACCGCGTCGTAGGCCGGCTGCGCGGCGGGCATCCCGAGCAGCAGCACCAGAGCGGCGACCGCGAGCCAGACGTACCCGGCGAGGATGCACGCGGCCATGTACCGCGTGACACCCGTGGCGCGGATCGTGCGGCGAGCGACATCGTGCACGACGAGCCAGCCGGTGAGCGAGAGCAGGGTGACGCCGAGCAGGATCGCCCCGGCGTGGGGGAAGACGAGGCCGATGACGAGCGCGGCCGTCACCGCCCAGCCGTGCACGAGCAGCCGGATGCCCGCCCGCGGTCCCATCGTGATGCGGGCGAGCTCGACGCGCTCGGCGGCGATGGTCAGCACGATGAAGCCGATCAGCCACGGGACGACGCGGGTCATGGCATCCTGCCCGATCCAGATCAGCGCCCCGGCGAGCGCGAGGCCCGCCGCGAGCAGCTGCGTGAGGAGCGCGTGATCGTACTGCCGACGCCACAGCGGGATGTAGAGCCCGACGAAACAAGCCGCGCCCGCAGCGAGCACGATCTTCGCGGCGACCAGCGGCACGACCGGGACGACGAGCAGGATCCCGCCGGCGCCGAGCAGTGCGGGCGCGGCGTAGTCGAGGGGCCGGGCGAGGGCGGTCGCGCGCTCGAGGCTGATCAGCGTGCCCACGAAGCCGAGCACCAGAAGCATGCCGTGCACCGCGGGCAGCCGCTCGGCGGTCACCGGGGCGGGCAGCCCGAGCAGCAGCAGCCCGGCGTCGAGCCCGGCCAGCAGGGCGAGGCCGGCGGGCAGCAGGCGTGCCCGGGACAGGGCCAGCACCACGCGGC
>NZ_DAMDLU010000238.1:0-1765 GCF_032084865.1 Microbacterium sp.
GGGCGCGGTGACCGTGACGTCGACCGTGACGCTGGCGCCGGGTGCGAGGGCGGTGACCGCGGCGTCGGATGCTGTCCAGCCGGCCGGCGTGTGCAACGACACGGTGCCGCTGAGTGCCGTGTCCTCCTGGTTGGTGACGGTCACGGGGACCGTCTGGGCGACGCCCGGCTGCAGCGCCGTCTCGGGCACCGAGACCGGTGCGCAGACCGCGTTGAGCCATGCCTCGTCGAACGACGAGAACCTGATCTGGTCGCTGTAGTTGCCCTCCCACAGCACGCCGACACGTCCGTTGCCGATCGCGGTGGCCGATGAGTAGGCGAAGAAGCCGGTCTTCAGCGTGCGCAGGCCCGGCCACGTCTCGCCGTCGTCGCACGAGAGGCGCACGGCGCCGTTCACCCGGTCGCCGTTGGCGCCGTTGTTGGAGTTCGTGAAGATCAGCTTGCGGGCATCCGCGCTGCCCTGCGGGGCATCCGGATGCAGCCGGGTGATCGAGGCGTTGTTGGTCGGGTCGGGCAGCTCGGCGTCGCGCGTCACCGCGCCGTACGTCGCGCCGCCGTCGGCCGAGATCGCCACCTTGCGCTGACGCCCGTTCGAGCTGTCGCGCGAGTTGAGCATGACACGGCCGTCAGAGAGCTCGACGGTCTTGTTCTCGTCCATGCCCGTGCCGACGAAGGCGCCGCGCTGCCAGGTCGCGCCGTGGTCGTCGGAGTACACCGAGTACGCCTGGATGGCTTCGCTGCCGTCGGCCTGACGCACGTGAGCCGCGTACTGCTGGATGAGCCGTCCGGCGTGTGCGCCGTAGCGCAGCTGGATGCCCTCACCCGAGGTCGCGAACACGCCGCGCACGTCGCCCGCGACGGGTTGGTACGCCCCGTTCACGACCGTGCCGTCGGCAGGCTTGACGACGTCGGTGATCAGCTCCGGCTCGCTCCAGGTGACACCCTGGTCGTCGGAGTGGATGACGGCGGCGCTGATGATGTTGCGGTCGGCGTCGTCGTTGCCGTAGCGGCTGCCCTGGAAGCTGACGTCCTTCGAGTAGACGAAGAAGGCGAACACCCGGCCGGTCTCGTGGTCGACGACGTAGCTGGGGTCGGAGTAGCCGTACTTGGGCGCGGCGGCGTCACCGGCCGCGATGATCTGCAGATCGCTCCACGTCTTGCCGTTGTCGGTGGAGCGGCGCTGGATGATCGAGTTCGGGTTCGGCGCGTCGGCCGCACTGCCCGGGCGCGCATCCCACGACGCGAGGATCACGCCGTCGCCGAGGTGCGCGAGCGCGGGGATGCGGTAGAAGAAGTCGTCGGCCGTGCGATCGGCGCCGAGGTTCTGCTCCTGGTAGCTGCCCGGAGGCAGTGTGGGATCGGCGAGGTAGCCGGGGGCGGGTGCCGCGAAGGCGGCCTGCGCCGGGATGCTGAGCGCGAGCGCCAGCGCTCCGACGACAGAGGTGAAGAGCATCCTGCCCCGCCGGGAGCGGCGGAAGGAGGACTCGGTACGGCATTGCATGGACAGGCCTTTCTGTTCGTGCGATGGAGGGGGTCTGGTCAGGGCGCGGCGGCCGCGAGCACCTGCAGGTGACGCTCGGCGACGCGCAGCACCTCGGCTGCTGTGGTCGCGTCGGGGCGCCGGCTCACCTTGAGTCCCAGCGACGGCGCGTCGCCGGCCGCGCGCACGGCATCCCGCACGCGGGCATCCGTGAGCAGCGACGCGGAATCCGGGTCGACCGATGCGAAGGGGTGGTGTGCATCGATCCACGGCCCGCTGTACGGGC
>NZ_DAMDLU010000239.1:0-1764 GCF_032084865.1 Microbacterium sp.
CTGGCGCCGAAGCCGGCGGCGCCGGAGCCGGCAGTACCGGCGCACGACGCTCCGGCCCCCGCACCCGCGGTGCCGGGCGATCGCCGGTTCACCCTCACGCTGCTGTCGGTCCTCGGCGTCCTGACCCTGGTCGCCGGGGTGCTCGCCGTCGTCAGCCTCGTGCAGGGGCCCCGCCTCAGTCAGGTGAAGGTCGACCCGGCGCGGGCGATCGAGGCGTCCGGCAGCAGACTCATCCTCACCGCCAACCAGAGCCTCGATGCGATCGATCCAGAGCAGGTCACCGTCGAGCCCGCCGTGCCGTTCACGGTCGATGCGAGCGGGCGCAGTGTCGGCATCCGGTTCACCGTCCCGCTGCACGATGACACGACCTACCGGGTCGCCGTGGCCGGTGTCGCCGCCACCGGCGGGGGCACCGCAGCCGACTTCGAGACGAGTTTCCGCACACCCGCCTCGAGCATCATGCTGCTGCAGCGCTCGGCCGACGGCGCCGACCGGATCTTCCTCTCCGACCTGAGCGGCGAGAAGGCCGCGCCGGTGTTCGAGCATCCGCGTATCAGCGACTACCGCGCCACGACCGACGTGCTCGTCGTCGCCGTCGAGGAGGACGACGGCTCGCGCCTGCTCGTGATGAACCGCGACGGCTCCGACCAGCGCGAACTGCCGCTGCCGGGCGAGGGGTACGTCTCGTCGGTGCAGGTCTCCGACCGCGCGGGTCTGGTCGGATACAGCTACTCCGACCGCGATCTCACCGAGACGACCGGACGCGCCAGTGTGCTCGTGACTCAGCCGCTCAGCGGCACGGGCGAACCGCGCATCGTGCAGATCGACGGCAAGGACGCGAACGTCGCCGAGTGGCGCTTCGTGCCCGATTCGTCGTCGCTGGTGTTCATCGACTTCGACGGCGCCCTGACGGTGGAGGATCCCACCGGCGACGCGGGCGCGCAGCCGATGGGCACCGCGGCGAGCATCCTCGGCGTCAACCGGGGCACGTACACTGCGCTCGTCGAGCGCGCCGACGGCAGCTTCGTCGTGCTCGACCTCACCGACGGCACCGAGCAGCCGCTGCCCGCCTCCGACCCCGACTACGGCGACGCGGTCGGCATCGAGGCCTTCCCGGGTGGCACCCTGAGGCACGTCGTGCAGCGCGACGAGCTGGGCATGCCGACCGGTCAGGCCGTCGTGCGGGTCGACGAGCAGGGCGCCGCGACCATGATCGCCGAGGTGAGCGGCGCGGACTCGATCCTGCAGACCTGCGTATCGCCGAGTGGTCAGTACGCCGCCGTGACGATCGCCCCCGACCTCGCGAGCAACGACTACGACGACCTGCTTCTGCCACTTCCGGTCACTTTGCACACCCGCCTCATCGACCTCGTCGGCGATCGCGAGCTGCCCACCCTGAGCGGCTTCGACATCTCGTGGTGCCGCACGGCTCCGCTGCCATGACGATCGACCGCCGCGACCTGCTCGGGCTGCCGATCGAGGTGGCGCCTCGCCTGCTCGGCGCCCGGCTGCGCACCATCGTCGACGGCGTCGAGACGGCCCTGCGCATCACCGAGGTCGAGGCGTACCACGGCCGCGGCACCGGCGACATGCCCGATCCCGGCTCGCACGCGCGGATGGGACCCACCGCCCGCAACGCCACGATGTGGGGCGAGCCCGGCCACCTGTACGTGTACCTCAGCCACGGCATCCACTCATGCGTCAACGTCGTCTGCGGGCCCGAGGGAACGGCGGGCGGAGTGCTGCTGCGCGCCGGCGAGATGG
>NZ_DAMDLU010000240.1:0-1737 GCF_032084865.1 Microbacterium sp.
TTCTCCAACGACAGCGTGCGTTGCCGCAGATCGGCGGCCAGATCGTCGGCCTCGTCGGCCGGCGCCGACTCCGGGCGGTCGCCGCTCGCGCCGCGCGCCCGGCGATCCCAGGTGACCGCCCGGAACCCGGCTTCGGCCAGCGCTTCAGCCAGCGGCCCGGCATCTGCGGCCGTCGACAGCGCGCCGTTCACGACGACGACGGCCGGTCCCGCCCCGGTCGTCGCGTAGGAGATCTCGGTTCCGTCTGCGGAGGTCGCGATGCTCATGACGCCATGCAACCACCTCGTCGAGCCCGACGCGACGGGTTCTTGATGACGTCAGGCGATCTCGACGGCGGTGCTCTGCGACGCCCGCGGCTCACGCGGCTTGCGCCGCGCCCACTTCGCCGGCAGGTTCTCGCCGTCCCACACCTGGATGATGCCCCACACGGCCGCGGTCGTCGGCACGGCCAGCACGGCGCCGACCAGGCCGCTGAGAGCGGTTCCCACAGCCAGGGCGACGAGGATCACGAACGCGTGCAGCTTCATCGTGCGTCCCATCAGGAACGGCTGCAGCAGGTTGCCCTCCAGCTGGTTGACGAGCACGACGACGCCGACCACGAGCAGGGCGCTCACCCAGCCGTTGGCGACGAGGGCGACCAGCGCCGCGAGCACGCCGGCCAGCGTCGCACCGACGATGGGGATGAACGCCAGCAGGAACACGAGCACGGCGAGCGGAATCGCCAGCGGCACCTGCAGGATGAGCAGGCCGATGAGGATGCCGACGGCATCCACCAGCGCGACCGTCGCCGTCCCGCGCACGTACGATCCGAGCACGCCCACGGTCTTGTGACCGATCCGGCGCACGCGGCTCTCGCTCTCGCCGTGGAACGGACGCAGCAGGAACTCCCACATCTGCGGGCCGTCCTTGAGGAAGAAGAAGAGGATGGTGACCAGCAGCACGAATCCGGTCACGAAGCTCGCCACCGCGCTGACGCCGGCGAGGGCGCCGGAGCCGAACTGCGAGCTCGTGACGAAGTCGGTGAGCGTCTTGGTCCACTCCTCGATCTGGTCGGGGGTGAACAGCTGGAACGGCAGCGTGTCGATCCAGTCGATCACATGGTCGATGCCCTGCTGCGCCTGCGCGTACAGGTCGTCCCACTGATCGCGGACCGCCCACACGATCAGCCAGCTCAGTCCGCTGAGCACCGCGACGATCGTCAGCAGGGTGATGATCGTCGCCAGCAGATCCGGCACGTGGTGCCGGCGCAGCCAGTTCATCGCGGGGGCGAACGCGCACGCGAGGATCAGAGCGATCGCGAGGGGGATCGTCACCAGGGTGAGGGACTGGATGACGAAGACGATGCCCGCGGCGACGGCGACCACCAGCAGGATCTGAATCGAGCGGATGCCGAGGCGGCCGAACGCATCGGCCCACAGGCTCCACGGCGGACGAGTCGCACGGGGCTCCACGGTGGGCTGATCGAGCTGGATGCGGCGGGGACGATCGCTGCGGAACAGGTGCATGACGCGAGCCTAAGCGCCGCGCGTCACGTGCGGCGAGCGGTTGACCGCGAGCCGGGAACGCCGCACAATGCCCGGCCTGCGCGCGGTCACTGCCGGCGGGCCGCCCGGTCGGCGAGCAGGATGCGCGCGGCCCGGTCACCCGACACCAGCGCACCCTCGATCGATGGGCTCGTGCGATGGTCTCCCGCGAGGTAGACGTGGTCGGCCGCGCGCACCGGCGAGGATCGCAGCG
>NZ_DAMDLU010000241.1:0-1438 GCF_032084865.1 Microbacterium sp.
CTCCTTGTACGGCAGCGCGTCGGTGAGGGTGATGGCCCGAGCGAAGTGGCACAGGAACGGCACGTCGACCATGGCACCGGCCAGGGACACGTCGGCCAGCGTGGCCAGTCCGATCGGATCGCCCGGGATGTCGTCCGCGCGGCGCACGTGCACCCCGATCGGGAACGGCTGCAGCTGCAGGCCCGGCACGTCCGCCCACCGCCTCACGGAGCGGTACGCGGGGTTGAGCACCTGGAATCCGCGATCCAGCCGGAACCCGTCGACGATGTCGGTACGCTGTCGCCCGCCGACATCGTCCGAGGCCTCGAGCACCACGACGTCAAGGCCCGCTTCGGCGAGCACGGTTGCGGCGCGCAGCCCCGCCAGCCCCGCGCCGATGACGATCACGTCGTGATCCACTGCGCTGCTCATGCGGCCCCCGATCTCGTCTCAGGACTCGGCGGGCTGCATCGGCAGGCGCGGTCCGTGGTTCCAGGCGAGGATCGCCGGCTGCTCGCGGGCGAATCCCAGCACCGACACCGATCCGGCATCCAGCGAGATCGACGCGCCGAACCGCGGCGCCTGCCGCAGGAACACCGCGGTGAGGATGCGCAGATAGTGGCCGTGCGCGACGAGGGCGACATCTCCGGATGCCATCGCCGGCAGCACTCTCGTCAGCACGCGGGATGCCCGGGCGGCGACCTCCTCGACCGTCTCGCCCGGCGTCTCGCCGCGGATCACTCCGTGCTCGAAGGTGGTCCAGTTGTAGCCCAGCTCGGCGCGGATCTCCTTGGTGGTGCGGCCCTCGTATCCGCCGTAGTCCCACTCCACGAGCAGCGGATCGATCGCCGCCGTCAACCCGGCGAGCTCGGCCGTGCGGCGGGCGCGCTGCAGCGGAGAACTCAGCACGAGCCCGAAGTCGTAGCCCGTCACCAGCTCGCCGGCCGACCGGGCGAGCTCTTCGCCGTGCGGGGTGAGCGGGATGTCGGTCAGGCCGGTGTGCCTGCCGGTGCGCGACCACTCGGTCTCGCCGTGACGCAGCAGCACGAGCTTGCCCTCCGGGGCGTCCGGGGCGGGGTGATCGGGCAGCGGGTCGGTGGCATTCACGCTCTCACCGTAACCCGCGCGGCCACGTCGGGCACGGGCGTCCGATCCCGCGGGATGTCAGGGGGAGAGCACACGGGTGCTGTGCGTCAATCGGCTGCGCACGTCGAACGCCTCGTTGCCGCCGAGCACGCGGGCTCCCGGAACCCCGCCGCGCAGCACCGTGCGCAGCGCGCTGCGGCGCACGACCACGACCGGCACACCTCGCACAGAGCCCAGGGGCGTGACCGCGTCGTCGAGGTCGTCGTCGGGGAGGATGAGGATCGCGCCGCCGAAGCGCACGCGAGCAGCGCGCGCCACGATACGCATGCCGGCGAGCAGGTCGCCGATCGGTGTGGCGTCGCCGACGTGGCTG
>NZ_DAMDLU010000241.1:1452-1708 GCF_032084865.1 Microbacterium sp.
CCTCGGACATGAGTCCGTACAGCCCGGTCGGGCTGAGCACGACGTGGTCGAGCTTCGCGTCGTCGTCCTCGCCGGTGGCGACGTCGTGCCAGGCGGTGAACCCGATGCCGAGCTCGTCGATCGCCGCGGCGGTGGCCTCCTCGGCCAGCGCGTCGGCCAGCATGCGCCGCGCCTCCCACGACGCCGCGCGCACGACGAGCGGGTCGTAGGCCTCGGCATCCGTCACCGCGTGACCGAGCTGGTCGGCGAGAAGATC
>NZ_DAMDLU010000242.1:0-1704 GCF_032084865.1 Microbacterium sp.
CATGCTGCAGGCACTGGGCGTCGCCCTGCGCACCGAAGACCGCCCCGTGCGCCCAGGCGGCGCGGGGCTGGTCGACCTGGTCTCGGCCGACATCTCCGGTCTCGACCCTCGTCTCGACGGCGTCAGCTTCGTGCTCGCCGCCGACGTCGACAATCCTCTCCTCGGAGATCGAGGGGCCGCCGCGGTCTTCGCACCGCAGAAGGGGGCGAGCGCCGACGATGTCGCCGTCCTCGAGGCGGGCCTCTCGCGTCTCGCAGAGCTCATCGACACGCTGCCCGGCGTGCGGCCCTCGGTGACCGCCCCGGGTGCGGGCGCGGCCGGCGGGGTGGGATACGCGGCTCTCGCGGTGCTCGGCGCCGTGCGCGAAGCGGGCATCGATGTCATCCTGCGCCTGATCTCGCTCGACGAGCGCATCGCCGACGCCGACCTCGTCATCACCGGCGAGGGGAGTCTCGACGATCAGAGCCTCGGCGGCAAGACTCCGCTCGGGGTCTCTGCCGCTGCCGCGCGGGCGGACAGGCCGGTCGTGGCGGTGTGCGGTCGCACCACGCTGGATGCCGCCCAGGCGGCGTCCGCCGGCTTCGCGAAGGTCTATGCGCTGAGCGACATCGAGCCCGAGCCGGCGAAGAGCATGGCGAACGCTGTGCCGCTGCTGCGCGAGGTCGGCCGCACGATCGCCACTGAGCTCGGTGCCCTGACCGCCCGCTGAGCCGCCGGGCTGCTGTTGACTGTCCGCTGAGCCGGGTGGTCCCGTGTGGTCGCCTCGCCGCTCGTGATGCGGCCATTCGGGCCCTCTCGACGCGGGGAGAGCCGCGAAGCGCTCGGCCCGGCACGCACGCCGAAGGGGACCGGTCCGCCGGTGGGCGGTGCCGATCCCCTGGATCGCGAGTGGTCCTCAGGCCGCCTTCGGGAAGAGGACGCGGAATGCGCGGATGAAGCCGCCTCGCTGGTCGGCAGGCAGGTGGAGATCCGGGTCGATGTTGACCGACGGGTTCTCTGCGAACGGGACGTACCCGCTCGCCTCAGTCGAATGTGCGCTCATGTCCCTCTCCGTTCTCATTTTCATATAGTGAAAGAATTGTCTTGCTCTATGAAAAGAGTAAGCGCAGGGTCGGCGATGAGTCAATACCCTCTTCCTGCGTGTGACGGCAAATTGCGCTGCAGCGCGCGCGTCGTCAGCCCCAGTGGCCCGGATCGGTCAGCACCCGGGAGGCCACCCGAAGCGAACCGGGTGCGACCTCGGCCGTGCAGAACAGCAGCGACATCGTCGGGTACCCGTGAACCCGGTTGTCGCGGACGATCGCCCTGTCGTCGCCGGGGGAGAGGCTCGAGCTCGCGGCGAGCACCGCGACCCAGCGCTCGTCCCACCCCTCGGCGGAGCGGCCGGCAGTGGCGGCGGCGAACTGCGGCAGCCACATCTCGATGCGCGCTGTGCGCGGGTCGTCGAGGTCATCGTGCGCGATCATGTGCACGCCCGCCGGCACGGCCGTCTCGCGCAGCTCCACGCCGTCCCACGACAGCACGCGAGATCTCTGCGGCGTCACCTCGAGCAGGTTGAACCCGTGCATCGGCAGCGGACTCAGCGGCGAGCGGCCCGCGACCGACTCCAGCGCCAGCGACCCGCGTGAGCGCACGGCGTCGTCCGGCAGGTCGAGCACGTCGGCGCGGTTCAGCAGCACGGCCAGGCGCCCGGCGGCGGTATCG
>NZ_DAMDLU010000243.1:0-1683 GCF_032084865.1 Microbacterium sp.
CGGCGACCTGCCGCCGGCGGTCGCCCCGGCGCTGCTGATCTGGGCCGCCGGCGGCCTCGCGCTGGCACTGATCGACGTCGATCACCACCGCCTGCCGAACGTGATCACGCTGCCCGCCTACCCGATCACCGCGGTGGCGCTGCTCGCGGCGTCGTGGGTGACCGGCGAGTGGGGGCGGATGCTGCAGGCCGCGATCGGCCTGATCGCGCTCGGCGGCATGTACCTGCTGCTCGCCCTCGCCTACCCGGCCGGGATGGGTCTGGGCGACGTGAAGCTGTCGGGCTCGCTCGGCATGCTGCTCGCCTGGCTCGGCTGGCCGCAGCTCATCGTCGGCGGCTTCAGCGCCTTCGTCGTCGGCGGGGTGGTCGGCGGCGTGCTGATGCTCACCGGCCGAGCCGGCCGCAGGTCCGGCGTGCCGTTCGGTCCGTTCATGCTGCTCGGCGCCGCCATCGGCATCGCCGCCGGACCGACTCTCGCCGACCTCTACCTGAGCCTCACCGGGCTCTCCTGAACCCGGCATCCCGACTTCTCCCCCCACCGAACCAGCTAAGGACCACCATGGCAGCCGTCGTCGCTCTCGATCTGAGTCGCCGCACCCTGCGCGGCGTGCAGATCGACGCTCCGTACACCGCTCGACCCAAGATCACCCGTTTCGCCGCCGTCGACCTGCCCGAGGGCACGGTGTTCGACGGCGAGATCGTGGACGAGCGCCGCGGCATCGCCGCACTCAAAGACCTGTGGCGCAGCGGCGGCTTCACGACCAAGAAGGTCGCCCTGGCCCTCGGCAACCGCAAGGTGGTCGTGCGCGAGGTCGCTCTGCCCGAACTCGCCGGCAACCGCGCCGCGCTGCGCTTCGCCGTCGAGGGTCAGGTGCCGATCGACCTCGACGACGCCGTGCTCGACTTCCTTCCGTTGCGCCCCGCCGCCGACGGCAGCGCGAAGCAGGAGGGCCTGCTGGTGGCCACCGCCCGCAGCAGCCTCGAGTCGACCGTCAACGCGATCGAGCGCTCCGGCCGCTTCGTCGACGCCATCGACTTCGCCGGGTTCTCGCTGCTGCGCATCCTGCCCGGCACCCCCGGGCAGGCTCAGGCCATCATCAACGTGGGCGCGTCGAGCACGACGGTCGTCATCGCGAACGGCACCACCCCGGAGTTCGTGCGCATGGTGCCCAGCGGTGGCGACGACATCACCCGCAGCATCGAGCGCGCCCTGGGCATCGACTTCGCCGAGGCCGAGCACGACAAGATCAGCCGCGGCCTGCAGGGCGGCGCGACCAACGCTCGCGACATCGAGGCCGAGACCGTGCTGCGCGAGAACGTCGCGGCGCTGATCGACAGCATTCGCAACACCCTGAACTTCTACGTCGGGGCGCACCCCGACACCCCGATCGCACGCGTGCTGCTGACCGGCGGCGGCAGCCGCCTGATCGGACTGGCGCCGGTGCTCAGTCGAGCGCTCGGCGTGCCGACCGCACACGCCGATCCGCTGGCCGCGTTCGCGCTCGGCAGGGGTGTGCGCGAATCGGGTGTGGACCGGTGGGCGCTCGAGCTCGCCGCGAGCATGGGAGCCACCGTGGGAGAGAGACGATGATGGCGACGATCGAGAAGACGCGGACGATCCCGAAGACGCGGAAGAAGGATGCCGCTGCGGCGCCCGCGCGACGCCGCGGGGGTGGGGTGCAGC
>NZ_DAMDLU010000244.1:0-1515 GCF_032084865.1 Microbacterium sp.
GTGGGCGGCGCGCAGGCGGCGCTGTCCGATCTCGCCCAGGCCGACGAGCACCTGATGGCGCGCGGTGCGCAGACGTTCGGCGTCGCTCAGGACGTCGACGGGCTCGACGAGAGGCGGCAGAGGCATACTGCGAGCGTACGGTTCCCCCGCGCGCCGAGCGAGCATCGCGACGAAACCGGCCCATCGAGCGCGTCGACAGCACCCTGTCATAGCCGCAGATGCGTGAATATTACGCCGCATAGTCTGAATGTGCGGAGATACCGGGCTAGAGTCAGCCCATGACCTCTTATCGCATCGCCGATGCCGCGCGCCTGCTCGGTGTCAGCGACGACACCGTGCGGCGCTGGATCGATCACGGTGCTCTGCCCGTGACCGGTGACTCCCCCGCGCGCATCCCCGGAACCGCTCTCGCCGAGCACGCCCAGCGCCTGGCCGACGCCCCCGGCGACGATTCCGATCTGCTCTCCAGCGCACGCAACCGTTTCACCGGCCTCGTCACGCGGGTGCAGATCGATGGGGTGATGGCGCAGGTCGACATCCAGGCCGGTCCGCACCGCGTGGTGTCGCTGCTGTCGTCCGAGGCGGCTCGCCAGCTCGATCTGCAGCCCGGGTCGCTCGCGTCTGCCGTGATCAAGGCGACGAACGTGATCGTCGAGACACCGAAGGAGATGCTGCGATGAGGCTGCGGGGAGTCGGGATCGCCGCCCTGCTCGGCATGCTGCTGCTCACCGGATGCACGGCAGCGGCGCCCGGCGACGACCGCCTCGATCCGAAAGGGGAGAACTCCGGATCCGGCACGGAGCAGCCCGCTCCGACCGGCGAGGTGACGGTGTTCGCCGCCGCATCGCTGCGCACCGCGTTCGATGAGATCGCGGAGTCGTTCGAGAAGAAGTACCCGGGTGTCACCGTGAACCCGATCGTGTACGACGGATCCAGCACGCTGGTGACTCAGCTGATCGAGGGCGCGCGGGCCGACGTGCTCGCCACCGCCGACGAGCGCAGCATGCAGTCGCTGGTCGACAGCGGGCTCGCGGCCGACCAGCAGCTGTTCGCCACGAACACGCTGGTCGTGGCGGTGCCGACCGGCAACCCTGCAGGCGTGAAGACGCTCGCAGACCTCACCGATGCGGTGACCGTGCTCTGCGCGCCCCAGGTGCCCTGCGGCGCCGCGTCCGCGACGCTGCTCGAGACGGCGGGCGTGCAGGTAGCCCCGGCGAGCCTCGAGCAGAACGTCACAGCCGTGCTGCAGAAGGTCGCCGCGGGAGAGGCGGATGCCGGACTCGTCTACGCCACCGACGTGATCGGCGACGACGCGGTGCAGAGCTTCGCACCGGAGGGCGCCGACGAGGTCGTCAACCGCTATCCGATCGTCGCTCTCAAGGACGCGGATGAGACCGGAGCCCTCTTCACCGAGTTCGTGCGCGGACCCGAAGGGCAGCGGATCCTGGAACGACTCGGCTTCGGGGCGCCGTGACGGCTGACGCGGCATCCACCCCCGGCCGCCCGCCGAGCACC
>NZ_DAMDLU010000245.1:0-1514 GCF_032084865.1 Microbacterium sp.
CCGCGGGGAAGATCGGGCGCGGGACCGCCCAGCTGGTCACGCGGGCACCCGCCGACCGCCACGAGGCGGTCGGCCTGCTCGCCGACCTCGTCGAGCTGCGCGACCTCGCACTGGTGCGTCCCCTGCCGCTGCCGGTCGAGCTGGCGTTCCTCTACTCGAGCAAGCTGCGCAACCTCGGCCCCCGCGCGGCCGAGCGGCTCGCCGCGAACGAGTGGCGCCGCTCCCCCGGCAGGTTCGGTCCACCGCCCGAGCGCGACGCCGAGGAGATCGTCCGGGTGTGGGGTCGCGACGTCGCGTTCGGGACGCTCGTCGACGACGGCTTCACGCGGTGGGCCCCGCGTCTGTGGGACGGCGCGCTCGACCACCAGCAGGAGGCCGCGCTGTGACCGAAACGACCCTGCCCGCCTTCGACATCACCGATCCGCTGCCGTCGGGCACGACCCTGCTCGAGGCCAGCGCCGGCACCGGCAAGACCTGGACGATCGGCGCGCTCGTCACGCGCTACGTCGCCGAGGGCGTCGTCACCCTGCCCGAGCTGCTCGTCATCACGTTCGGGCGTGCCGCCAGCCGAGAGATGCGCGAGCGGGTCCGCGACCAGCTGGTCGCCGCCGAGGCCGCCCTGGCCCACCCCGATGTTCACCGTGCCGGCCCCGATCCGCTGCTGCGCCTGCTCACCGACGTCCCCGACGAGGAGCTCGCCGCCCGGCGCCGGCGGCTGCGCACCGCCCTGGCCGACTTCGACGGTGCCACGATCGCGACGACGCACCAGTTCTGCCAGACCGTGCTGCGCAGTCTGGGCACGGCCGGCGACTCCGACGGCTCGGCCGAGCTGACCGACGACCTCACGGCACTCGTCGACCAGGTCGTCGACGACCTCTATGTCGCCAAGTACGCCCGCGAGGACGACCCGGCGATGTCCCACGGCCAGGCCCGCGAGCTGGCCCGCGCCGTGATCGCCGACCCCCACGCGACCCTCGTCCCCGTGGACGCCGACCCCGAGTCCTCCGCGGGCGTCCGCGTCCGGTTCGCCCAGGTCGTGCGCCACCGCCTCGACCAGCGCAAGCGCGAGCTGGGGCTGCTCGACTACGACGACCTGCTCAAGCGCCTCGAGTCCGTCCTCGAGCAGGCCGACTCCCCCGCCCGGTCGCTCATGCGTCACCGCTGGAAGGTCGTGCTGGTCGACGAGTTCCAGGACACCGACCCAGTGCAGTGGAACATCCTCGACCGGGCGTTCCGCGGCGTCGCGACACTCGTGCTGATCGGCGACCCCAAGCAGGCGATCTACGCCTTCCGCGGTGGCGACGTCTTCACCTATCTGCGGGCCGCCGGCACCGCCACCGAGCGGCGCACGCTGCCGGTCAACTGGCGCAGCGACGCCCCACTCGTCGACGCGCTCGGCCGGACGTTCTCCGGCGCACGCCTGGGACACCCCGACATCGCCGTCCGTCCCGTGCGCGCCCATCACGCCGGCAGCCGCCTGCGCGACCTGCCGCACCCGGCGCCGTTCCGACTCC
>NZ_DAMDLU010000246.1:0-1512 GCF_032084865.1 Microbacterium sp.
CTCGTCGACCTGGGCGACCGCACGCTCGCACTCGACACCCCGACGGCATGGACCGTCGACGGCGAGGCGCCCGCTCTCGACGGCGCGCCGATCGCCCAGGCTCTCGAGAAGGCCGAGGCGCAGGCATCCGACGCGCCGATCGCCGACGCGCTCGCCGCGAACGGTGCGAACCTCGACGACCCGGCGCTCACGGCATCCCTCGCCTGGATGGCGGCGATGACCGGCGCCGACCCGTCGCGCGCCTCGAGCTGGTACCCGCCCGCCTTCCCGGCCGATGCGGTGCACGGCGTGATCGGCGACCTCGACGCGTTCCTCGACGAGCAGCTCGACGGCGTGAAGGTGGCGACAGCGTCGCCCGTCTCGCGCATCGCGTACGACGATCGCGGCGTGAGCCTGCGCCTCGGCACGGGCGAAGCACTCTCGTTCGACCGCGTGATCGTCACCGCACCGCTCGGGGTGCTGCAGAAGCAGGGCATCGAGTTCGCGCCTGCGCTGCCCTTCTCGCATCGCGGGGCGATCGCCGCACTGGCATCCGGTTTCATCGAGACCGTCTGGATGCGCTTCGACGAGGCGTTCTGGACGACCGAGGCGACCGTCTGGCACGTCGTCGGCGGTGACGCGCTGATCCGCACGTGGCTGAACCTCCAGCCGTTCACCGGCGAGCCGGTGCTCGTCGGTCTCGTCGGCGGTTCGGACGCCGAGCAGTTCGCCGCGCTCAGCGAGCGCGACGCGACGGCCGCCGCTCGAGCATCGCTCGTGTTCTTCGCAGAGCCGGCAGCGGACGAGGGCTGATCTCACCCCACGGCGGCACCGTCGGGCGCACCTTGCTGAGCAGCACGAGCGCGACCGCGACCGCGGCGAAGATCGCCAGGGCCAGAGCGCAGCTGAGCACCATCTCGCCCAGTCCCGACACCTGCCGCAGGTCGAGGAAGTAGTACGGGTACCACCCGATCACACTGCCGCGCCAGATCGTGAAGACGCCCCACACCACCGGATACAGCAGCACGAAGGGCACCACGCGCCACGACGCGGCACGCCGGCCCGGTCCGAACACCCAGGCGACGACGGTCCATGCCGGCAGCACGAAATGCAGCACGACGTCAGACCAGGGGACGGTGATCGGGATGCCGTGCTCGCCGGCTTGCCACACGATGAGAGCGAACGCGAGACCGGCGGTGATCGTCCAGCTGAGCACGAGGGCGCGCGCGGTGGTCAGCCACGTCGGATCCTCGTCGTGGCGCAGGGCGATGACCCCGGCGACGAGAGCCAGCGCGGCGAACGCGGTGTTCGACTGGATCGTCAGATACGCGAAGAAGTTCGCGCCGGCGAGGGTCTGCGAGCCCATGCCCCACAGCATCCGGTGCACGAGCGCCGCGATGCACACGGCCGCGGTCGCCAGACGCGACCAGCCGAAGATCCTTCGCGTGAGCACTCGAGCGTCGTCCTCCCGGCGGTCCGGCGGCATCGGGAGCAGGGCCGCACCACCGCTTCGAGTCTATGCAACCCCGGGTG